>CAZRPA010000035.1:0-28990 GCA_964601855.1 uncultured Flavipsychrobacter sp. | reverse complement strand
AAAAATCTTTGCGCAGGACAGGTACTGTAGTATCTGTGCTGCCCTGATAGGTGTCTGGTAGTTTGTTGTCTGCACTGGTGAATACTTTTTGTGGGGCTTTGCATCCTGCCCACAGAAGTAGTAGAGGCAAACAAATTGTAACTATTGTTTTTATATTATTATGCATGATGTTGATTGTTAGTCGTTACGATATTTTCTGATGGCGATTTTTTCTTTTTGCCAATCTTTTCATTTACCGAGGCAAAAATGAAATAAAGACCGGGAATAATAATGACTCCAAATACAGTACCTGTAAGCATACCACCCGCTGCAGCTGTACCTATAGATCTGTTTCCGGCTGCGCCTGCACCACTGGCAATACAAAGGGGAATAAGCCCTGCCAAAAATGCAAAAGAGGTCATGAGTATGGGTCTTAGCCTAAGTATCGCGCTCTCGACAGCTGCCTCAAATACTGTTCGCCCCTTGGTTCGTAAGAGCTCAGCATACTCTACAATCAAGATTGCGTTTTTGCTTAGTAGACCTATTAGCATGACTTGGGCTACTTGTGCGTAAATATTATTTTCCAGTCCGGTGATATACAACAAAAAATAAGTGCCAAAAATACCCGCAGGAAGGGAGAGAATAACTGCCAGCGGAAGTATAAAACTTTCGTACTGGGCGGACAAAAGTAGATACACAAACAACAAGCAGATAATAAAAATGAAGACAACCTGATTGCCCGCAGCTACCTGCTCTCGGGTCATTCCAGACCACTCTATATCAAACCCTCTGGGTAGCATACTAGCTGCCTTAGTTTCAATTTTTTTTATGATGTCGCCACTACTGTAACCATCTGCAGCTTCGCCATTTATCATAGCAGATACATACATGTTATAACGAGTCAATTGCTCAGGTCCGTACACACGTTCCATTTTAATAAATGAGGAGTAAGGCACCATTTCTCCTTCATTGTTTTTTACATACAGGTCTAGTATGTCTTCTGGTTTACGTCTGTACTGAGGAGAAGCTTGTAGCATCACTTTATACATCTGCCCAAAACGGATAAAATTGGTAGCATAATAACTACCGAGCAGTGTTTTAAGTGTAGTCATTGCAGTGCTTATATTGATACCTTTTTTAGCTGCTATTTCTTGATCTATACTTATCATATATTGAGGGAAGTAGGGGTTGAAACCTGTAACGGCATTCACTATTCCATCGGTTTTGTTTAGCTCTTCTATAAACTTATTGGTTACCTCGGCAGTATTGGCAATGTCGTCATCGCCGTTTTTGTTGAGGAGCCTCAGCTCAAAACCACTGGCATTACCAAAACCGGGAACGGTAGGCGGTGCAAAGTATTGTATGCTGGCATCGGTAAGTACTTTAGATTTTTCATTGAGTTCTGCCATAATTTCATTGGCATGTTTGCGTTTATCCCAGGGTTTCAGATTTATCATAGCCATGCCATAAGATGCACCTGCAACTTCTGTCATCAGACTATATCCCGATAATGTAGAAACAGATTCTACACCCTCTATTGATGCTGCAACTTTCTGTATTCCACTTAGTATTTTTTCTGTTCTTTCCAGAGTTGCACCTGCTGGAGTAGTGACATTAGCATATATCATTCCCTGATCTTCTGTAGGAATAAAGCCTGTAGGGAGTATGTTATTGATGCCTAAAGTAGCAACGACAAATACCAAAAGGAGTAGCACTGTAAACAGTCTACGACCTACTATTTTCACCAGTAAGTTTTTGTATTTGCCTGTTATCTTGTCATAGCCAGCATTAAATTTCCTAAAGAATCTTGCTAACAGACCGTTACCATCAGTGCCATGGGTGGGTTTCAGTATCAGAGCACACAAAGCTGGTGTGAGCGTTACCGCATTAATACCAGATATTACTATGGCAATAGCTAGTGTGATTGAAAACTGTTTGTAAAAAATTCCCACTGGTCCATCCATAAAAGTAACGGGTAGGAACACTGCCGACATGACCAAAGTAATAGCAATAATGGCACCACTTATCTCTTTCATAGAATGAATGGTGGCGTCGAAAGCCGACATGTGGTGTCGAGTCATTTTTTCGTGGACAGCCTCGACCACTACTATAGCATCATCGACCACTATGCCTATAGAAAGTACGAGGGCAAATAGCGTTAGCAGATTTAAAGAGTAGCCCAGTACCTGCATAAAAAATAATGTGCCTATAAGCGCTACTGGTACAGCCAATGCGGGTATGACAGTAGAACGCCAGTCTTGTAGGAAAAGGAAAACAATAACAAACACTAGCAAAAAGGCCTCTACTAGTGTTCTGAGTACTTCATGTATGGAGGCGTCGAGAAATCTGGAAACATCGTAACTGATGTTGTAGGTCATGCCATCTGGGAAAGAACTTTGTTTCAGTTCTTCCATTCTTTTTTTTACGTTGTTTATAACATCTCTTGCATTAGAGCCTGGTCGCTGTTTGAGCATAATGGAAGCAGAGGGTCTGCCATCTGTTCTGGATGTCATAGAGTAGTCTTCAGATCCAAATTCTACTTCTGCTAAGTCTTTCAACCGAAGAAAAGAACCGCTTTTATCTGCTCTAATTATAATGTTTTCATACTGTTCGGCCGTAGAAAACTTTCCAGTGTACTTCAGTACATATTGCAGCGACTGTGGTCTGCGACCAGAGCTTTCACCTGTTTTTCCGGGAGCAGCCTCTACGTTTTGTTTTCTGAGTGCTTCTATTATTTCATCGGTAGATACATTGTATGCATGCAATCTGTCGGGCTTTAGCCACACACGCATAGAGTAATCTTGCACGCCCATAATATCGGCAAACCCCACACCATGTATCCGTTTTAGTTCTTTTAGTATGTTGATATCTGCAAAGTTGTAAATGAACTTTTCGTCGAGCATGGTATCTGAGCTTACGATATTGAGGTACATAAGCATACTGTTCACCTCTTTTTCAGTGGTTACCCCTGCCTTTATTACCTCTTCAGGTAGCTCGTCTAGTATGGTAGTTATACGGTTTTGTACATTTACAGCAGCTACGTCGGGGTCTGTGCCTACCTTAAAGTTTACTTGTATGATAGTGGTACCATTGTTGCTGGTAACGGTTGACATATATGTCATGCCAGGCACACCATTTATTGCTTTCTCCAGCGGAATGGCTACTGCATTTGCACACACCTCTGCGTTTGCGCCAATATAGTTAGCGGTAACAGTGACACAAGGGGGTACAATATCTGGGAACTGAGTGACTGGAAGCCGAGTAAGAGAGAGAATACCCAGCAAAACAATAATAAGCGATATGACCAGCGATAACACTGGTCTTTTAATAAATATATTGAACATTAGGATTTTTATTAAGTATGTATAATTATCATAAGAGTGTGGCTACTCTATTTAGCTACACCAGCAAGTATTACAGTTGCATTCAGTTTATTACAGAGTAGTAAGCTGTTTTCTGTTGTCAACAGATATGTTTTTGGGAGTGATTTTAGTGCCACTTTTCATGTTCTGTATACCTTCATATACAATCATGTCTCCTTCTGCCAGCCCCGATTCTACTATGTAGTATTGATGGGTGCGACCACCTGGTTTGAACTGCCGCATGTTAACGATGTTATCTTTGCCTACGACAAAGACATAGTTTTTGTCTTGTATTTCAAAGACGGCTTTTTGCGGCACCAATAGTGCTCCGGCTACATTAGTAGTCAGTTTCACTTTCCCAGTAGCATTGTGTTTGAGTAGCTGATTAGGGTTGGGGAATTTGGCCCTGAAGGCAATAGAGCCAGTAGATTCATGAAATTCGCTCACCACCGTTTCTATTATACCTAAACTTCCGTAGTCTTTACCGTCACTCAATACCAAGTGTACTGATCTGTTTTCGACAGTAGTATCTTTATTTCTGGCACGTTTGTAGGTAAGGTATTCGTTCTCTGATATGTTGAAATATACATACATTGCACTAATGTCAGATACTGATGTCATGAGTGTACCCTCTTCTATAAGGCTACCTATTTTCATCGGTATTCTGTCAATTATACCATCATAAGGAGCTCTTATTACAGTATAAGAAAGTTTGTGTAGCGCGTTACCTAGATTAGAGTTTGCTTCATCGACCTTTGATTTTGCAGCATTGAGACGCGACAAAGCTAAATCTTGTTCTGTTTTTGAAATTATGTTTTTCTGTACAAGCGTTTGCACACGTTTGTATTCAACTTCAGCACTTTTCACTTCTGCCTGAGCTATGCTTAGTTGTGCTCTGTTTTTTGCGACCTCGTTTTTGTGTTCATTTTCAGATAGTTTGAACAAAGCCTGTCCTTTTTTTACTGCTTTTCCTTCATCTACATATATAGCCTCCAAAAACCCAGATACTTTACTGCGGATCTCTACATTTCTTATGGCCTGTATATCTGACACATAGAGGTGATCGAGTTTTATATCTTTTTTTTCCACACTTACAGTAGGTATTTCTTGAGCAAATTGGGGCTTTTTCTTGTTGGTATTATTACACGCACTTACAGTCATCAGGATAACCGATGAAAGGATAATAAAAGATGGTCGCATTGATTGTAGTTAGAATGAATTGAAATAGAACGCACGACAGCCAAACAAAATGCTCGACTGTGTAAATAGTTAAACTGCAATAAAATTCTAAAACAAAGCACACCTGAATAGGTATACGTAGTATAGGGGGCGAATAAATAAGAGCGCACAACTATTGTAGTTGTGTGTTACCCATGAAAAGTTGCAAAGGGTAGTTTGCTCCCACGTTTGGATACTTCTTTTAATGAAGAAAGCAACAATTCCCCGCTTTCGCTGAACTATATGATTTCTTTTATGCTCTGATCTGTGATGTAGGTCTACTGTTTCCTTTGGTAATTCTAAATCAATTTCGCTTATGTTGAGCTGTGCATGAGATGCGTGCAGTGCTACATAAGTATGTCGTGTGTTGGTATCGACATTGCTTTGAGAAAAGAAAAATAGTCCAAACAATACCAACAGGCAATACACAGGTTTAAGCCATAGTGCTGTTTTGCTTTGGTTTGTTTGCATTAGTTTCTGTGCTTTTTTCTGGTGACGAAAGTAGAACAGAATAAATTAAAGAAATGCTAAAAGATAAGAATGCATCTATTGGCGATAGTAATACTATTGCGTTATTGCCTTGCTTATAGCTTTAATCCATAAACCAAACAGTTCTGTTTCTATGGCACATACATCTGCGGCAATGCGTTCCCAATCGGGATGAAAATCGACCAGCATTTTTTGCATTTCTTCCAGATGTCCTTCCTCTTCTGCTATAATAGACTTTACGTTTACTTTCGATTGGTATCTTGTTAATGCTTCCTGATATACACCATATAACATATCTGCCCTAACCTCTATAGAGTATGTAACCAACAAATAAGCCCCGTGCATGAGCGCACGACCAGCGAGATTCATGTGTTCTTTAAGATAGCGGCAGGCTGCAACATCCAGTCTGTTTAGGTAATGGTGCGTTTCGGTAGGAGCCAGCAGGAATGGATGAGTATAGTCGGGACAAGCATCAGCATTCAGCTTTCCTATTTGTTTTTTTAGGTAGTATGCATGCCTTGCTTCTTCAGCCGCATGCTTCAATACTATAATACTGGTATGTATGGGGTCTTCATATTTGGAAATTTTCCTAGCTCCTGTATTCTCCATCATAGACAAACAATTTAGCCAATGAGTATGCAGGTTATCGTTTGCCACTATTTTGTCCACCACTAATGCTAGTTCTCTTGCTTGATTCATAGTGGGTAAAATTACGGGATTTCACAGTAAATGGCGTTTGGTTCATTATTCAAAGATTTATACCTTTAGCCCTCAACGTTTTACAGAAAGGATGTTAACCAAACTGGCAAATAAATTCCGACGTATTACCAGCAATCAGGTATATCTGGCAGAAATTGATGGAATGCGTTTTCTGTCTCTTACTTTGGTAACCTTATTTCATATCAAAGGCTATTTTCTGGAAAAAACTAGCGTAAAATTTGTTGACCATCCACAAGACTATTATTGGTTTGATCAGTTTTTTATTAATGCAGACAGAAGTGTACCATTATTTTTTGCTATTAGTGGTTTTATACTTTGCATGCCTTTTGCAAATCACTTTATAAATAATGGCAAAAAAATAGACCTTAAACAGTATTATGTTCGTAGAGTCACAAGGCTGGAGCCTCCCTACTTCATAGTGATGATATGTATTTTTATAGCACAACTACTGTTGCATACTCATACCTTCGCTACACTTTTCCCAAGTCTTCTGGCTTCTCTTGTATACTCTCATAACCTTATATTTCACCATACCCCTCTTGTAACTGTAGTAGCATGGACACTAGAAGTGGAAATACAGTATTATATCATAGCTCCGTTACTCTTTAAGATGGTGGCTTTGCCCCGTACATTCAGGCGTTTATTGATATCGGGTCTTATTGTTTTGTTTGTGACCCTTCAACACTTTTATCCACCTACTTTTTTAAGTTTGTATGGTTCAATTCAGCACTTTTTAATAGGTATACTAATTGCAGATTTTTATGTTAGCGGTTTTGCTATTGAAACCTTTCAGAAAAAATGGATGGCACCTGTTGCTGTTATAGTATTTCTTGTTATGTTTTTAATGCCTAGGTGGGAAAACTATCCAAGACTAGAATTACTGCCATTGGCTATCCTTTTCCCATTTATGATAGGTTTACTTTACTACATTATTTTGAGGAATGAGGCGGTAAAAAAAGTATTCAGTTACAAATTCGTTCCCATAATAGGCGGTATGTGCTATACGACATACCTTATACACTATACCGTTATATCTATGCTGGGTAGATACACGGTTAATGTAACCTTTACCAACTATTATTTACCCAATTTGTTTTTGCAGTTTGTGCTTCTTATCATACCCATATTGCTCATAGCTTCCGTTTTTTACCTGTACATTGAACGCCCATTTATGTCTAAAAAATGGGTAGATAAAATGATGGGAAGAAAACCTAAAGACGAACCTGCTGCAAATACGACGGCATAAAAGGTTACATTTTTACGGTATTACTAGCTTTACTTTCATTCCACATTCTGTCTAGTGCTGTTACTATGTATACAACCCCTTTTTTGGGTGAAGATTCTTTGTAAGTATTTTCTTGTTGTATAGAAATTATACGGTCATTGCGTTCCAAGTCTATAGGTTCGTTAGCAGCAAATCTGTACAATACATATCTTTCTGGCGCACCATCAGTATTTTTGCTTTGCCATTCCAGCTTACCCTCTACTACTGATAATACTGGCGCTTCAGGGGCTATACTGTCTATCCACGTCATAGGAGGAATGAGGGCAGGATACTTAGCAAAGTTCTTTTGTAAACTGTCTTTAATAGGTGCTTTTATTTTGTCGAAGCAAGATGCACTATAGAATGAATACCCAGAGTTGGGGCAACGTTGGCGAATATCTCTTAATTGCCACATTAATTCATTTGGCGAGGCATAAGGGCCGCTTTTGGCTGTTGTCATTCTATACAAACCCAATCCGTAATATACATGGCGCTGGTAGCAATGCTCATACCACCAAGGTTGTAATACTGAAAACGGAGCTGCTTTATGTGAGTGCTCCCAATATAGCTGAGGCATCATATAGTCTACCCACCCTTTTTGCAGCCACATGAGCACATCGGCATATAGGTCGTCATAAGTTGTTTGTCCACCTTTTGTGTCAGAGCCCTGCGGATCTTTGCTTTTATTGCGCCACACACCAAAGGGGCTTATGCCTAGTTTCATGTAAGGTTTCACATGTTTGATACTAGTATTGAGCAATGATACGAAACGGCTAACGTTTTCTCTGCGCCAGTCATCTTTACTGGTACCCTGTCCATATTTAGCATAACTCTTCCCATCACCAAACTCCTGTCCGGGTAATCTGTATGGATAGAAGTAATCATCCAGGTGCACCGCATCTACATCATATCTTTTCACTACATCTGTTATGATATCTATTACATAGTCGCGGGCGTCTGGTATGCCTGGATCTATGTATGATTTTCCGCCATAACTTATTATCCAGTCGGGGTGAGTACGAGTAACATGTGTAGGTGGATTGAGGTTTTTTTTACTATCCATCAATGCCCTAAAAGGATTGAACCAAGCATGAAATTCCATATTCCGCTTATGCGCCTCCTCTACCATAAACACCAGCGGATCGTAGTAAGGGAAGGGAGGTTCGCCCTGCCTGCCTGTAAGGTAATGGCTCCACGGTTCTTTTTTAGATGCATAAAAGGCGTCGCACACAGGCCTTATCTGCACAATAACGGCATTACAACCCACCGACTGAAGCTGGTCGAGCTGTCGTATAAATTGCTGCTGCTGCTCTACCGCAGCTAGCCCTGGCTTTGACGGCCAGTCTATATTTGCCACAGTGGCTATCCATGCTCCTCTGAATTCACGTTTGGGAGACTGCCCGAATATAGAACTAGAAATAAGTATAAAACTCAGCAACAATAAAGAAATCCGACACATACGCACCTTTTTTTAGGGACACAAAATTCCAAAGTGTGAAAGTAGCATTTTCATTGCATCCTGCAATCCGTTTGTTAACGAAGGTCATTGTTACGCTTAACTATCAACTGTTTTTTACTGATAATTTGGCCTGTTATGTCGACTCAATACAGCTATACTTCATCATTTAATCTGAAGCTAATAACCTGTTTAAATAAAAAGCACGAAAATTGCCCCTCAAATGATTATTTTTGCAGCGTTTTTATAAAATAACTTAAAACCATATTATGGCGATAGTTGATGTTGTAATGCCCAAAATGGGAGAAAGCATAATGGAGGCTACCGTGCTCAAATGGCACAAACAGGTCGGCGACACCGTTAAGATGGATGAAACCCTACTGGACATAGCTACAGATAAGGTAGATAGCGAAGTGCCCTCTACTGGTGCTGGTGTGATTACTGAATTACTATACAAAGAGAACGACGTAGTACCTGTAGGCGCTGTGATAGCCCGCATCAATGCTGGTGGCGCAGTAGCCGCTGCACCAGCCGCCCCCGCAGTGGCTGCACCAGCACAGACTGCCTCATACACTCCTCCGGTAACTGCTCCTGCTCACTCAGCTTCATCTGGTGCCAGATTCTATTCGCCATTGGTACTGAATATTGCCGGCACAGAAGGTATCAGTATGACTGAACTGGAAAACATATCGGGTACAGGAAATGAAGGTCGTGTAACCAAAAAAGATATTCTGGCGTATGTGGCCAACCGAGCTGCAGCACCTGTTATAGCTGCTCCTACACCACAACCCGCACCTGTAGCCGCAGCGCCTATAGTTGCTGCTCCAAAACCTGCTGCTTCACCAATGGTGGTATCGGGCAACGTAGAAATAATAGAAATGGACAGAATGAGGAAACTCATTGCAGACCATATGGTGCGCAGTAAATCCACATCTCCACACGTTACTAGCTTTACTGAGGCCGATGTGACCAATATTGTGAAGTGGAGAGACAAAAATAAAGGACAGTTTGAAAAGAAATATGGCGAGAAAATAACGTACACTCCTATATTTTTTGAGGCAATAGTAAACAGTATACGCAAGTTTCCGATGATCAATAGTAGCCTAGATGGCTATAACATCATCATGAAAAAAGATATCAATTTGGGTATGGCTACGGCTTTGCCTTCTGGCAACCTGATAGTACCTGTGATAAAAAGCGCAGAAACAAAAAACCTGCTAGGTCTTACTAAAGACGTAAACGCTCTGGCAAATGCTGCACGCAATAACAAGCTGAAAGCTGATGACACACAGGGTGGTACATTTACCGTTACAAATGTAGGTACATTTGGTAGCCTGATGGGAACACCTATCATCAATCAGCCACAGGTGGCTATACTGGCCGTAGGTGCTATCAAAAAACGACCTATGGTACTGGAAACAGAAGATGGTGATGTAATAGCTATTCGCCACATGATGTATCTGTCTATGAGCTATGATCACCGCATTATAGATGGTTCTATAGGTGCTAGCTTCCTTACGGCTGTAGCCAAGGAGCTAGAAGCATTTGATCCTAATAGAGAAGTGTAGTAAATACCAGCTTTATCATAATAAAAAAACCGTTTCGGCATGTGCTGAAACGGTTTTTTTCTTTTTCAGAGGTCTTTGTAAAAGTGCAAAAAGAAAGGATTAATTCATGTATTTCTCAGAACCGGTTTTGCGGTACAAAACTAACGTTTTGAGCAAAAAAATAACCGACTATAAAAAGTCGGTTATTCTCTGTTTATTCTTATTTCTTGTAAGTAGAAGTTACTGTCTTTTTGCTTCATAAGAATGTACACATTGTACTTGTTGCCGCTAGGCGTTATGAGGCTGCCGATGATAAATTTTGAAGTGTTGTTGGGAGAGCCATTGTCCATTATCAAGAAATCTTTGGGAATATTCCTCTCAAAAAAATCTTTAAGGACCGCCTCTGCCTGATTGCGACTGTAAATAGTCTGATTATTGTTGATAGTTACAGGTACAATGTTATCGAAAAACTTCGACAGGTCTTCGATACGGTTATTTTTTATGGCATTAACAACCTCTTCCATCGGAGGACGGGAAGTTTGAGCCTGCACCGTAAAGAAAAACAAAGTACAACTAACTACAAATAAGATAATTTTTTTCATGCTCTAATTAAAATGTACAACTTCACTCTTCAAAATATCACTCAATAACTATTACAGCAAAAATGAAGCCAAAAATCAAATAATGTTAAGATTTTTCAAAAAAATTTAGAAATTCACTCCAATAAGTGAATATAAATGATTTGTGGTAGTCAAATGTACGTAAAATCCAAAACCAAAGAACTTTGGATACTTTATTTTAATGGAAAGAATAAACGCAGCACAAACTGTTATTTGTGCTGCGTTGCACCCACTCATACACACTAATCAAACACACATGGCATATATATAGAAACTATACAAAATTGTAGGATTGCTATAATCAGGCAGTAAGTTTGTAAGATGGGGACTCTAACTGCATAAGTGTGTTTTGGATATGATTCTTTACCACTCGGCTATGCGACAGTGCAAATGTGGCACTTAGCAAAGTTTTGAGGTCGGCAGACAAAGGGCTTTCAAGAATCTTTAATGCTTTGTTTTTGCTGAAATAAATTACGGCTCTCTTTTTCATAACAAACGAATTTGATTATACATACGCAAAAGCTGTGCCAACTGGTTTTGATTTCCCGTTTGGTTACAACAAGTTAACATTACATTGAGAGAAACTGTGAAAGCAGGAATACTGGAAATGGATGGTTTTTCGGCAATACAGAACAATGTTTGTATGTAAACAGCACTTTTTATGTTCTTTTGGTTAATAAATGTGTTGGGATATGCTAATGGTACTATAGGCAAAACTTATAGAGTTTTGAAGAGAGATTTTGCTGCAGATACTGAGAATGTGTCTACTTGGAATTGGTAAATATGTAAATACCCGTCTCGAAAATACTTTTTATTAAAGCAACAAGAACTTGTCTGCATCTTTTAGAAATGGCAAATATTGCCTAGCTGTATTTAATGCCTCTGCATCCAGAACAATGGTGTGTACTGCTTGTGTAAGAGAATGCTGCCAGAGGGTTTCGCCTAATGGGCCAAATACACTACTATCGCCAGTGTAATTGTTGCCTTTTGCATCTTTACCTATCCTGTTTACACCCACTACATAGCATTGATTTTCTATTGCCCTAGCTTGTAATAGTGTTTTCCATGCCAAGCTACGTTGTTCTGGCCAGTTAGCTACGTAAATAAGCACGTCAAACGCCTCTCCGTGATTGCGTGACCAAACAGGAAACCTAAGATCATAACAAACCATAAGATTAAAGCGCCAACCATTAACTTGTGTAATGATTTTTGATGACCCTGCCGCATAGTGCTGGTCTTCTCCTGCAAATCCAAACAAGTGTCTTTTGTCGTAGTGGGTAACAATTCCGTCTGGCTGCACCCAGAGCATTCTGTTGTAATATTTTCCGTCCTCTTCTATTATCAGGCTACCAGTTAGTATACAACGGTGTTGGCGAGCTACATTCTTCATCCAACCGATTGTGGGCCCGTCCATAGGCTCAGCTAGTGCCTCAGGAGACATACTAAAACCCGTGCTGAACATTTCTGGTAAAACTACAATGTGCCTAACAGTAGAGATATTAGCAATAAGATGTTGGTAATGCTCAAGGTTTGACTTTTTGTCTTCCCATACTATATCAGATTGTATGAGCGTTATGTAAATGGGTGAAGCTGGCATAATAAACAAATAAAGTGCTGAAAAATGATGAGTGAGGTAAAAATAAGAATAAAGCGACTTGTAATGAAGCTGCACCGCTGACAAACATGAAGAACATACTATTTAGAAATAGCAATGAATCACATTTCCTACATTTGTACATGATGCGCCTAAAAAACAGATTTTTGCTAGTTTTGCTTACACTGCTTCCGGCTATGGCTCTGTGCATAGACAACAAGAAGGTAAAAGTAATAGTACCCGGTAGGTGGAAAGAAGTGGTGCGGATGTCATTAGATAGTACTGTTCAGTTATTCACAGATACTTTGTACATGACATTTTCTGTAAAAGACTCATTTTCTTATCGCCACCGCAATGGTTTTGTGTATGAAGGCATCTATTCAGTAAGCGAAGATAGCATACTGGATATGGGTTACTCAAGGTATAAAGTAGTGGCACGCAAACCTACAATCCTAGTGCTTACCAATGACAAAGGAATATTTGAACTAGAGCCCGACAAATCGGAAGTAGTAAAAACTATCGTTATAAAAAAAGAGGACTCTACTAGGCCTGTAAATAATATAGATGAGATGATAGGAAAGTGGACTGTTTACAAACGCACAGCACCGGGTCCAGGTACTATAGATATGTCAAGAAATATTAGGTCTGTTTATGTAACTGGTGCGTCTACAGATGGTAAGCAGGGATATATATATAGTGGCACCGATGCTGATAATAATCCGTCTTGGTATATTAAAGAGCTAGGTGGCGGGCAGTCGCTAAACTGTGAAGGTAAAACACCACGTACGCTTAAAGTAGTGCGGTGTCAGGATGGAGAAATGATACTGGAAGAAGAGGAAATGAAGTATTTCTTAAAACTCTATCAGGGATCTAAATAAATGCTGGTTACAGCACAATTCATTTCTATGAACTTACCTTCACTAAAAGAACTACGAAATGGTATTATACACTTATTATACCCCGATTTGTGTGAGGGCTGCTCAAAGCCACTTATAAGTGGAGAACATGTATTGTGTATGGGTTGTGGTACTTTGCTGCCAGAAACCAATTATCACTACGAAGACAATAATGAAACTGCAATGCGATTTGCAGGTAGAGTGCCTTTTGTAAAAGCTACATCTCTGGCTTACTTTACTGATGATGGTCTGTTGCAACATTTACTACACGGCCTGAAATACAGAGGGCAAATAGAAAACGGAAAGTATCTAGGGGCAAGGCTTGCTGCTACATTAAAAAAAGGCGGTTGGCTTAGCGATGTAGATGCAATAATACCAGTGCCATTACACGCTTCACGACTACAGGAGAGGGGCTATAATCAGAGTGCAATAATAGCAAAAGCAATGGGAAAGACGGTAGACGAACTATCGTTAATGCGTATAAGAAAAACAGAAAGTCAAACAACCAAAACACGGGCAGAAAGAGCAGACAATATGCAAGGAGCATTTTTGCTTGCAGATAGTACCAGACTAAATGGCAAACATGTGTTGCTGATAGATGATGTGCTAACTACAGGAGCTACTATAGAAGCCTGCGCAAATGTGCTACTTAGTGCACAAAATGTAAAAATAAGCATCGCTACCATTGGTATTGCCATATCTTAAAACGTATATTTGCAATGGTTTTTTTGGTAGGTATTTGTATTTATAATTATTTCAGTATACCTTAATACCCGATTATTAAAACTGTGCGTTCAGATTCAACGAATTTTTTAATACAAGAATTATGAAGAAACATGTAATAACGGCATCATTGTTATTGTCTGCAATGACCTCTTTTGGTGCTGGTTATCAGCTCAATCTTCAGGGATTGAGGCAGGTAGCTATGGGCGGCACAGGAGCAGCTTGGCCCTGGGATGCCTCCACTATTTTTTACAACCCGGGTGGTCTTGCGAGACTGAAAGGAGTACAGGTATATGGTAGTACTATGTTTCTGATGCCTTCTACTGCATATGGCAATCGTGATAACTCTGGTACAACCTCTGCTAACGAACAAAGCGTATCGCAGACATTTACACCTTTCAACCTATACATAGGTGGTCGTCTTAATGAAGATAGCCGTTTGGCTCTGGGGTTAGGTATTTATACTCCATTTGGAGCTGGACTGAAATGGGATAATAACTGGCTAGGCAAGTATATAGTACAATCAATAGATCTTAAAACAGTTTTTTTTCAACCCACTGTTAGCTATCGTGCCAATGATTGGCTATCGGTAGGTGCAGGTTTTGTGTTTGGTGCTGGAAGTGTGGATTTCAAACAAGCATTACCTGTACATGGTGCTCAAGGTGCCGATATAGACGATGGTCAGGCACATTTGCATGGCACAGCTACAGGTGTAGGTTTTAATGTAGGTGCACAAATGAAACTGAGAGAAAACTTCCAAGTAGGCCTTACATACCGCTCACAAGTAAATATGGATGTGAGTGCAGGTACTGCAGACTTCAGAGTACCTACCTCTCTCAGAGATTCTTTTCCAAATACTAAGTTCAGTTCTCGTCTACCATTACCAGGCGTGGCTACTATAGGTTTCGGATGGAGACTAAACGACATTACACTTCAAATGGATTTCAACTACACTGGCTGGAATTCTTTCGATACACTTCGTTTCGATTTTGCACAAACAACTACATCACTCAACAATGTTCGTGCTCCTCGTAAGTATCGTAACACTTTCACTCCTCGCTTTGGTATCTGCTACAAAATAAGCAACACTGTAGCCCTAATGGGTGGTGCTGCTTATGATCCAACACCAGTTACTAATGGGTTTGTGTCTCCAGACTTACCAGATGCTGACAGAGTAGTATTAAGCTGCGGTATAACAGTAAAGCCACTACCTGGATTGACGATAATGGCAGCTTTTGAAGGAGTAAACTCTGTAAAACGTCAGGGCAACTATGACCACGCAGGTTTTGGGGGTGTATACAAAACAACAGCCGCTGCACCAGGCATAGGATTGTACTATAGTTTCTAAAAAAATTGAATAAAACGAGCAAGATGAAAAAATTATATACCATTGGTGTTGCGGCAATATTGTTTGCCTCTTGTAAGCCCAGTGCAGATGTTACCACCCCATCTACCGCAGGTGAAGCAGTATTCACTAACTATCTGGCGGTAGGTTGTTCTTATAGTGCTGGTTATGCAGACAAGAGCCTAACTGTATCTGGTCAGCTGAACTCTTACCCTCAACGATTGTTTGAGCAATTTGAAACAATAGAAGATGGGTTTGGAGCTAACGGTCCTTTCATTCAACCTTTGGTAACTGGTGACAATGGTTATCCAGAACCAAAGCTGGTTTTGGGTACATCCTCTTACTGCGATGGCACGGTATCATTAGCACCAGTTGCTACAACTTTACCTTTGGATTCTAACGGTAGCTGGAAATATATAAACCCAATCAATAACGCACAGATTAACAACATATCAATACCAAGAATACGTGTAGCTGATTATTTGGTATCTGGTTATGCAGGACTTAATAAGTACGCACAGCGTTTTTATTATAATCCTGCACAGCGTCCATTAGATGAGTTATACTCAAGAGTATACAATTTGGGGCCTACATTCTTTACTGTATGGCTGGGTGTTACTGACGTATTGGGTTATGCTGTAGCTGGTGGACAGGGAGATGGTACAGGAAATGCAGTACCTGTTACCTTAAACATATACAACACCAGCGACATTACACCTACATCTGTATTTACCAGTGCATATGATAGCATTCTGAAAGCAGTGAGTAGTACCTCTGCTAAGGGTGCTCTAATAAACATACCTGATGTAAGTGCACTACCTTACTTCAACACGGTACCGGCAAATGGTTTGTATATAGATCGTCAGAGCTATGCTGATACCCTGCAAGCTTTGTATTCTACTCTTTCTTTTGACAAGGTGTTTTTGCAGGGATACAATTACTACATCATCAAAGACAATGACGATCAAACACGTCAGGCAGTACCTGGTGAGTTGATACTAATGACTGTGCCGCGCGACTCAATAAAATGCGCAGGATGGGGAAGTACAAAACCTATTCCTAAGGAATATGTGCTGACTACTGATGAACTTCAGAATATAAGAAACACCATAAAAAGCTTTAATGCTTACATAGAACAAGAATGCAAACTGCGTAAACTAGCTTATGTAGACATAAATTCTTTTATGAAAACCCTGTCTACAGGTATGGCATATAATGGTATCAATTACTCTACAGAGTATATTTCTGGTGGTGCGTTTTCGCTAGATGGTATACACCTTAATGCTCGTGGTAATGCTCTGGTAGCAAACCACATCATCAAAGCAATCAATGCTTACTACAAGTCTACTATTCCACAAACTGATGCTAATAAATATCCTGGCATCAAGTTTCCATAGTGTGAATCTCTAATTTTTTTGATTAATAGCCCTGCAGCCATCTGCGGGGCTTTTATTTTATTGTCCGTTCATTCTTTGTTTACTACAGCAAAATATTGCGCCAGAATCAATGATTATGTTTGTAGGATTATCAGTTATTTTTGTGCTATCAGCCAGACGCAGTACATATTAGATTCGCCTATAGAATACCTAAGAGGAGTGGGTCCGCAACGCGGCGAACTCCTACGCACTGAATTAGAGATAAGCACCTTTGAAGATTTGCTCTATCACTACCCATACAGATATGCCGACAGATCACAAATCACAAGAATAGGTTTCATAGATCCAAGAAGCGATAATGTGCAAATAGCTGGTACCCTTATTAATATTACTGAGGATGGAGAAGGTAGAAAAAAGAGATTGGTGGCAACGCTGTATGACGAAACTGGCAGAATAGAACTTTTATGGTTTCAGGGTGCACAATGGATGAAAAAATCTCTGAAAGAAAATACCAGATACATAGTCTATGGCAAGCTCAATGTGTTTAATGGTATCATTAATATTGCTCACCCCGAAATAGAACCATGGACTGCAGAATCTGGCATTCCGGGCAGACAACCTGTTTACTCTACCACCGAAAAATTGAGAATTCGCGGAATTACAAACCGTTCCTTTGCAAAACTAACTCAAGCTCTATTTGAGAAAATTCAACTTGGTGATGTAATAGAAGTACTATCGGCAGACATACGTAACAGCCATAAACTATGCGGCAAGTATCAGGCTCTAAAATGGATTCATTACCCAGATACAGAGGAACATGAATATGTAGCGCGTCACCGGATGAAGTGGGAAGAACTCTTCCTGTCACAGTTACAAATTGGCAGGCTGAGGCTACAACACACAGCTCAGCAAGGGTGGCACTTCAGTAAAGTGGGTGAGTTGTTTAACGACTTCTTTAGTAATCACCTTCCCTTTCAACTCACTAATGCACAAAAGCGTGTGCTGCGCGAAATAAGGCAAGATACTGGCACGGGCAAGCAAATGAACCGATTGCTGCAGGGTGATGTGGGTAGTGGCAAAACAATAGTAGCACTGATGTCGATGTTACTGGCTCTGGACAATGGTTTTCAGGCGTGTATCATGGCTCCTACAGAAATATTATCACAGCAACACTACTACAGTATAGAGGCATTGCTAAGTAAGATGGGCATAGCCGTACGGCTGCTTACAGGCAATGTGAAAGGAAAAATACGTAAAGAAATATTGCAACAATTGGCAGATGGCTCGCTGCGTATTGTAGTAGGCACTCATGCCTTGCTGGAGGATAATGTACAGTTTAAAAATCTAGGATTAGCAGTAATAGATGAGCAGCATAGATTTGGGGTGGGTCAACGGGCTCGCCTATGGCAGAAAAACGAAATGCCACCTCATATACTTGTAATGACCGCTACACCCATTCCTCGCACACTGGCTATGACCATGTATGGCGACCTAGATGTATCTGTAATTGACGAACTGCCGCCAGGAAGACAACCTATAAAAACAATAGCTAGCAAAGACAGTCACAGAACCAGAGTAATGGAGTTTCTGAGACGAGAGGTAGATAAAGGCAGACAAGCATACATTGTTTACCCACTTATAGAAGAGTCTGAAAAAATGGACTATGAAAGCTTGATGGCGGGTTATGAACAAGTGAAAATATGGTTTGATGAAAATAAGTACCGGATAGCAATGGTGCATGGTAGGCAAGACGGTGCAGAACGAGAACGAAACATGCAGCGCTTTGTGAAGGGTGAAGCAAATGTGCTAGTGGCTACTACTGTGATAGAAGTAGGGGTTAATGTCCCTAATGCATCTGTGATGCTTATAGAAAGTGCTGAACGGTTTGGGCTATCGCAAATGCACCAGCTAAGGGGTAGAGTAGGGCGAGGTGCAGAACAGTCTTATTGTATCCTACTTACCGGTAACAAAGTATCTGAGGAAAGCTATAAGCGTATTCAGATAATGGTATCTACTACCGACGGATTCAAGATAGCAGAAGAAGACCTAGCAATGCGTGGACCTGGTGATATGTATGGTACCAAACAAAGTGGATTACTAAAATTTAAACTTGCAGATATAGTACAAGACAGCGACATACTAGAGGAAACCAGAGTAGCAGCATTGCAATTGCTCACTTACGATCCTTCACTTACACAACCTCAAAACCAACCATTGCGCTACGCATTATCTGAAAAAAACAAACAATCTCATTGGGGAAAGATTAGCTAACAAGTACTTTTTATAACTATTCTAATACCATGAGGCTAGGTATATTCCTACCATATCCGTCATAGTCAAGACCATAACCTACTACAAATCTGTTTTCAATTTCGTAGGCTACATAGTCTGCTTTTATGTCTGGGTACTGTAGAGCTTCTGGTTTGGCAAGGAATGTGGCAATTTTCACAGATGCTGGATCTCTCTGATAAATTTCAGGCATAAATGCATGAAGTGTTTTACCTGTATCTATTATATCCTCTACTATAATTATGTGTCTATCATTCAGTCTTTCTTCCATGCCTATAGCTGTTACTACATTGCCGGTAGATGTTGTGCCTTTGTATGAAGCTAACTTCACAAAGGAAATAGCAGCGTCGATAGTGAGTGTGCGAAACAAATCTGCAGCAAACACAAAAGAACCATTGAGGATAGCTATTAATAAGACCTGTTTGCCTTCATAATCTTTGTTTATAAGAGCCCCCACTTCGGCTATTCTACTGCTTATTTGCTCCTTACTTATAAATGGTACAAAAGTTTTGTCCAGTATTTTTATCCTTTCCATTATAGTTGCTATTTCTTTACTATTATTTTTTGTCCAGCTTTAAGCTTTTGTGCTTTTATCGCATTCCATTTCTCTAGCTGTTGTACAGTAATATCATTTCGTTTGGCTATTGAGAAGGCTGTTTCCCCTTTTTTCACAGTATAATATTGAACACCGTTTTTTCTTTTAGGTTGCTCTTCTTCTATAACTTCAGGACTATCCTTTTTTGTGCTTTTTATGCTTCTATCGGGTACTACAACACTTACTGGTGGGGTATTTTCTTCTGATTCCTTTTTCAGTTCTCTATAGGTATTTTCTATTGCAATTTTTTTTGCATTATCAGATGGCGCCTCAAATGACATACCGAAAGTGACTTCTTCAGTAGCAGCAACTGTAGTATTTTCCAATACCGGTATTGGTTTGTCTTTGTAATCTTCGATAGCAGGTTTAGTAGTTGCTACAGTTTTTAACTCCAATACTGCACCAACTACTGGTTGCTCAAAGGTGTTTAATAAATTAAGCGCAGCTAGCTTTTTGAGTTGGATGCCCTCTGCCTGCGATACCATTAATAATGTTTCTCCTCCTTGTACTGTGTGTTTGTCTTTCTGACCAGTACTATTCTTTTTCTCCAGATATATATAAGAGTCGAAAGCCAAAGGTTGATCGGTCAGATCATTCATCTCCAGCAATTGTGCATACCTGATTTTATGCTTTATTGCATACTGTAACAATGCGTCGCCTTTTTTGGCAGTAATCGCTTTTAAACCATTAATTGTTAGTACTGCTCCCTCTATACCCAATGGTTCTTCGGCTGGGTACATAGACAGCGACTCTGCAGTACTGTTAATAACAGTATCAGTGTTATTATCTACATTTCCTGCTGCACCTTTGTAACTATGACTATGTACTATTATTAATGTGTCCTTGATGGGTGTGGGTTGTGATGTCGGTTCTTGCTGAGTTACACTTGGTGCTGTAGGTTTTGTAGTTTCTGCAACTTTTTGTTTAGCTATAAATACCTCCTCTGTTTCTTGTGAAACATTACTAGTATTTGCTTCAGCTATTGCATCAATACCCGTTAAGTCAGATAAACTATCTGCCGCGGCATAGGTGTACTCCTGTAACCTGAACTCTTCTATAATTTTTATTAACTGATATGCGTATCTGGGGTTGGTAGCATATCCACATTTTTTTAGTCCGTGTGCCCATCTGGCATAATCTGTTACTGAATAATTAAACAATATCCCATACCGAGGATTGCGATGTAGGTGTGCAGAGTGATCATTGTATGACTCCAAAGCATTTTTGTATTTTTTGAAACACTCGTCTTTTGCATCATCAGTGTGCAAGAAGCTGGGTCCTTGCCAGCCATTCTTACATTTTATTCCAAAGTGATTGTTGGCTTCTGTTACTAACTCACTAATACCTGCTTCGGTTTCTAATATACCTTGACCTAGTGTAATAGCAGCAGGCACACCAGACATTCGCTGATCTGCTATGGCATACGCTGCATATTGTTTGATATACTTTTTTGCACGTTCGTTATAGGACTCTTGTGCCGCAGATTGCTGCATTGCAAACAAAAACAATATGAATGCAACAACTGTGTTTCTGAAATTCATCACATTCTTTTTTTGGGTAAAACGGTTTGCGCAAAAATAACGCTATGTTGGTTAAATACTGGCTTAAAAGAGTAGGAATAATATATTATACATTTTTTAACATAAATCACGCTTGGGTTGATTTTCTGATCAAAAAATATTGCACTGAGAATAAGCTATTCGGGCAAGTATAAGCAAGCGCAAAAAATATTTAATTCTCAGCGATTAAGCACTTTTTAGTGGCTTTTTTAACCCATTTTTGGTGTTTTTTTACCTTTTTATCAAATTCTGTGATTTATAGTTTCTGTCTAATGCTATTTATCGGTATTGAGGTAAAAACCATATTTTTCGGCTCAATAGTATTATAACGGAAAAGCTACTTACTGTCGCATATTGCAATACTACCTAGTACCAAATCTTGTTCATAACCTTTCTGAAGCATGTAACGATAAACTTTCGCTTTTTTAGTTTGCTTACTCCTTTCCGTTCTTAGTTCATTCCATTTCTTTTTAGTTAGGTCATCTATCATAGTCATATACTCATCATCAGGTATTTCTAGTAATGCCTTTTTTATACAATACTCTGATACGTTCTTCAACTTCAACTGTTGCTTTATCTTGTTTCTTCCCCAGTGTAGCATTCTCCATTTTCCTCTAGTATATGCCTTTGCAAATCTTTCTTCATTCAGTATATCGGATGCTATAAGTTCGGATATTTGATCATCTACTGTGATTGTGGAAAAACCAAGCTCGTACAGCTTATTCCTAACCTCATTATGACACCTTTCCTGATACTTGCAATAATACAGAATAGCTGGTTCTATCATCTGTGTTGCTCATTAATTATTCTATCTCTGTACAATCCTTTATTACCTACCCATGTACACCATCAATATCTGCACATCGCTAGGGTTTACTCCACTTATTCGGCTTGCTTGTCCCAATGTAGCTGGTCTTATCTTTTGTAGTTTTTGTCTGGCTTCAGAAGATATTGACGATAACTTTTCATAATCGAAACTATCAGGAATCAGCAAATTTTCTAGATTTGCCATCTTTGATACCAATTCCTGTTCTTTTTCTATGTACACTTCGTATTTAGCTTGTATTTCCACTTGTTCTAGTATCAACGGGTCTTGTTCGTTAATAGCTTCAGCAAGAGTAGGTATAGCAGCCATCATATCCTTAAGTCCTATTCCTGGTCTGAGTAGTAATTTAAGTGCTTTTGTTTTTTCTATTAATGCTGCAGAATTGTTAGTCAGCAAAAATCCATTAGCAGCATCCATATCTACTGAGAATTCTGATAGTACTTTTCTTATTGCTTTTACTTTGTCTTTCTTTGTTTGCATGAGCTCAAACCGATCCTTAGTAGCTAATCCAATATTATACCCTAATTCTGTAAGTCTGAAGTCTGCATTATCTTGTCTTAGTAGTGTTCTGTATTCTGCCCTACTAGTAAACATCCTATAGGGCTCGTCAGTACCTTTATTTATTAGATCATCTATTAGCACTCCTATATAGGCATCACTACGTTTCAGTACTAGTGGTTCTTGTTCGTGTGCTGCTCTAGACGCATTAATACCAGCCATCAATCCCTGACAAGCAGCTTCTTCGTAACCAGTAGTACCATTTATTTGTCCGGCAAAGAAAAGATTCTTAACAAGCTTAGTTTCAAGAGTAAATTTTAACTGCGTAGGCGGAAAATAATCGTACTCAATAGCATATCCGGGTCTGAAGAACTTGCAGTTTTCGAAACCGGGTACAAGTTTTAATGCTTTATATTGTACTTCTTCTGGCAATGAGGTACTAAACCCATTCACGTATATCTCTACTGTGTTCCATCCTTCTGGTTCTACAAACAACTGATGTCTTTCTCTTTCTGCAAACCTGCTTATTTTATCTTCAATACTTGGGCAATACCTAGGTCCACTACCTTTAATTCTGCCTTGATACATTGGCGACTGATCAAAACCAGTCTTCAGTATATCGTGTACTTCCTGATTAGTGTACGTTATCCAGCAGCATCTTTGTTGTTGAGGCTTTATTTTATCTATGGGTAAGTAAGAGAAACCTACAACTTCTTCATCTCCATCTTGAATTTCCATTTTAGAATAGTCAAGACTTCTACCATCAACCCTTGGTGGAGTACCAGTTTTAAGTCTATCTGTTTCAAAACCCAACTCCACAAGTTGTTCTGTTATCCCGGTAGCACCTTTTTCACCCATTCTTCCGCCGCCAAACTGCTTTTCACCTACGTGTATTACACCATTTAGGAAGGTACCGTTTGTAAGTACTACACTCTTTGCGCGTATCTCTTGACCCATTCCTGTTACTACACCTTCTATTGTTCCACGTGAAACAATTAGTCCTTTGACCATATCCTGCCAGAAATCTACATTAGGTGTATTCTCCAGCATCTCTCGCCAAGTACTAGCAAACAACATTCTATCGTTCTGAGTACGTGGGCTCCACATACCAGGACCTTTCGACTTGTTGAGCATCCTAAACTGTATAGTACTCTTATCACTAACGATACCACTATACCCGCCCAATGCGTCTATCTCACGTACTATCTGCCCTTTGGCTATACCACCCATAGCAGGGTTACAACTCATTTGAGCTATAGTCTGCATGTTCATTGTAACGAGCAAAACCTTTGAACCCATATTTGCAGCAGCAGCAGCAGCTTCGCAACCTGCATGACCCGCACCTACAACAATAACATCATATACTGGAAACATGACGCAAAGATACGAATCACATCACAACAACTAACGTTATACTATGAAACAAAAAACAATAATGTAAGGGTAAAAACTAGTTAAATAGTAAAGAATAAATTTTAGTGTCATTAACTGTTGATGAGATTATTTGGCACAACTTTTGCTGAAATTAATGTTAATAGAAAATACTTATAACTACATACAAAATGTTCCACGTGAAACAATGGTAAAAGATTATTGTCTTTTAACAATATTATATACTTTTGTACGTTATAAAGAACATTGAACTTCTAATGATAAAACAACTAACCATAGCAGCTTTACTAGCTACCACTACTATAGGGAGTAGTATAGCATATGGTCAGGGTTATGATAGAAGTAAAATAACAAGATTAGAACATAAATACACAATAGGTTTTGAACGTCAGATACACACTCTATACACCGGCAACAAAGTAGGAGTAAACGCCAAAACACGTATGCTTGAAGAGCGTACTAATAGAATACTCTTCAGAATGAAACTTACTACAAGGCTAAGATTAGAAACTGGACTTAGTTTCAGAGACATCAATAAGATACTGAGTAATAATGGTAAGCAAAACAAAACATTAAGCTTTACAAGTCCTCTTATAAACTCCATACCACTTACTATTCAGTATCAGTTACAGAATGAGCGTAAGCGATTAAGACCTTATATAGGAACAGGAGTACAATTCTTCAATCCAAACAATAACAATCCTCGCAATGAAGATGTAGTAAATGATGAATCCAGAATATCTAATGGCCTTAAGTACATCAACATCATCTTTACCCAAGGGCTGATATACGACATCACTCCTGACTTGCAAATATGCCAGTCGATACATATCATACCTGACAACGGAATAAGGCCAATAGGGATCAACATTGGCCTGGGCTACCGTATCAAATAAAGCACCAAAAGATCTTTTCGAATAGTATCTACAAATCATTGTACTTGTAGCTATTGTATATTTCTGCTAATCGCTCCGATAAACTATTTATAGTGTACTAGCATTATAACACTGAAATAGTAGGTAATCAGTAGATAGACAAGATAAATGAGTAGAGTAGTTGAAATTGATATTTTTTACATCAACTAATCAGAAAGTAATAAATAAAAAAAGAGCAGCTAATGTTAGCTGCTCTTTCTGTATTGTGTAAGATTGAATTACTTAGCTATAACGAAGTTCCTAGATACTGCTTTAGTATCTGTGTTCATTACAAAGAAGTAATTGCCTGGAGTAAGTTTAGAAGTATTAACTGAGAAATTACCAGTCTTTACATTACTATATACTTCTTTGCTTACAAATCTGCCAAGACCATCGATAATAGTGAAAGTAACTGATTTTGAAGTTTTTTCAAGATCTACTGATACATTCATTACATCTTTAGCAGGATTAGGGAACAATGATACTTTAGTATCAGTAACGGTAGGTACGTTATTAACACTTACTGGGCTGTTGTTTGCTATCATAGCTACTGCGGGTATAAGACCACGTGTGCTACTAAAATTGAAAGAGTCAACAGAGTTAACAAAGCTAACAAAAGTACTTGGCGTGGGTGTATTAGCACCAGTTGGTGTAGCTATGATGTCATCAGTAGAAGTGTTAACCAAACTAGCATAATCAAGGTTGCTGTTATTAATTTGGAAACGACCATAGATACGTGGGTAAGGATGAACAATACCATCAGCACCCAAGAAGTGAGAACCAGGTACGCCAACAGCTAAGTAATACCAGCTATCTGCCTCAAGATATATAGTAGTAGGATTTCCAGATGCAGGATCGCCCATACCAGAGAAATTCAACAATGCACCAGAAGTATCATTTACACCATCAAAGTTGTGTACACCTAGAGAAGCAAGAGTTAACTCACCGTTCTGAAGTACACTATCAGCAGGTTGTCCACCAGAACCATCAGCCCATTTGAACAGATAAATATTAGCTGGAGTACCTAATGGACCAGCGGTGTTAGTAGATAATGAATACTGTACCCTAGATATAGAAGTACCACCAGTTTTAACGTAATACATAGGTCCCCACAAGAAATCACCACCTGCATTGAATGAATAACCTATAGTTCTAACAGGTGCATTGTTAGCCATGTCATAACGGCCTTTAGAATACAAGCTATCAGTAACATAGAAAGACGAAGTAATGCTGTTGTCCGCTGGATAAGCATCAGCTACTGAGTGTGAAATGGTATATGTAACATCAAAACGACCTTTACCAGTTGCAGAAAGATCATACTCGGCGTCATCAAACATTGCATATATTGAATCTGTAGCTTCGAATGATGAAAGTGTAACAGTGTTGGTATGCTGTGTAGCAGGAACACTTGTTTCTGCGGGAGTAAAAGTAGTAGTACTAGTTAAGTTTACACCAGACAAGTCGTTAGTACCATAGTTAGCTACAAAAGCACCATCTACCATTTTGTAAGGATATGGATTTCCAGTTGCACCCAATTGATTAGAAGGTATAGCATAGTTATGCCATCCTGCTATACCACCTGGTACAAAACCAGCATCATTGGTAAGACCAAGACCCCATGGAGTAATAGTAAGACGTGCAGTATCACCTGCTCTATAACGAGCACCTATAGCATCACCATCTTCTTTAGAGATCATGAATACAGGAAAAGTAGTTAAAGCTGCAGGAGAACACATTGTACCGGCACCCATACCAACAGGACCACCATTAACATTATTTACAATAACACAAGCAATAGCACCAGCATTAAATGCTTGAACAGCCTTACAAACAAATTCAATACCACCACCACGATAAACAAATGCTATTTTACCTGTCATAGAACCAGGTGCTAGTGAAGATGCTAATGTATCACCACCTAGAGGAGGCATACAAATCTGTTCGTTAATTATTGGTGTAGAAACTGGACCACCCCAAGGTGTTCCGCCAGTGTTGGCAAAAGTGTAAATTTTTTGACCAGCTACAGATGCTGGACTATTCACCACAAAACGCAACCCTACGTAATCTGCATACCAGTTTGGATCAGATGTACCTGTACCATAAGGAAAAGGTCCGAATGCTAATGGCTGAACCTGACCATTAGCAACACTTGCTCCAGCTATACATGTAGCTAATAGCAAATTTTTTAGCGTAATCACTTGCTTCATAAAAATTAATTTTTAATTTGGTTTGACAATTTAGAACAATTTTATAAAATAAACAAAAATTAACCCTATATAGAGTATATTCTTAACACATTTTAATATCGCTACACTACTAACCCAGCATTAATACTTATCTCCAACATTCTATCTATTGGTTTTTTTGCAGCCAATCTCAACTCCTCATCCATTAGTATTTCTGGATGCTCATACTTTAAACAATTGTAAATTTTTTCTAGCGTATTCCTTTTCATATGCGGACATTCATTGCATGCACATGCATTATCTGGTGGAGCAGCTATAAAGGATTTATTGGGTGATTGTTCAATCATTTTATGCAATATCCCGGACTCAGTAGCTACTATAAAAGTATCTGATTTATTAGTTTGGCTGTACTTCAACAATTCAGTAGTAGAACCAATAAAATCAGCAATTGACAATATAGACTCTTCGCATTCTGGGTGAGCAATAAGTTTTGCCTGAGGATGCCTTATTTTTAGTTTAGTTATTTTTTCAAGCGAAAAAATTTCATGCACCATACAAGCACCATTCCATAATATCATATTTCTGCCTGTAACCTTATTTATATAAGCGCCAAGATTTTTATCAGGAGCAAATATTATTTTTTGATCTGATGGTAAACTATCTACAATAGCACGAGCATTAGAGGATGTACAAATAATATCACTTAATGCTTTTATCCCCGCCGAACAGTTTATATACGATATAACGACGTGGTCAGGATTTTTTTCTTTGAAACTTTTAAACAAAGGTGGTGGACAACTATCACTTAGTGAACAACCAGCATTAAGATCAGGTATCAATACCTTTTTAGAAGGATTAAGAATTTTTGCTGTTTCAGCCATAAAGTGTACACCTGCAAAAACTATTATATCTGCATCTGTTTGTGCCGCTTTATTGGCTAGTCCTAAACTATCGCCTATATAATCTGCTATATCCTGAATATCAGAGTCTTGATAATAATGTGCAAGAATAACTGCATTCTTTTCCTTTTTCAGTTTTTCTATGGCTTCATATATATCAAGCGAAGGATCAACATCGTAATCCAAAAAACCTTTTTCCAGAACAACTTCAGCTAAATTCATCACTTCAATATCAGTTAAGCACCAAAAAATAACCTTTATAATGAATACATACAGGCACAACAAAGTTATAACTCAAAAATCATACCACAATGCACTAGCTATCCACATTCCTAATAATAGTAAATCAATTTTTTTAAAAAGAAACACTATTACTATTAAGAGTGTGAATTGGGGGAATAAAAATAATGACTGCTATTGCTTTTATCATTTACTCAGTTTACTAACAGATTATCAGATAGTTATCAACACATTATTGCCTAACGAAACACCTAAAATGAAAACAGAGTGTGAATTGATAAAGATAATTATGTGGGTAAATAGACCTTACTGAATATCGTAGCAACATGTGGATTACTGTGGCAAAAAACTAACAACTTTTGAGAGGCTACCCAGAAAGTACCAAAGCAGTGTAGTTTGGTTACTTTATGAAGGTAGGTACAACACGTTATTAACATTGCTACACACGTTACAAACAGAGTTGTAATTTTAATAAGAACTCTTGATTAAGTAATTGTGAAATCTAAAAATCAAAATAAAAATTTCTGGTGGTTTTTTAATTTCAATTATATACCTTTGCAATCCCGATTGCGGGTGTGGTGAAATTGGTAGACACGCTAGACTTAGGATCTAGTGCTGCGAGGCTTGGGGGTTCGAGTCCCTCCACCCGCACTCAAATTAAAAGTATAAAGCCGCTCTAGTAGCGGCTTTATACTTTTAAGTATTAATCAAAAAAGATAGATCTACACATAAAATAGAGATAGGCAAAAAGAAAGGAATTAACTACATATTGGAGACGACTTAAGTTGCTACTGCATTACTGTACTCTTTCTTTTAAATAATATGATTTTCACTTTTTCACTCTCAGCAATTTATCGATGCCGTCTGAGCTAGTGATGAACCGGAAGGTGCTTAAATGCTTCTTATCATCTAATGATAGGCTGGTGATTTTTTCACCTACTACCGAGTACTTTGTTTTAAATACTGCTAAACCAGGGTTTGTGTCCTCAGTATCTATACCGAC
>CAZRPA010000034.1:0-29266 GCA_964601855.1 uncultured Flavipsychrobacter sp. | reverse complement strand
CATTACCCCAGCCATTCTGTCAAAAAAAGACCCAACAGCACCTCCTGCCCCCGCAGTAGAGGAAATACATTGGATAACATCGATAGAGGAGCTGCAAGTAAAAATGCAACAAGCACCCAAAAAAGTGCTCATAGATATGTACACTGGCTGGTGTGGCTGGTGCAAAAAAATGGATGTTGACACCTACGGTAATCAGTCGCTGGTGAAGTACGTAAACAATAACTTCTATGCAGTGAAGTTTGATGCTGAGCGCAGAGATACTATACACTTTCAGGGCAAAGACTACTTTTTTGCACCAGAGTATAAGGCAAATGGATTTGCGATAGAGCTGATGAAAGGACAAATGTCATATCCGCAAACAGTGTTTATGGTAGAGAACTTTCAGTCGCCAACGCCCATACCCGGCTATCGCACAGTGCAAGAAATGGAGGTTTTCCTTACCTACTTTGGCGACAATGCCTACCGCAGACAGCCTTTCGACCAATACTCTAAAAACTACGTATCGCGCTGGAACAAAGGTCAAGCCGCCAGCACCCCAGCACCCGCCGGACACTAATATTTATAGCAAATATTTAGCATAAATAATAAAGCCTGCCGTTCATCACGACAGGCTTTATACTTATATATAGTACATTGTAAATCAAGAGGTTGCCGCTTTGGGTGCATGCAGATGTTTCATATCTGTTTGGTAGTACTTGCACATAGCGGTTAGTCCACAGTCGCCACACTTAGGTTTGCGGGCTACACAAGTATAGCGGCCATGCAGTATCAGCCAGTGGTGGGCTATTGGCAGCAGGTGAGCAGGTATGGCTGCCACCAGTTGTTTTTCGGCCTGCAGGGGGCTCTTGGCACGGGTAGTTAGCCCTATCCTCGCCGATACCCTAAACACATGCGTATCTACCGCCATGCCCGGCTTATCAAACACCACCGACACTATCACATTGGCAGTCTTGCGCCCCACACCAGGCAGTAGCACCAGGTCTTCTATATTGTCAGGCACTCCCCCCCCAAACTTTTCTATCAGCATTTGCGCCATACCTATCAGGTGGCGGGTTTTGTTATTAGCAAACGTCACACTACGTATATACGGCTCCACCTCCTCGAATGTAGCTTTAGACAACAAAAAAGGGGTAGGATACTGTACAAAAAGCGCAGGTGTCACCATATTCACCCGCTTATCAGTACACTGTGCCGACAGTATCACCGCCACCAGCAGCTCATACGGATTGCCATAATGCAGCTCCGTTTCAGCATTGGGCACATGCCGCTGAAACCAGTCTATAACGTACGTGTATCGCTCTTTTTTGGTCATAATTTGTCACCTCCTTACCCTCACACCATCATATCATATACACTACCAGTCCGTCTCTTAGCTTGGGCTCAAACCACGTACTTTTCGGAGGCATTACATTGCCACTGTCGGCTATATCAAACAACTGCTGAATGCTCACCGGATAGAGCGAAAAAGCCACTGCCATATCGCCACTGTCTACACGGCTCTGCAATGCGCCCATGCCACGTATACCACCCACAAAGTCTACACGTTTGTCGGTGCGTGGGTCGTTGATGTTCAGTAGTTTGCTCAGTATGTTGTTTTGCAGTATGGTCACATCTAGTATACCTATAGGGTCGGTGGTGTAGCTGCCTGGCCGAGCGATAAGCTTGTACCAGTTGCCATCTATATACATCCCAAACTCTTTAGGCACAGTAGGTTTTACTATGTTTTTACCTTCGTTTGTCACCTCAAACTCTACCGATAGTTTCTCCAGCAGTTGAGCGGCTGTCATACCATTCAGGTCTTTAGCCACACGGTTATAGTCCAGTATTTTGCACTGGCTAGCTGGGAATATGCAGGTCACAAAATAGTTGAAGCCTTCATCGCCACTTACTTCATAACCATTGGCTCGCATTTCATGGCATACCTTGGCTGCAGATGCAGCACGGTGATGACCATCAGCTATGTAAGTGCAGGGCACATCATTTTCAAAGTTGCGGGTTATGGCGGCTACTTTGGCGTAGTCATCTACCACCCAAAATATGTGACGAATACCATCTTCGGCTACAAAGTCGTAGGTGGCTTCGTGGTCTTTTTTCCAGTTTTCTATTATGGCATCTACACTTGGTGTGTCGTTGTATGCCATGAACACTATACCCGTTTGTGCGCCAGTAGCAGTGATATGGTTGATACGGTCTAGTTCTTTTTCGGGGCGGGTAAATTCATGCTTTTTGATGATACCATCGTTATAATCATCTATCGATGAGCCACACAACAGGCCAGTTTGAGATCTACCATCCATCACCAGCTCATATATATAGTAGCAGGGTTCTTTGTCCTGCATCAGTATATTTTTTTGCACCATTTCGTCAAAGTTCTCATTGGCTTTTTCATACACCTGATGGCTATGCACATCAATGTTATCGGGTAGGTCTATCTCTGAGCGGGTCACATGATAAAAGTTGTACGGATTCTTTCTGAACTCACGCGCCTCAGCCACATTTACCACATCGTAGGGAAGTGTAGCCACCTGTGGTGCCAGTTCTCTACTGGGTCTCAAACCCTTGAAAGGTGTAATCTTTGCCATTATCTGTTGTTTTAACTTATTCTGTTTACTATAAAAACGGGCATTAAAACCCGCTGCAAATTAGCAATATAAACTAAGCCGCCCAAACCGTACTGTTATCTTACCATCATTGCTTGTTATGGGTAGCTAGTGTATATTGTTTTACTTTTAGGTTGTTTTATCTACACCACAATCTGCTTATTTTATGTCTTTATTGTTTTCTCCATTCACACTCCGCGGCATTACCCTTCCCAATCGTATTGTAGTGTCGCCTATGTGCCAGTATTCAGCTACAGATGGTTTTGCCAACGACTGGCACTTGGTGCACCTAGGTAGCCGTGCCGTGGGTGGTGCCGGACTAGTGTTTACAGAGGCTGTAGCTGTGGTGCCAGAGGGTAGAATATCGCCCCAAGATCTGGGACTATGGACAGATGAGCAGATAGCACCCCTACAGCGTATAACGGCATTTATAACCGCTCAAGGTAGTGTGCCGGGCATTCAATTGGCTCATGCAGGCAGAAAAGCCAGCCTGACCCAACCCTGGAACGGCGACCGACTGCTAACTCCTGCTGAGGGTGGATGGCAGACCGTAGCACCTAGTGCGCTGCCGTTCTCGGCGGATAAAAGTACACCTAAAGCATTGTCTGTAGCCGATATACATCATATTACAGCTGCCTTTGTAGCTGCTACTCACAGAGCAATGGCAGCGGGATTTAAGGTGCTGGAGCTGCATGGTGCACATGGCTACCTGATACATGAGTTTTTGTCGCCACTTAGTAATACCCGTACCGATGAGTATGGTGGCAGCTACGAAAACCGCATTCGCTTTCTGCTGCAACTCATAACAGCAGTACGTGCCGCATGGCCGCAAGAGTATCCGCTATTGCTGCGCATATCTGCTACCGACTGGACCGATGGTGGCTGGACGATACAAGACTCTGAACGGCTGGCACCCATAGTGCAGCAACTGGGTGTAGACCTCATAGACTGCTCTAGCGGGGGCAATGTACTGGCACCTATACCAGCAGGACAGGGCTATCAGGTGCCGTTTGCAGCGGCAGTTCGCAACACGGGTGTACCTACAGGAGCAGTAGGCATAATAGTAATTGCAAAGCAGGCGGAAGATATACTGGTAGCCGGGCAGGCAGACCTCATATTTATGGCGCGTGAGCTGCTGCGCAATCCTTACTTTCCGCTACAGGCTGCTGCCCAACTGGGGCATACAGACCACCCCTGGCCGGTGCAATATGAGCGAGCCAAGCGGAGGAAGTAGTGTAAACGTGGTGGCTATTGTAATTTGGTGGCTACACAGGTTGCTTTTTTAAGTAATTTTGCAGCATCAATAAGAAAATGCCAATGGGTGATGTGTAAGCAACTACATGCTACCCACACTGGCCACAACACATACGCAATGGTTTATCTTACACGTGTAGAGCATTTTAACGCTGCCCATAGATTGCACAATCCGGACTGGAGCGTTGACGAGAATAAAGACGTTTTTGGGAAGTGCAATAACGAAAACTGGCATGGTCACAACTACGAATTGCATGTGACTATAAAGGGCGACCCACATCCCCAAACGGGATTTATATACAATGCCAAAACGCTGGGCGACCTCATAAAAGACGTAATAGTAGAAAAAGTAGACCACCGCAACCTGAACCTTGATGTGGACTTTATGCGTGGTAAATTTACCAGCGCAGAAAACTTTGCGATAGCTATATGGAATGAACTGCAACCACACATAGAAAGCGGTAGTGTGAAGCTGCACTGCATAAAACTGGTGGAAACACAGAAGATATATGTAGAGTACTTTGGGTAAAATGCTGGATAAATATTACCGATAGCCGTATACCCTGCACACACTACACAGTAGCTATATTGCAGGTACTAAAGCATACCAAACACATACTACATTGGGATATCACAAATCAGAATCGTACGACGAGCAATCAACGGAAGCCCTCAAGGCTGCTTATAGCAATATCATATCAGCTGTGGGTGAAGACCCACAGCGCGAAGGACTACTGAAAACACCTGAACGTATGGCTAAAGCCATGCAATATATAACGCAGGGCTATAACATGAATGCTGCCGATATACTAAATGGTGCAAAGTTTCAGGAAGATTATAGCGAAATGGTGCTGGTGAAAAACATAGAGCTCTACTCTATGTGCGAGCATCACCTGTTGCCCTTCTTTGGCAAGGCACACATAGCTTATATACCTAATGGTACTATAACTGGACTGAGCAAGCTGGCAAGAGTGGTAGATTGTTTTGCCCGCCGCCTGCAGGTGCAAGAGCGTATGACCCACCAGATACTGGAAGTAATACAAGAAACCCTGAACCCACTGGGCGTGGGCGTGGTGATAGAAGCCCAGCACCTGTGTATGATGATGCGGGGTGTGCAGAAGCAAAACAGCGCTACTACTACATCGGCTTTCAGTGGAGAATTTATGAAAAACGAAACCCGCTCAGAGTTTTTGAGGCTTATCTCTGCAAATTTGTCTTAAAAGATATTTCGCCTATCTTTGCCACCCCGAAACAGGGAAACGGCTAATAAAAACACCGTTTTTCGGGACGTAGCGCAGCCCGGTAGCGTACATGGCTGGGGGTCATGTGGTCGCAGGTTCGAATCCTGTCGTCCCGACATTAACTAAAAACCCGCTCTTAGAGCGGGTTTTTAGTTTGAACTATTTGTTTCATAATTTGGTGAATTCCCTGAAAGCCTTTACAGTATTGTGTTTTGTTGAGTTCGAAGTCCAGGCGAGCTCAGACGACAAAAGGTTGTAAGTGACACATTTGAACATGACGTAAATCGTGTAGTAAGATTGTTACACAAGGAAAATGTGTACAGAGTTACAGTTTTATTTTCCCGGTAAGCCACCATTCGATAAATGATTTCAAGTCAGGGGCAACCCAGTTTCTGCTATCGTTTTCATGGTTCCAGGCGAAAACATCGTTACGGTAGAACCTCCCATTGATAGTACAAAAAGCAAACTGATCGCCGTTGCCAGCATCAGCGAAAAACAGCAACTGATTAAAAGACATATATAGGTCTTTGAAATCATCATTATTTCTGAACTTTAGGTTGTCTTCAATAATCATATTCACAGGCCATAGGAAACGATCTTGACCATAAACATTATGATTTTGCTTTACGCCATTATACTGGGAGTAGAACTCTTGCATTTGTGCAGGTAATTCTAAGAGTCCCAATTCCCTTTTAAGTGTATTTAGCGATTGCTCGGACGCGCTAACATCAAAAACGAACTTCCAGTCCGCTTCTTTTTTCTCGAATTGCTGAATGTATGCCTTCCAATTCATAGGTGAAATTAACATTTTTGGAGGTATTGCTTAGCATTCAGAAATGGAATTTTTCGAAAATGGTTATATGAAAAGCGAACCCTTGAGTTCGAAAGTTGTCCAGTCAACTTCATTCCCAAATAGGTTGATTTAAGTAGCTTGATGTTGAGTTATGTCATTTAATGTCGAGTTGCGCTAATGTGCGCTGAAGTGCCAACAAATCCTTTATAAAAAGGTTCGAAATTTGTCCTGTCTTCCCGACATTAAGAAAGCTCAGCAGCAGTGCTGGGCTTTTTTGCGTTATGATTTAATCCCTAAGTTTGTGCAATATGGCTGTAACTCATTACCTACGATTTTTTTCTGGTTGGGTGCATGTTTACCGCGCCTGGCATGGCCTTTTCACAGTCTTCTGATATAGAAGTCAAAATGAAAGCACTACTTAATACGGTAAAACCTGGCACTAAAGTGCTTATAAACAAGAATACCAGCTTCACTGAAATATACTAGGAAAAGGCTTCGTATACAATACCGTACGTAAAAGTTTCCTGCTCGTATTTATTTGATTCTGGTCAGACAGACAAATTGAGAACACACTGTGTTAGCGTTAAATGTTTGAAAGAATTTAAAAGTAGAGGTTGCGATTTAAAAGTTATATATGCAGATGGCTGGTGGGGTGTAACTGCTGCAACCATTGCACTTGACACAAAAGAATACGTCTGCCAGTTCATTGATCTGGTGGCGCTTGTAAAAAAAGAAACAAAGTAGTAAATACCAGGTAACACTTCTTATTTGTTTCCAAAGCGGGCATGGATCAAATCCTGCTTCCCCGACTGCAGAGCGCTAAAGAAAAAGATCGGGAGTTCCGATAGCTATCGGAGTGACTTTCACTCTTGTTGTTTCAGGGCGTTGCAACGCTGATCGATAGAACCATAGGTTTATTTCCCTGCATAATGGTCGAATACTATTTTTGAAATTTCCGCTATCATATGTTCACCTCTTGCCGTGCCTCCCGGATAGTCGGATACATATACTACTATGGCATAATGGTGGGCATTGGCTGTTGTTACTATGCCAGCATCGTTGGTGGCAGCTTTAATGCCCTTGTTATTTGTGTTTGACGTACCTGTTTTATGCGCCACAATTGTGCCCGCAGGAAGCAAGCCCTTGAGCCGAGCGGGTGAATTGCTGCTTTCTATCATTGCTTTCATCAGGAAGTCATTGGAAGACTTAGACAACACTTTACCTTCATAAAGTATTTGCAGCAACTGCAGCATGGCAGAGGGTTTGCACCAGTTGCGGTATTGCACTTTCCACTTCCCGCCCATTTCTTCCTCTGTAGCCTTTATGGCTATGTCTTTCACCCCTAAATCGTGTATGTACTTCTCAACTGCCGCAGTACCGCCTGCAAGACTAAAAAGGACATCGCAGCCATTGTTGTCGCTCTTTGACACAGTATATATCAGCAGGTCAGATAGTTTCATGTCCACGTCCTGGTTGGGAAAGTCACGGGCGATCGGGCTCCAGGTATTGGTATCAAGCTCTTCGCGTGCTATGTGTATGTTTTGGTTAAGTGATAGCTTGCCTATATCCACCTGGTGAAGTATCATTATTGCCAATGGAGATTTATACACGCTCAGCATAGGATAGTGTGTATCATTATTTATCACAAGGCTATCCTTAAAATCGAGCCCCAATATGCCTACACCTATCTTTGCTTTTGATGTGTCAATGACGGTTTGTATTTTTTCGCGGAGACCAAGCTGGGATGATGCCATATGCGGCATCAGCAAGCAAGCTATCAAAATGAACAGTGTTTTCCTGGCTATATTCATCCGTTGTTTTTCATAAATGTAAAGAGAATCTGGGCAATTGAACTGCTGCACTATTTCTTCCTCATGCACCATGTAGTCATTGCACGAAGGTTGCTGACATTGGTTGTTTTTATGGGCTCGTATAACTCGCCGCCAAACTGCTGCGTATAGTGCAGCAGGGAGTCGTGGCCGACCAGGTAGCGCGTTGAGCCGTCCGGCAATAGGTATCTTCCTTCCCCGACATTCTTTACACGGTCTTCAATGCCGATATCAGAAGCGAGCCTTGCAAAGAAAAAGCCACCCGGCCTTAAAACGCGCCACATGGAGTGTAGCATCTGCTCAAAATGAGCCTTATTATCTGCAAAGTGCAACACAGCGCTGCATATAACAAGGTCAAAAGACGCATCGCCGAACGGTATATCCTCTGCTTTTGCAACAACAAAGTGGCCTGCCGACACGCCTGGTGCCAGTTGCCTGGCCATCTCTTTTACGCTTTCTACAGCGCCGGCGTTTGCATCGATTCCAAAGACATTGAAATCATTTTTCAGGAAATAGACAATGTTTCTACCATTGCCACAGCCCACATCGATAACATCTTTGCAGTTATCATACTTGCCCTTCAGCAATTGGTCGAAGAGATAAATATCTATGTCGCCGAAGGAATCGGATAATTTGTTGCCCATAACTGGGGTGCATGTTTTTTATGCAATAGCTAAGATAGTGTATTTGTAAGGCCCTGCACTTTTAAGCGTGTTACAAACGTAGATAAGGTATCATTTATTCCGGTTGGCTCCGTTTCCCGCTCTGGGCAGAATGCAATTTTGAGCGCTCTGTTTCGTGATTTCAATTATTTCTTTATTTAGTCCCCGTATTTTTTAGGGGACGTAGCGCAGCCCGGTAGCGTACATGGCTGGGGGTCATGTGGTAGCAGGTTCTAATCCTGTCGTCCCGACATTAACTTAAACGGGAATAAACTTGCCAGTATTTGCTAGTTTATTCCCGTTTTTGCTTGTTTATCCCGGAAATTCCAGGTTCCCGGTTCGAAATAATCTATCTTCAATTACCTAACTGTGTAGAAAATGACAATATCTGAAATCATAAATGCCATTGCAGTTAAAAACCAAAAAGATGGGTTTAAACTCTATGCGCCAGCAACTGATAATGAGATTAGTAATTTTGAAGCAAAGGTAGGTTTTGCTATGCCCGATGACTTTAAAGAGTTCTATACATACTGCAACGGCTTTGAGTGCAACAACGACATCTTCAACTTTATTTCTCTTCAAGCTGTTATTGAAAATGAAGACTATGGAGAAAACTGGTTTCATTTTTCCGAATACATGATTTACTCAGACATGTGGACACTTAAAAAAGATGCTGACTCTTACTCGATAGTAAATTTAGGAGATAAGGAAATCATACTCACAAAATCATTGATGGAATTTCTTGAACATTTTTTGGCTGGAAATGTTTTTGAAGATGGCGGCTTATACGATTGGCATGAAGCTCTGAAATAAGTTCAAAAGTTGTCCAGCCAAGTATTTGCCAGTTCTTGCCTGTTGTTCCTCATTCCTCCCCATTCTCCCCTAAAAGCGAATAGTTTCTATTCAATGATCTAACACCCCATACACTGCGCAAAAAACAGTAATATTGAGCAGATAATCATAGCATTATGAAATTACGTTTACTGTGCTCTATAGCAATCATCATTGCTGCATTAGCCTCTTGTAATGATAACGGAACTACTAAAAATAAAACAATCAACGCTGCTGATACACCAGCCAACAATGGTATAGTGTATGAAGATAGCAGAGAAAGTCTGCCATTGACCATAGCTGATACTATCACGAGGTCGGAAATGCGCTTTTTTTCGAATAACGAGACGAAAGACCTATTTCAGTTGAAAATAGACCCTGGAAAGGTAAAGAACTCAAAAGCGAGGTTTGAGATACTCAACTCAACCGGAAACGTCATTTATACCCAAACATTTGATGCATTCTTTTTTGTGCAGAGGATATATGAGCCTGATACTATACCCACCACTGGCGGACAGGAAGAATATGATGCATTTATGCAGCAATACTGGAAGTCGTTAACGGCTGCCCAATATGAAGCTCACTTCAAAAAATCTGTGGATAGTTTTTTCACCTACATATATCACCTAGACAGTAATACAGCCGACAAGCTCAATGCATGGAAAGATGAAATATCTGACAAAGAATTTCTGGAAGAAGTGTTACAAAATCTCGATATCAAACTCATTGATGTACCCTGCTTCGACTGCTATGAAGGAGGATATACAATAGGTTATTCGAGAAAGAGAGATAAGGTGGCTACGCTGATAGAGCATGATTAACTCAACCACTTAACTAATAAAATTATGCCTAATTCACAGGCTGCTGATTAATAGGTTGTGAAATATGTGATCTACAAATAATAAAGAAAGGGCTGCCTCTGCTATAAGAGACAGCCCTTGGTTTTCGTACACTGCTTGTGGTGCTTTGTGCAGTTTTCGGGGCACGCACCTGCCTCGGTCAGTGCATAGTGGTAGGAAATAAGGGGTTGGTATTCAGCATTTTTATAGTGAGGTTTTTAGTAATTTAGTGACGTGTGGCTTTTAGTGTGATTTAGGTTTTTGTTTCATAGTGATAGTGCTTAGTGTTTCCATGGTGATAGTTATTATAGTGTTTTCGTAGTGTGTGTTTGCAGCTATTTTTTCATAGTGAGTTTGTAGTCGTTTTCTTTGTGATTGTTTAAAGTCTGTTGGTAGTGTGTGTGTTTGATGGTACAAATTTCCAACAAAACAGCATGCTGCACAAGCGTATAACTACGCAAACTAGTAGCGTATTTATACGCATTTTTAGTCACTGCATATGCGTAGTTATACGGTATGTTATATCTTGCAGGATGTGTAATTTTACACAGGTATTAATTATTCATCACTCAAAACACACTCAATGTCAAACACTTCAGAATTTTCGAGCAATGAAACACCTCTAAAGTCAGGCGGATATCTCCCTGATTGTTCTACAAATAATGGCAAAAAGAAGATAGCTGTGTCGCACACTATCACAGACCTACATTATGCACAAATGATAGAGGCGTATTTTGGCCCTGCTAATCCGGTGGAAATATCTATCTCACACCAAACAATATTTAATGAAATAGGCAAAGAAATACAGCCGGGAATTTATCCTGATTATCTGGAGATACACTGGGATAGCAACCATGACATTACCGTGTCTGGCGCCGCAGGCACACCAGCACCAGGACCAGATTTTGTTTGTTATTCTGTGTGCCTTTTTCAGGGTATAGATATACTAGACAGCACTCCAGATACTTTTGTTTTCACCCAGGCTAAAGACAAAAATGACAGTGATACTGTAATCTTTAAAACCCTGCTTAATAATAATGTGCAGCATTATTATGATTGTAGCAATGAAAACCCATAGTGGTTACTGCTAACAGCAACACACCTATTCATATTTATCGTCACTTACCTATATTATCACTATAGTGGGCATTTCTAAAATATTGTTATATGCATCGAATCTGTCTGCACTGGGGGCAGTGTGGGTAGGGCGCAGGCAGCGGTCTGTACTGTGGTATTATGCGCTGAGTAGTTTGTTTTTTGATGTTTTGTCATACATACTCAAAAGAACGAGTATAAAGTGGCGAAGTGCCAACGTGTTTTTGCTATTAGAGTTTATACTGGTATCTGTATACTTTATAAGGCACATAGAGAGAAAAAGCTACAGATATGCCGCATATTCTACCGCCGCTGTTATGTGTATGTATTACATCATACACACACTTAGTGGTACGATATACAAAGTGAACTTTACAGATGCATCATTGCTATATGGCATGTATATTCTGTATAGTTTGGTGGGCTTGTATAAGGTAATAACAGAGATAGAATATGTGATGGTGGAGTGCAATCCGCTATTTATAGTCAGTGTAGCTTTTTTGCTATATGCATCGGGTAATTTTATTATCTTCCTGTTTGAAAACAATGTATTGCTTATGAACAAGGAACTAAAATCAGGGTTGTGGTTGTATATCCACAACCCTCTTAATATCCTCAAAAACTTTATGTTGGCGTATGCATTCTTACTCATCAACAAAGACAAATGAGCTTACTGATTATTTCTGCTATTGCTGTCATGTTGCTGTTGTCGCTGGGCGTTATCTTTTTTGTGATGCTGTATCAACGACGCATTATAGCGCACCAGCAAGAGCTTAAATTCATCAATCAGCAAAAAGAACTGGAGCTTATACAAGCCTCTATACAGAGTGAGGAGGTGGAGCGTATGCGCATAGCATCTGAGCTGCATGACGATGTAGCGGCTACACTGGCATCGGCACGTTTGTTTTTGTACAAAGAGAAAGATGCCGGCTATAACGAAGCTATTATTAATCAGTCGAAGGAGCTGCTGGATGAGGGCATAGTGAAGATCAGAAATATATCGCACAAACTACAACCAGCTATATTGCAGCATTTGGGGTTGCAACTGGCATTAGAGTCGCTTACAGATGTCATCAACAGATCTGGTCAGATAAAAGCTTCACATACTGCTGTTAGTAAGCTACCCCGCATAACAGATAGCGCAGAGCTGGCTATATACCGCATAGTGCAAGAGTTGCTTACTAATATGCTGAAGCACGCTGAGCCCACCATGATAGCCCTACACACTATGCTGGCGCAGGAGCATATACAAGTGGTGCTGACACACAATGGCACAGGCCTCACTCAGGACACCTACGAAGACCTGATATACAAAAAGGGTGCTACCGGACTAAAAAATATAGTAAACCGTATAAAGTCTATTAATGCTACTATTCGCTTCTATCAAGACCCTGATGGAGCGTACAAAATAGAATTAAACGTTCCGTTACAAACTAAAGAAGCATGAGCAGTATAAAATACATCATTACAGACGACCACAAGATTTTTAGGCATGGACTGAAATATGCACTCAGTGACGATACTCAACTACAATATGTAGGTGAGGCTGAGAATGGGAAAGAACTGCTAGAACTTCTGAAAACCACTATGCCAGATGTGGTGTTACTAGACCTAAAAATGCCAGAAATGGATGGTATAGAGGCTGTGAAACAAATAAGACCTCTGTACCCTGATGTGCGCATACTCATGCTCACCTCTCACGACGACGAACAGTTTATACTGCACCTAATAGAGCTGGGAGCTAATGGCTACCTGATAAAAAATGCCGAACCCAGCGAGATAAAAAAAGCGATTCACTTTGTGTATAACCAAGGGTACTACTTCAACGAGCTCATGAACAATGCTATGCTGAAGAAACTATCTTCAGTAAGCAATCCGGAAAAATCACAGACATACCCAGACAAAACACCGGCAGACAAAATAATAACACTGGTAAAGCTTAATGATAGAGAAACAGAGGTACTAAAAGGGATTTGCAACGAACTAACGACAGCCCAAATAGCAGAGCAACTGTACCTAAGCCCGCGCACAATAGAGGGTATACGCACTACACTGATAGATAAACTGGGTGTGAAAAACGTAGCTGGTCTGGTGGTGTATGCCATAAAAAATGGTATAGTGGAGTAACCCAAAACCTAAACGCTATTGAGGATGATGAAATATTGTGGATACACTAAAATGTAGCTACTTGTATACTTTATGTTAATAATACTCGTATAGAGTCTATGCATGACATTACTGCCCATTAATCAGTAATTTCACATCCCTAAATCAACACAAATGGTAACCAAGCAATATAAAGCATCATTACTTATAGCAGAAGACGAAGAGAGCCTGAGAGAAGCATTGAAGTTGAATTTGGAGCTGGAAGGCTATGAGGTAACCACTGTTGACAATGGGCCTGCAGTAATAAAAGCAGTAAAAAACGAGTACTTCGACCTCATAATCCTAGACATAATGCTGCCCGATATGGATGGTATAACCGTATGCGAAACCATACGTATGCAGCACAACGATGTGCCTATACTGTTTCTGTCGGCACGAAATAGCAGTGCAGACAGAGTAGAAGGGCTGAAAAAAGGAGGCGATGATTACCTTACCAAACCCTTCAACCTAGAAGAGCTACTGCTGCGGGTAGATAAGCTGGTGACAAAAAATAAAAAAATTAAAGAGCCACAAACCATCAATGATGTGTATGAGTTTGATGGCTGTGTAATAGACTTTGGCGCACATGAGTGTGTGGACAAAGACGGTGAAAAACGGGAGCTCAGCAAAAAAGAAGCTGCACTGCTACGCCTGCTTACTGAGCATGAAGGAGAGGTGGTATCGAGAGAGCAGATATTGCAGATAGTGTGGGGGTACAATGTATACCCTACCACACGTACGATAGACAACTTTATACTCAACTTCCGCAAGTTTTTTGAACGTGATAGCCGCAATCCCCGCCACTTTCACTCGATAAGGGGTATAGGATACAAGTTCACCAAATAAGCAGCGTAAAGGATCGTCTAAAAAGAGCAAAAAGGCGTTTTATTCAGGCCATTCATACTCACGTTGCACCACTTTTTTCACCTTGTACACTAGTGCCAGTGTAGCAGGGCATAGCATCATGTTGGTTTTGTACATAGTGTTGTAGTCGTCAAATGGTTTTTTGTTGTGGTGCGGAAACTCGGCACAGTCGGCAGGGCGCACCTCGTATATACTACACATATTGTTAGGGGCTAGAAACTGGCAAGGCTGGGTAGTATTTACCCAGTCGCCCGACTCTTTTTCTTTATACAGCCATTTGTCTCTAAACTCCCTTACGGTCATGTTGAGGTGAGCTGCTATCCGGGTTATGTCGTTTTTGCTGAATGTGGGCGTCATTTTTTTGCAGCAGTTGGCACACGTGGTACAGTCAGTTTCCGCCCATACTTTAGCATCGGCTTTGTCTACTATCTCTTGCAGGTCTGGTGGCAGCAGCTCGTCTAGTTGATCCAAAAATTTAGACAACGACTTTTTCTTACGGGCTGCATTAGCTGCAAATTTTTCTAAGTCCATTTTGAATGGGGTTATAGTATGTGCGATTTGGAAAAATAATACTAAAACGTTTGAGGTCCGCTTTTTTCTTTTAGATAGTTGCGCTCTGCCGGTGTATAATCTTCTGCCCAGTCTTGGGGTAAAGGTGTACTATGCTTTAGCAACATATAAAACGCAGCTGCAAATACCACTGCTCCGGCAGCTACTATGCCGTAGTACACACCACCCTGCTCTGTTATTTTGTCTATGCCATCGCCACCTATATAATGCAGCACTATCTGGGCCCCATTAAAAAACATATGTGCTACTATACTGCACCATAGAGAGCCCGTAAGCTGATATATAAGTGCTAATAAACTGCCAGCCAGGAAGATGGGCAGATACCCATAAATGTTGGTGTGGGAATAAGAAAACACCGCTGCCGTAAATAGTATGGGGAATATCATAGTGCGGCTACGTTTGCGTGCAAACCGCATGAGTGTGCCTCTGAAGAATAGTTCTTCACCCACGGCAGGTATGATAGCCATGACCACAAATGTGCGGAGGAAATCGGCTATTGTGGGCATTTTTAGGTAGGCACGCATTATGTTGTCATTTACTGCTTGGGCAGCTTTTACTTTAGCCCCAAAGTCTATTTGCCCTATCAGGTTTTCTATCAGTATGAGTACGGGCATTGCACCAGCCATTACCAGCACTACTAGTAGCATTTGTAGGGTTTTGCCGGGCTTGCGCAGCCCCAAATAGGCAGCAGGCTCGGGGTGTGCCAGATAGGCAAATGTAGCAGCTGGAAGTAGGAAAATAAACAGGTTTTGAATGCCCTGTACTACCAGACTTGTATGTACCAATTTTGCTGGGCTTTGTGCAGTAATGCCTGCGAGGTCGGCGATAGCAAAACCAGTGAGCTTAGGAAACACACCCAGTACTATAGCCCCTATACTGGACATAAAAGTGAAGGACATCAACAAAAACAACAACAATTGCATGCCCCACGGGTAGGTACGAAAATACTTCATAATTATAGCCAATAACTGAATGTAAAGGTAACAGATAGCCAGCTATCAGCAACAGTACCATAAATGAGCATTGTAAAATAGTTTTGGGCACCGCATTAGTCACTTTGTGCCTGATGTGAAGGAAATTTTGATGGGCAGTAGGTAGCGGCGTTATCAACCTACTATTTTACCATCTTGCATCACTAGTGTTCGGTCGGTCATTTTGGCAAGGTTGTCGTTATGTGTAATCATCACAAATGTTTGTCCAAATTTTTCGCGCAGCTCCAGAAAGAGTTTGTGCACCAAGTGAGCATTTTCGCTATCCAGATTTCCAGTGGGCTCATCTGCCATGACCACCGATGGGCGTGTGACCAATGCACGTGCTATTGCTACTCTTTGCTGCTCGCCACCTGATAACTCTGATGGCTTATTGCTTAATTTGTTGCTCAGGCCTACTATAGCCAGCATTTCAGCCGCCTGCTCTGCCGCTTCCTTTTTGTCTGTGCCCTTTATCCATAAGGGCATACATACGTTTTCTACCGCACTAAACTCTGGTAACAAATGGTGAAACTGAAATACAAAACCTATGTGTGTATTTCTGAACCTAGCCTGTTTGCGGGCGGGCAGTTGCAGCATATCTGTATTGTCTATGAGCACACTACCGCTATCTGCTTTGTCTAGACCACCAAGCAAATGTAGTAGTGTGCTTTTACCTGCACCAGATGGGCCTACTATCGACACAATTTCGCCCTTATGTACCGTCAGCGACACATCATTCACCACAGAGAGGGCTCCATATTTCTTTACGAGGTTTTTGGCTACAAGCATAACTAACAGAGGTGCAAGTTATCTATAAATTCTATTACTACTCCATAGTTAGACCGCTTCTCATGGTACGTCTAGCAATTTTAGTTTTTGTACACCTTGCACGAGTATCAGCCATATATTTTTTGCCTATTCGTATTGATAACAAAAACTTTAATTCCACTGCCTAAAAATTGTGTTTTCATTTTTGATTTTTCCCTTACATTTGCGTGAATTGACAAAAAAATCTAAACTTACTATAATATGTTTTGGACATTAGAACTTGCATCGCACCTTGAAGACGCTCCATGGCCAGCCACCAAAGATGAGCTGATAGACTACGCAATACGCTCAGGTGCACCACTGGAGGTAGTAGAAAACCTACAGGAGCTGGACGACGAAGGCGAAATTTATGAAGGCATAGAAGACATTTGGCCCGACTATCCTACACAGGAAGATTTCTTCTTTAACGAGGACGAATATTGATTATTGTTGCAGTTACCTACTTTCTGCATTTCGTATAAACTACAAACCCACCATATGGTGGGTTTGTAGTTTATACCTCTACTTATTTTCTAGCCTTTTATGTAGCCACCAAACGAGAGTCCTAGTATCACTATCCCTACTATTATCCTGTATATACCAAAGGCTTTTAGGCTGTTTTTCTGCACATATTGTATAAAGGTCTTAATGGCTATCAGTGCCACTACAAATGCAATAATGTTGCCTACACCTAGCATCATCAGGTTATTTTTGTCTTGCAGCATTTCGGGGTGTTCTTTTACCGCTTTCAGCAGTTTGTAACCAGTAGCAGCCATCATAGTTGGCACAGCCAGAAAGAAAGAAAACTCTGCAGCAAACCTTCTGGTAAGACCCTGTTGCATACCCCCTATTATTGTGGCAGCGCTACGACTGGTTCCGGGTATCATGGCTATAACCTGCCACATACCTATGAGGAAACTCTTCTTAAAACTCAGATTTTCTTCGTGGTCTGTGCTGCTCTTTCCAAATAGTTTTTCTACAAAAAGAAGTATGATACCCCCCACCAGTAGTGCTATGGCTACTGTGGTTGGGCTTTCCAGCAGTTCATCAATCTTATCTGAAAACAACTTACCAAAAACCAATGCTGGGAAAACAGCCACAATGAGTTTGAGGTAAAAGTCTAAACGTTTAAGATCAAAGAATTTCTTCCAGTAAAGTACTACTACCGACAGTATGGCACCTAGCTGTATGCACACTTCAAACAGGCGAGTGAACTCACGTTCCTGTTCGGTAAAGACCTTGTTGGGGTTCATGATAGCATCAGTAATGATCATGTGACCAGTAGACGATATGGGCAAAAATTCGGTGATTCCTTCTACTATACTAAGGATAATGGTATCGAGCCAAGTCATGCGTTATGGTATATTAATGTATTTGTGTGTTTGTAAAGATAGCTGCCACTGGGGGTGCTGTTTTATGTAGTCTATTATAAGTGGCGTTACCGCATCACGCTTACTCCATTCTGGTTGCAGGTATAGTTTGCAGCTTGCACTTACTTTTGCTGCATGTTGTTCTGCCCACTCTAGGTCAGACTTGTGGTATACTACCACTTTCAGCTCATGCGCCATTGCAAGCGAACTATCTAGTGGTGCTTTAAATTTCTTTGGCGATAGTGTTACCCAGTCTAGACTGCCAGTGAGCGGATGGGCGCCAGATGTTTCTATGTGTATGTCGCAGCCAGCATCGTGCAGTGCAGCACATAGGCCTGAGAGGTTGTGCATAGCAGGTTCGCCACCTGTTATTACTACCAACCTGGCTGAATGTGCTGTAGCAGCAGCTACTATGTCGTGTGTGGTCATTTGCTGGTGTGCGGCTGCATCCCAACTTTCTTTCACATCGCACCATACACAGCCCACATCGCAGCCACCCAGCCGTACAAAGTATGCTGCACTTCCAGTATGCATTCCCTCTCCTTGCAGCGTGTAGAAATGCTCCATAACTGGATACGAACTTGTAAATCTTTTAGTGTTCAATCGTTTTTTGTTAATAGCCGGCAAAGTTCGCAAAGTAATGTGAACATTGCTCTATTAAATATTCAGCATTGTTTTGTGCGATTGTTTGTACAGTATAGTTGTTTTTCCACGCCTTATTTCCCCCTTAACTTGGCAGCCAGAAGAGTGTTTTTCATAAGACCGCAGATAGTCATTAGCCCTACGCCTTTGGGTACAGGGGTAATGTAGCTGCTGATGGGTGCTACATTGTCAAAGTCTACATCGCCCACTAGTCTGCTACCGCTTTTTTTGGTGGGGTCGTCTATGCGGTTTATACCTACGTCTATTATTATAGCACCCGGTTTTACCATGTCGGCTGTCACATATTTAGGCCTGCCTATAGCAGCTACTATTATGTCGGCACTTAGTGTATGTTCTTTTAGGTTTTTGGTGCGGGAGTGGCACATGGTTACAGTAGCATTGCCCGGATTGCCAGCCCTGCTCATGAGTATGGTCATGGGCGTACCCACTATATTGCTACGCCCTATTACCACACAGTGCATACCTGTAGTGTCTATTTTATAGTATTCCAGCATCAGCATTATGCCATAGGGTGTAGCTGGCAAAAAGGTGGGCTGACCCAATAGCATACGCCCCTGCGATATGGGGTGAAAACCATCTACATCTTTGCTTGGTGCTATTGCATTTATCACTGAGTCGGGCGATATGTGTGCAGGCAATGGTAGTTGCACTAGTATGCCATCTATTGCATTGTCATTGTTCAGTTGTTCTACTTCGGCTATCAGTGCTGCTTCACTTATGTCGGCTGGTAAGCGAAGTAATGTAGAGTCAAAACCCAGTTCTTCGCAGTGTTTCACTTTCGATCCCACATAGGCTTCGCTAGCAGGATTGTTACCCACCAGTATAGCTGCTAGGTGTGGCTTTTTGCCGCCCTCTGCTTGCCATGTAGTCACTTCCTGCTTTATCTGTTCCTTTATGTGGCCCGATACTAGTACGCCATCCAGTAGTTGCATATAGATAGATGATTTGCCATGAAGATAGTAAAAATGAATAGGTTTTTTGGTGTCCTTCTTACGGGTAATTACAAAAAGTGGTTATTTTTTTTCAACGACTCCCTACTGCCCAAATTAACTATGGGGATAACTAATAGTGATAGACCTGAAACTGTGCTACTACACCCAAAGCCATAACAATACTTTTGTACCACCTCAGACTTACTTTTCTACCAATAAAAACACCGTACTGCTTGAGGGCAATACGGTGCTGCGTGAAACTTATGTATTGTTATTTTTTCTTTCTGTTTTTTGTCACTTCAAATCGGTGCTTTCTGTAATTGAGTACATTAGTAGGCACATGGCTACCAAAGCCCAATAGTGTGCGCAGGAATGGATCTTCAGGCTCTACAAAATTGAGTAGCGCAGGTATATCCATTTGTTGCTTAATGAAGTATTTTGTGTACATGTGGCTCAATCCTATTCTTGGACCGTCTGATATGTTTCTGCCTGTTTGGTGAAACATCATGGTGTTGAATAAGAACAAAGAACCTGCTTTAGCCTCTACAGATATGGAGTGCTTTTCAATAAATTCGGCAGATGGTTGGTATCCAATTTTATGTGAATGGGGCACCAATTGGGTTGCACCAGTAGAAGCGTTGAAATCTGTGATGCAATAAAATGCATTAATAGCTATAATGGGGTCACAAACAAAATTCATGTGTGATAAGTCTCTGTGCCAGTTACTCATACTGTGCACCAAGTTGGGGTATACTATTACGCCATTTTGTGCTTGCAGTATGAAGTAATCACCCAATATTGCTTTGACAATAGGAATGATTTTTTCGTTGTTAAGCAATGTGTAGAAAAAATCATCATACACAAACGGCACCCTAGCTATATTGCTTTCCTCGGTTGAGTCAAGGTCAAAAAAAGGTTCGGTTTCTTTTTTCTGAAGGTCATACACTTCAAATATTTTCTTCCTAACCTTGGCAATCTCATCGGGCGATAGCACATCTTCGATAATCGTGTATCCAAGTATGTCTAGTTCTTCCAGTTCTTTTTTGAATTTGTTTTCCATGTTTTGTTTTTGTGTGAGCGTAAAGTATACGGCAATCTATTTTTTGCGCTATTGTGTTCTGATTTTCAGAATATTTCTGTAAAGTTAAACACTAATATTTTCCTTGCTCAATGATTAGAATCATTTCACAATATTATTTTCGTCATTTTGGGTATTCTCCAACGTAATTATCTGTAATTGGATATTACTATTTATTCCAACTATTACCATATTGGCAACCTAATATTCTATCCACAGCCCACTTTTGCTGCTACATGAGTAGTAATAAGACGTAACTTTATAGTAATTACTGTTTGAGGTATGCGTAAGATATTATTGACTAATTTCTTTCTGGCTGTTTTTATGATGGTGGTAGTGGTTTCTTGCAAGCACCCAGTGCAGCAAATATCCACTCCTGAATATGGAGGGTTTCCGGATGCTGTGGGCAAAATAATGATCAACAAATGCGCTACTGCTGGCTGCCACAATGCTGCTAGTTATCAAAACAGTGCTGGCTTACTGCTAGATACTTGGGAGCACCTGCTGCAAGGTGGCAATAGTGGGGCATCTGTAATAGCTTATAGCCCTGACTTTAGCCCGCTTTTATATTTTGTGAATACCAATCCTGACAGAGGCATAACAGCTACACCTACCATGCCCTATGATGCAACTGGTGCTAATGGCAATACACTAACGGATGAAGAATACAACACACTGAAAGCATGGATAGCCGATGGCGCGCCCGATAAGGATGGCAATATTCCTTTTGCAACCAATGCTGATAACAGACAGAAAATATACCTCACTCAGCAAGGCTGCGATCAGGTGGCAGTGATAGATGCCGCCAGCAATCTGGTGATGCGCTACATAAGTGTGGGGTTTGACGCCGCCAATACTGAAAGCCCCCATTGTTTGCGCACCGATGCGGCAGGAAGGTATGCTTATGTAAGTTTCCTGAATGGCACTGGTATACAAAAGATAGACCTACGTACAGATCAGGTGACTGGCAATGTAACACTAGGCAACGGATCTTGGAATATACTTTATGTAGCACCCGGCGACACTGCCTTAGCCACTACCGACTGGACCAGTAATGGCAGGGTGCTGTATGTATCTACTGGACCAATGGTAAACCTGCCTGGCCTTACAGGTAGCGGTGCTGGCGCATTTGTATTTCCGCACGGTATAACTAGCGATGCCACTTTTGATACTTGTTTCATAACTGCTCAGTATGGCAATGTAGTGTATAAATATGCACCAAAGGTGCCTTACTACAAGCGTATTAGTATCAATGGCAATCCGCCAGCTACTACTAATAGTGGCGATAACACCTCTCCTAATCCGCATGAGATACTGATGACACCCGATTACAGCAAATACTTTCTGACCTGTGAGGGGACTGATGAGGTGCGGGTGATAGATGCCCACACTGATGCCATATTGGCTATAATACCAGTAGGTAACTTACCTCAGGAGATTGCTATATCTCGTAGTAAACCTTACATTTTTGTCACCTGTATGGAGGATGTAAATAGTGCCACTCTACCTGGCAGACGAGGATCTGTGTATGTTATTAATTACAACACTTACGAGGTAGTAGCTGTGCTAAATGGCGACTTCTATCAGCCACATGGCATCACAGTAGATGACCAAAACGGCACCCTGCTTGTAGCCAGTACTAACGGCAACCCCGACGGACCAGCACCACATCATGCTACTGCATGTGGGGGCCGGGCAGGCTGGTATTCGGTGTACGATATCAATACGCTGCTACCTCGTAGCAACAAGCGCTATCAGGTAACAGTAATGCCCTACTCGGCGGATACCCGCTTCAAGAATCCGTAATTGTAAGTACGCTACTGTTATAAATATGCTCAGTAGTAATATACTATGCAATTACTTCTTTTATACGTTGGTATAGTTTATTGGAGGTTTCGGCATAATCACCCCATTCATTTACTATAAAGTTTCGTGCAGTTTCTCCCAATCTGTTTCTCCTATCGGCATTGGTGAGCAGGCTGGTTAGTTCTGTAGCCAATAAATCGGGAGATTTTATGGGCACCAGTATTCCGTTATCATCGTTATTTATTACCTCAGGGTGGCCGCACATTGCAGTGGTAACAACAGGCAAACCAGAAGACATAGCCTCAAGCAATACACAGGCTATACCCTCCCAATGTGATGGCAAGCAGAAAATTTCTGTAGCGCTGTAAACTGTATGCAGCATATCTGGTTTTACCTCGCCCAGGGCTACAAAGTTTTCTTCCAGTCCCCGCTTACTGGCTTCTGCTTTCAGGTCCAGTTCAAAGGGTTTAGAATAAACCGCTACTAGTACAAAATTGTTAGTTGTTTTTTTCACCATTTCCAGTGCATCCAGCAAGTCTATCCAGCCTTTTCTAGCTATAGATGCACCTACATTGAGTATAGCTATTTTATCGTGCGGTATATTATACCGGTCTTTTAGTTTGTTCTTTTCCTGCTGGCTTACCGGGCGCATAATGTCATGCTCTGCCCCCATGTGTATGACGTCATAGGGCAAATTCATTTTCACCAAATCATTGGCCATAGCGCACAGATAGTCAGCCACGCCACAGCGTATGTCCGCTTCTATCCAAACTTTTGAAAAGATCTCGAAGTTCTTTTTGTTCTCATAAGGGTATACCGTCACATCGTCGCCAATAGCTAATACACCCGATTTTATACCCAGTTTATGTGCAGCTTCTTGCACCATCATTGAGTCTGGCAACCATTGAGAGTAAATAAAGTCATTATGTGGATCGAGCGTAATATTGTTGGATTTAAAAAAACCAACAATACAATCTACATATCTTTCGTGATAGGTTTTCTTTTCCAGCCTGTTAGGGCGAATGTTTCTTATACGTGGATAGTGTACCGTTATTCCATCGTGTATAGCACTGCGCGGATATGCCCACCTTGCATAGTCTTTCCATTCTTTGTGTAACTCTGAAAACGGGAAAGGAGGATTCCAAAGTGTAGGAACTATTACCTGCAAATTAGCTCCGTTTTTGATAAGACCTTTATATTGCCTATGTGCGAATATGCCCCGCCACCTTAGTTCGGGATGTTCGTAAGGATAAATTGACGGAAAAGCCCAAATATTCATTATTTACACCTATTGTAGCCTGCTTTAAAATAAAATCTATTCTCGAAAGAGTGCATCATTGACACAATCTTAGTAGGGCGATAATCTGATATAGGTATGCAAAGTTACTCCTTTTGACAAGTATGAATGTCTAGGGGTGAGTGCAACAACACTTCTGCAACTGTACTAACAAACGACACCAAAATAACATGATGAGTGTGTAACTGGAATACCCAATCGACACATGGAGTAATGAGTAGCAGATAATAAACCTGCAAATACTGCTATCCCAAATCTATTTCTGTATTGTCGCCTATATTCAAGCTCTGACTTAGACCACGTATATAGGCATCATTACCTATAATAGAAGAGTTGAGCACTACTTGCTGTAGCTCTGCATAAGACCCGATTATAGAATCGCGAACAATAGAGGATTGAATTTTGGTATGTTCTCCTATAGTTACATTAGGCCCAATAATACTGTGACTAATGATACACCCCTCTGCAATATTGACAGGGTGAATGATGACAGTGCTATCATACAAATGCTCATTCTGGGGTGGATGAGCGTCTTCCATTTGTCGTAGCAATGTGGCATTAGTAGAAAGCAAGGTTTCTTTTTTACCACAGTCAAACCAGTTATTGACCCTAAACGCATGTAGTTTTGTACCCTGTTCAACCATGAGCTGTAGCGCATTGGTAAGGTGGTATTCCCCATTTTCGTCAGAGGGTTTGCTGAGGATATTCTCCAATGCAGCAAACATTGCAGCAGTTTCTTTGATATAGTAGATACCCACCATTGCCATATTAGACTTAGGTATAAGTGGTTTTTCTACCATTCGCACCACCATATCTTTATCATTCAGCTCTGCTACCCCAAAACTACGAGGGTCATCCACTTTGCGCACACCTATCTGCGACATGTTGCTGTTGATAATATCCCTTACGTTATAGTCGCAAACAGTATCACCCAACACAATCATAACTTCGTCATGCTGCACAGCATCGCGGGTAAGGCATATGGCATGCCCTGTGCCACGTCGGTCGCTTTGGTTAACGAATGTGCATTTAAGATTGGGGTAGGTTTTGTCTATGTATCGTTGAATTTTTTCGCCCAGATAACCAATTACAAATACAAACTCAGTAACACCAGCTTCTACGAGCTGATCTATGATGACCCCCAAAATAGTTTTACCTGCAATGGGTATGAGGGCTTTGGGTTGGGTATAAGTGAGTGGTCGTAATTTGGTACCTGCTCCGGCAACCGGTATAATAGCTTTCACACAAAACGAATTGAGGCGTAAAAGTACAATTATTATAAGTAATGCGCCCTTGAGCCCTGAATTAGTTACAAAAGGACAATACTAAAAATGGGCTACACAGCGTGCAGCCCATTGTCAAGAATGTCTTGTAACTACTAAAGACAGATGTGTGACTGCTATAGATGTTATAATTTTATGAGGTCGTCCGTTTGAGCATCATAGAAGTTGTACTCTGTAAGAGGAGAATCATTGTCGCCTATCACTGTAACTTTTACTTTATACTCTTTGTCCCATTTCTTAACTATTGAAGGCTTGAAGATGCTCCACTTGGTAAGATAAGCCTCTAGTATGGGATGTACATGCAATTTCAGTTTGCGCATACCCTGACTCACTATGTATTTTAGGTCTTTTTCTATATCGTCTGCCAGCAAAATGGAAGGACCTATTTTGCCTGTACCCTTGCAGGTAGGGCAAAGTTCGGCTGTAGAGATATTAATCTCGGGGCGTAAACGCTGACGAGTTATCTGCATCAGCCCAAACTTAGATATAGGCAATACTGTGTGGCGCGCACGGTCATTGGTCATCAAGGTTTCTACTGCGTCAAAGAGTTGCTTGCGATTTTCTGCAAGTTTCATGTCGATAAAATCTATGATGATAATACCACCAAGGTCGCGTAGCCTCATTTGTCGCACTATTTCCTGTGCAGCCTCAAGGTTAGTAGCCAGTGCATTTGCTTCCTGACCCGCCTCTGGGCTACGTGTGCCGCTGTTTACATCTATTACATGCAGTGCCTCTGTGTGCTCTATTATGAGATAAGCACCACTATTCATATTCACAGTTTTACCAAAGGCAGATTTTACCTGCTTAGCTACACCATAAGTATCAAAAATAGAACCATTGCCATTGTGTAGCGTTACAATATCTTCTTGCCCAGGAGATACTTTGGAGATGTATTCTCTGGCAACCGCAAGCAGATTTTTATCATTGACTACTACTTTCTGAAAACTGTCGTTGAGCAGGTCTCTGAGGATAGATGTGGTTTTATCCTGCTCGCTCATGATCATCTGAGGTGGCTTAGCTCCTTTCAGATTTTTTTCAATACCCTTCCACATTTTCTCCAGCTCCATAATGTCTGCATGGAGTTCAGCCGTGTTTTTACCTTCGGCAGCAGTGCGTACTATTACCCCAAGGTTTTTGGGTTTTATGCTTTCTACTATTCGCTGTAGGCGTTTACGCTCTTCAGATGAATGTATTTTGCGAGAGATAGCTACAACATCGTTAAATGGAGTAACAACTACAAACCTACCTGGGAGTGAAATTTCGCAACTGAGTCTAGGACCTTTAGAAGAAATAGGTTCTTTAAGTACCTGTACCAGAATTTCTGGTTTTCCGTTGAATACTTCTGTAATCTTACCCGATTTCAGAATTTCGGGTTCGTTTTTAAATCTACCAAAATCATCACCCCAATTTGCGCCACCTTCTATGCACATTTTGGTGTACTTGATGAGCGATCGTAGGTGCGGGCTTAGGTCTGTGTAGTGTAGGAAGGCATCCTTCTCGTAGCCTACGTCTACAAACACAGCATTGAGTCCGGGCATGAGTTTTTTAATTTTGCCGAGGTGAATATCACCCACAGCAAACTGACCCTGCCCGCGTTCGTAATGTAGCTCTACGAGTTTCTTGTCTTCAAGTAACGCAAGCTCTACACCCTCACCCGATGCATTAATAATAAGTTCTTTATTCATTGGTAACAACCAAATCAGCTTCAGCTGCAATCGCCCCCATAGTATCAGCGAGGCCTTAAGGCTGTAGTAATAAATCTACACATCGCCGGCAGCACACAAAAGTGTGTACTGGCGATGTGCAGAAATGCGGCAGCGTTTGTAAGGAAGCAGTGGGATTAATAGCCTACTTATTCTTTTTATGACGGTTCTTTCTCAGACGTTTTTTACGTTTGTGAGTAGCTATTTTATGTCTTTTCCTCTTCTTACCACAAGGCATAATATGAGTTTTTAAAAGTTACTTTAATGAATTTATGTGTTGGTCAATATCTCTGCTGAATTCTGGGTTGTTTACAACCATCTTGCATTTTTCAAGCAGTTCTATTGCTTTTTGTTTGTTACCTGTTTCTTCGTAAGCCTGAGCAAGGAAGTATAAAGCTTCTTTGTTGTTAGGCTCTGTTTTCAGTACAGTTTCAAAGCGTTTTATTGCTTTTTCATATTGTGCCGATTGTATTGACATTCTTCCCAGAAGCATGTTAGCTGGTACATCGTCTGGCTTTTCACGAGTGATGGCCAAAAGCATTTGTACGCCTACCATTGGTTGCCCGGTGCCCTGAATGTAAGCGGACGCCATTGCCAATTTTGCTTCTTCATTGGTAGAGTCGAGTTTTAAAGACAACTCCAAACAACTGATTGCTTCTGATGCTTCCCAGAGCTGTATAGCGCGATTGCCTTCATGCTCTAGTAATTCCAAAAATAATTGGGCTGCAAAGGTGAGCTTTTTTTCTGAATTTTCCAATTTTGCAGCCTGTGCTCTATAAAAAACTCCAACAGGGTATTGTTTGTTGCGCTCCCATACCCCTGAAAGCTTGGTAAAAACGACAGCCATACGTGATGAGTCACGAATGGCTGCAAGTTCGTTTTCGATGAATAATACAGAGTCAGCAACTGTTTTCGGTAGTTGTATACGCGACGCTGTAAGTATAGAGTCAAAAGAGGCTGCCTTCATGGTGTTAGGGCCCTGGGAACCATTACCGCCATCATTGCCTGCCTGCTGCATAGGTGTAGCGGCTGGCTTTTGAGCTGGTGGTGTTGTGTTGCCTCCCCAGTATAAAAGAGCGATTAATATTATAGCTACTGCGATTGTGATATAGTGTACCTGCCTCAACGCTTTTGGTTTTGGACAAAGGTAACGAAATCAGTAATGCAGTGTCGTTCTATTCGGTATCTGCAGCATCGTCTGCGCTATGTGCTACAAGCTCATGAGCAGATTCTTTGACAGCCAATACAAACTCTTTGGCAGGCTTGAAAGCTGGCACAAAATGCTCAGGAATTTCTACTGCTACATTTTTCTTGATGTTTCTGCCCACTTTAGCAGCACGTTTTTTTAGTATAAAGCTACCGAAGCCACGAACATAAACTGGTTCTCCTTCCTCTAATGAAGTTTTTACTTCTTTAAAAAAAGCTTCAAGAGCTACTAGAATATCTACTTTAGGTATTCCTGTTTTTTCTGCTATGCTTCCTACGATATCCGCTTTTCTCATGACTATATGTTTTTAAGCTAATTAAACAAACTAATGCACTACAATTCATTGATAATCAACTATCAGTCCAGTTTTATCAATTTCTGTCATAGTTTTTCACAAAGGTGTGTAAAAGGGAAACAAAAATTTGCAATACTATGATTTACAACACTTAACATGTTATGATATACCAGCTATGTATGTTACAAAGTTACAAAAAATACCCGCCAATGTGCCAACATAATGTTGCGACCCCAAAAGTGTGTAAAAAGTGTAGAATAATTTCCACGCTTTCTACATTAACTGTGTATTCCACACAATGAATGAACAGATTACGCAATGCAGAATAGCAGCATGTGTGCAGCGAGCGAGTAAATAGTACCGTAATTAAACAGACCGTAATATAAAATAGACTAGGAGTAAATAAACGCCAGAAACTTTCAAGAAGACGCCCTGCAATATACTATGTGTATTCTTTTTACTTCTTCACTTCATCTTCTGTTTCTTCGGGCTCCTTGCCACCTATATTAAACAGGCGATAGGCAAGTTCTTTGCCCGTTTCCTCTGCTTTTTGCCATGCAAACGACTGCTGAGCTACTATGTAGTTGCCACCATTGTCCAGCACATAATACGTGATGCTTTTTTTCTTGCCTTTGCCCGTAAATATCACATAGGCTTCTGGTGCTCGTACAGTGCTGCTGCTGCTTATCCAGTTTATGTTGCAAGCTCGTAGTCGCTTCACTACTTCTTGGTCTACATCGCCACTCACATGCAGTGTAAGGTTGGGTTTCAGCCCAGTGAAGGGCAGCAACTGCGGGTATAGCTTATACAGCTCATAGAGCCATTCTTCTCTTTCTTTGTCGCTTCCCAGTGCGTCAGCACACTCGGCCTGTGCCTGATACAATCTAGCGGTAAATAGTTTTTCGTATTCCGCATCAGTATTAGGGTCGCGCAGTAGCTTGTTAAGCATTGGTTTGGCCTGTTTATGCTTGCCTTGCTCCATGAGTAGCTTAGCTGCAAAAAACTCGAAGTACTTACGTACATATTGCCGCTTGTCTGTAGCTGCTTCTTTCTTGAATCTGTTTAGGAAATAACGGGTACTGAAATCCTTTACAAGATACCAGATTTCGTCCCACGACACCACATTTTCTG
>CAZRPA010000033.1:0-29602 GCA_964601855.1 uncultured Flavipsychrobacter sp. | reverse complement strand
AATCCGCTTCAGTAAAGACTTCGTCAATATTATTGAGAAAATGGAAACCAAACTCAATCATATCCCTCTCATTGGTGCTATTACTGCCAAGCGTTGAAACCTTTGTTGCTAACCTTTCAACTTCCGGTTCCAATTTAGACTTGATTTTGCGATACTCTACTGTATCCAACTGTCCATCAAGCATAAGCGTTTGAGCAGTATCCAATCGTTTTTGGTAGGTCTCCATTTCTTTTTTCACTTGTTGAAGTTCTGCCGTTTTATCTTGACCGTTTTTCTTATTGGAATCCTGCATAATAAGCGCATAGGAGCTGAAAATTTTCTTGTTGCGGCTAACCGATTGCAATAGCCCGTAAAATTTCTCGTTGGCTTCTTCAGCCCTAATTCGTTCTTTGCAACTTCCCTTGCAGTGGTAATAGTAGTATCGGGCACTCCTACCCTTGGAGGCACTCCCGGTTAAAGTTTTACCACATTTTGAGCAGGTCAAGAAACCTCTTAATGGCAGTTCTTCCTTTTGGCAGAATGGAGAAACAGGAAGATTCCTTTTTCTACCCTCTAAAACATCCTGAACTTCGTAGAAAAGTGCATCGGCGATAATAGGCTCATGTGTTCCTTTTACTATCATTTCAGGTTCTTGCTTATAGGCTGGCACGAAGATCTTGCTGATATAAACCAGATTGCGCAATAAACACCAGAAACGGGTACGGCTTAGCGGCATTCCCTTTTTGTTTAGGATATGTCGCAGCTCTTCAATGTGATAGTTGCCAGTTGCCATCATTTCAAATGCCATTTGCACAAATGCTTGTTCCTTTACGCTTGGCACAATACATGGTTTGTTAGCATCGTTTCGTCCATGCTTATAACCATATGGAGCTGATCCCATGTACCTGCCATCCTTCATAGCCTTACGCATACCAGCCGTAATATTGAGTGCCCTGCGGTCATTTTCAACTTCCGGTGCAGTAAGGTATAATGCAAGCAGGAACTTTTGTTCTGGAATTTCCATGTTGAGCGGCTGCTCAATTCCTTGCGGCTCGATACCAAGTTTATACAACTGGCTAATCATGCTATACGCTTCCGGTGCATTACGTGAGAACCTGTCCCATTTGAGGAACAACAATAGTTCTGCTGCACCTTTGTTTTTCCGAAGGAAGGCAAGTATCTTATTAAACTCCGGTCTTTCAAACGTTTTAGCGGAAAAGTCCTCTTTAAAGAAGCCTATAATTTCTATGTTGTTGATAGCACAGTACTTGCGTAGCATATCTTCCTGATGTGCAAGGCTATTACCCTTCTCAGCTTGCTCGTCTGTACTCACCCGGACATATAATATTGCTTTCCGTTGTTTCATTTGCGTTTGGTTTTAGTTCGATGGTATTTTTGTTATTTGCTTGCTTTTCCTTTACATGAATGATGACTCTTGTCAGCGCATACAGCCACTCCCTTATTTTATAAAGCTGCTCGTCACTGTATTGTACTATATCGTCATTCCATATAACCCTTAGTTTTTCCAACGGTACTTTATCAGGAAATATATCATCGTGTACAGTTTCCTTTGTTCGTTCGGCATTCATTAAAGGGCTGAACTTTGTTTGTCTGTTTTTCTTCATACCAAAGATATAAAAGGTTGATTATCAATGTGCATAGGGTGCTTCCCACTTTGTTATTTAAGGAATGTTTAAGACATCAGAAATGAATTATTTATTCCTCAAACCTTTCATCCTGCGTAGCGGTTCTTCAATATCTTGCATTGCTTCATTGTGTCTTTGGTAAAACACATATAGCACTGAACATAATTTAGCCACGTTGCTCATTACGTCATTTGTTGCTACTTTTTTATGCTCGGCTGCGATTTTCATAAATTCCAGCAGTTTTTCTTCTGCTTCCTTCCTTGAGTTGGCTTCAATTTGAATTGGTAAAGTGTATAGTTGCATAGCTGATTTTTAGGGGTGAATAATTTATGCGGCATTCTTTTGCTTAGCAGATTCTGCCAGCATCCCTGCTATTTGATCTACCAGGTGATTGTTATGATACATATACCTTATTATAGTTGACACTTTTTCAAGGTGAACTTCAGGGAATAGCGGTATTAGCGCATCGTGCAGCCGTTCAACATCTTCTTCACCGATAGTCCCGGTGTAAGTCGGTTGTTTTTTGCTGAAAGAGACTTTGCTGTTCTGTGTACTTTCAGTATCATCTACATTGCCGGGCGTTGCACTATCTGTTGTTTCCTGACCGCCCATGAATTCACCAATCAACGGTAACCCACTCAATACATTTGGATTCTTTGTAAGGTACACGCCAGCCAGCCCTATAATGGTATCGGTGATTTTGCTCGAAGACTTTTGTTTTTCTGCCTCAAGCATCGTAATGTGTTTTTGAAGCTTTTCGGCATACTCTTCTATTTCTTCCAATTCTTCCTTTAACGACTCGTTTTCTTTCTTTAGCTGGTCGTGATCCCATTGATTTTTCGCTTCGTCTATTTTGTTCTTAATTGATTGCTCAATGCCGGAGAGTTCATGGCTTGAATGAGGCTCTTCCTTTAATAGCAATGTATATCTTGTACACCTGTGTGATTTATTATCATAGATATTGATGGTTATATTCTTTGTTTCAGGTAATACAAATTCTTCGTGGCTGAAAAACCTTTCGGGGTCGTTATTGCGACTGACCACCCGTAACTCATCTACTTTGATGTCATATTCCTTCGGCGCTCCATTTTCTGCCTCATTCTTTAAAAGCTGGTAGATCAGGTTAACCCTGTTTGCCGTGTACATTTCTTTTACTAATGCCATATCGATTGATTTTATTGATTAACTATTTGTCTTGTGATAAATACCTGTTGAGTTCTTCAATTGTGAATAGGATTTTGCTGTTACGTTGTCTTTGTATTGGTTTTAAGCTGGCGTCATAAATCAAGCTGTACATTCTTGAAACCGACAGGCGCAGGTATGCCGCAGCTTCTTTCAACGTAAATGACTTCTCGTAGTCTGGAGGGTCTCTTAGTCTTGCCAATAGCTGTTCTATACGATCCAATCTCTGTAATACGCTTTCTAATTGTTGTTCCATTTTTCGAGCTTTTATTACACAAAGATCACCCGGCATTTTCAGTTCAAGCTCCTACTGGGAGCTATGTGGGTGCAAATAAAAAGGACGGATAAGCACAAAAAAATAAAGGCAGCTAATTACAGCTACCTTTCTTGAAGGAAAATAGTATCGAGAATTATTTATTGGTTTTCTTAACCGCAATCAGCTCATCCATATACTGGTGATATGCCTGCTTGATCTTCTCAAAAACGGGTGGCTGGTAATCTTTGTTGGCTTTATGGATGCTTGCGGAATGGTTGCTTTGCCAGTTTTTACCTAATCCGACTTGTAGGATTTCTGAAAGGGATTCAATTATTTTGGTTATTTCACCCTTTCCTTTATTCAGATAACCAGCTTCATGCAGCGCATAGATCATTTGAACAAATTCATTCTTGTTATCCTTTTTGCCAGTCCATTGTATAGAGTAGCTACTCTCCATTGGTTTTATATCCTGACGCACTTCAGGTTTTAGTATATCAGGCAGTCTCTTCTTAATTTCTGTATAAGCCGTATGCCGTATAAGAAAGCGAACAAGTTTTCGTTCATCGGAAGCAAAATCCTTCAGTTCTTTTTCTTCTTTAGAAATATACAGGGTGATTGCCTTTTCGTTTTCTATGCGTTTGTATGGACGAATTTCCTGTACGTCCGTTCCAAAAACTTTGGCTATGTGTTTAATAATTTCTCCTAAATCATCGCCACGCACGTACATTAATTGAAAATTTTTGAGCATTTCTTCAAATGAAGGGTTAGATGTAGTAAATTCTATCGTAACATCGATTTCATCGGTAATTTCATTTGCTACAAATTCTTTATCTCTGGCTTTAGCCATTCGCAAACGCAGCTTTCGCTCAATTATAGAAACGTATTTTGTAAGAAGCAGGTCGAACTTGTTGTTTGAAAGAGTATCCATAGGGTAAATTTAACAGGAATAATCTTCATTTTTAAATCCGATGCCAGCCATTTTCAGACAAAATTTGTCAAGTTGTTTTCAGGTTATAATCAAGGGAGATTCAGGGGATTGGTAACTATAGTGAAGGAAAATCAAGGGAAAATAGATTTCCTATCATGTTCCCGTTGAGACACATTTAGAACGGGAAAGAGTAATTGCCAGCTTCGTCAAATTCAACGCTTGTATAATCAAATTTCTCCAAGCTAAACGCATTACTATGCTAACCTCGCTACTAAATGTCAATGATTTATAATTGTAACTAAGGTCCATCAATAGATTTAGCCTCTTTTTCGTGACAACCGCCACATACCCCACCATGCAAGCGGAGCAAGTACAACAACACTCGCCATTCCTGGGAAATAGCCATATGGTTCTTTCGTTAGAAAAGGGAGAAAAAAATGTGCCAACTCAGTAATCCCCATTGATACGAAAAAAGTCCATGCCAGATAGTAGCCAATGGCATGGTTTCGTTTTATAAGAAAAGGCGTAGCAATCCATGCACCGACCGGCAGTATCAAAAGCCCGATTATTAAAAGAGGAGTAACTTCCGGAACAGGAATGCCCGTGATTTTGTCAGATACTACCTCAAAGAATTTAAAGCGGTTTTCCTCTACTTTATGAAGAAGTAGAAAAGCAGCAAGAGTAGTCAAAAACGGCGCTTTTATTGAAGCCCAGGATGCTTTGGTAGGTATAACGAGCCAAAGAATAAATCCACCAAAATACCCTATGAGAAAGAGAAATGCTATAAGCCAACCAAGATATATATACCCGATAACTGGGATTGCTAATGTAAACAGCAACGCAAATACGATAGTTAACGTTTTACTTTTCATAAATACATAATTTAGTTATGCTTTTTAAAACTTCATCTTCTGTATCCTCATGGCATTCAAAACCGCCAATAGGGCTACACCTACATCTGCAAATACGGCTTCCCACATTGTAGCTATGCCACCTGCTCCCAATATCATTACAATAGCTTTTACCACAAAGGCAAAAGTAATATTTTGCCAAACAATGGCATTTGTCGCCTTACCAATTTGTATAGCCCTTGCTATGCGTGAAGGTTGATCGGTTTGAATGATTACATCCGCAGTTTCAATGGCTGCGTCACTCCCAAGCCCACCCATAGCTACGCCAACATCACTTAGCGCAAGAACCGGGGCATCATTTATCCCATCCCCTACGAAGACAATAACTTTTGCCTTATCACTCTTTATTTCTTCCACTTTTTTTACTTTTCCTTCCGGCAACAGATCTCCAAACGCCTTGTCAATACCTAACTCCTTCGCCACCCTGTCCACAACTGACTGCTTATCGCCTGAAAGCATAATGGTTTCTATCTTCCGGTCATGTAAAGCCATGATTGTTTCTTTGCTGTCTTCTTTTATCTCATCGGCAATTGTAACATAGCCTGCAAGCTTTTTGTCTATTGCTACAATTACGATGGTATCATCAATGTTTTTAATTTCGTCATTTACCTGTATGCCCGCTTTATCCATCAACTTCAGGTTGCCTGCCAAAACTTCTTTGCCATCTATAATACCTTTTATACCATGCCCGCTTATTTCTTCCAGGCCATCAACTTTAATGTTTTTAGCCTTGTCTCCGGCATACAGTGCAACAGCCTGTGCTACGGGATGGGTAGATACCGCCTCTAATGCGGCAGCCATTGGCAGCCATTGGGCTTCATCCATACTATAGCTTTTTACTTGCTGCACCTTAAATACACCCTTGGTTAAAGTGCCTGTTTTATCCATTACTACCGTGTTCACTTTCGTCATTAGGTCTAAAAAATTAGACCCTTTGAAAAGAATGCCATTGCGCGATGCCGCCCCGATACCGCCAAAATATCCAAGAGGGATAGAGATAACCAATGCACAGGGGCAGGAAACGACCAGGAAGATCAACGCCCTGTAAAGCCATTGATTAAATACATAATCCTGCATGAAAAAATAAGGAAGTGTTGCAATGCCAATAGCGATAAAAACAACTATAGGCGTATATATTCTCGAAAATTTCCTGATAAACTGTTCCGTTTTTGCTTTGCGTGTAGTTGCTTCCTGTACCAGCAATAGTATTCTGGCTAATGAACTGTCATTGTACAGCTTAGTGACCTTCAATTCCACTGCCTTATCCTGATTTATCATACCTGCCAAAACAGTTTCTCCTTTTCCGATATCCGAAGGTTTACTCTCCCCTGTCAGTGCCGCAGTATTGAATGTACTGCCCTCGCTGAGCATTTCCCCATCGAGTGGCACTTTATCGCCAGCTTTAATCTGAATGACATCATCAACATTGACTTCTTTTGGCGGCACCTCTACAAAACCACCATCCCGCTTGACAAATGCAGATGCAGGACGAATATCCAGTAACGCCTTTATACTTCGCTTTGCCCGGTTCACTGCGGCATCTTCAAAAAGTTCCCCAACAGTATAGAATACCATTACTGCAACCCCTTCGGGATATTCGCCAATGAAAAAAGCACCAACGGTTGCAATTGTCATTAAGGCAAATTCCGTAAATACGTCCCCTTTTGCGATGAGCCTTATACCTTGAATTGCTACAGGCAAGCCTACCAGCAGATAGGAAACCGCATACCAGACAAAGCGCACCCATCCGTTAAAAAAAGACAGTTTGAGGTATTGGTCATTGGCGATTCCAGCCAGTAACATCGCTAGGCTGATAATTACAGGAAGGTAGCTTTTCCATTTATTATCTTGTTCTGAACTGCCGCTATGGTCATGCCCGTCATCACTATCTTCATTTTTATTATCATGACTACTATGGTCATGCTCTTCATCCTCTGAATGTTTGCCATTGTCATGAAGATGCAGATTTTTAGCAGAAGTGACATCCAGTTTGTTTTTAGCCAGTACATCCAAAATTGCCTGCTTATTGGTTTGTTGCTGGTCATATTCAGCACGGATAGCGCCGGCAGCCGAAACGGATACGCTGAGCATGCCTTTGAGTTTGCGAAGTTCCTCCTCCAGGCCGGTTGCTTCAGTCATTTCCCTAAAGGCTTTGACTTCCAACAACAAATGTCCAAATTGCTGTGTAATGGCAGCTCCTGCGTTTTTTGCCAGTTTTTTAACCTGGTCTATTGGAATATGGTCAGGATTATAATGGAAACAAAGCTGTGCTTCCTTACCTTCTCCAGTTACATGAACTTCTTCAATACCTTTATGTTTTTGTAATACTGCAATTATTCGCAGTACGCATTCATCGCGTTCATCAGGCACTTCAGGCAGTAGTATATTTAAGTTGATTTTTGTCTTTTGCATAATCTCTCAATTAATTTCTTTAGAAGGATTTGTTTTTACAACCATGCCTGCACATTGCAATGTGGAGTAAAGCAAATACTTTGCACTTTTGCTACACCTCCACACCTGCTCCCCTAAAACAAATTCAAAAAAGAGAATTCGCACCCTCTTATAAAAAATGGCGCTAAGGGCATAATCATTTTACTCTTCTTCCTCACTGTTTTTCATTTTGGATAACAAGCTGTAAGTGCCTTTCGTCACGACAGGTTTTGTATTATCAAAGTTCTCCGGCAAGCTTATTTCAGTATAGCCTTCATCCGATTCCCCTGTAGCCACTTCCAACATTTTGAAATGTACTTCCTCTTTATTCTCCCCGGTTGTTTCCTGAAAAATATATTTTTTCCCGTCAAAACTTACAATTGCTTCATCCGGTAATGCCTGCACGTTTGTCCCATTGGTTTCAACAATTGCTTTTAAGTACATTCCCGGCAGCAATTGTTTGTCTTCTTCATCAAGGTGACAATGCACTCGTACAGTACGGTTCTGGTCTATTTCCCTGCCAATCAGATATATAGTTGCTGTACGTTCCTTCGCTTCATTTGCAAGTGTGAACCGTACTTTATCCTTGAGCTTTATGCTGAGTACATCTTTTTCGAAAATGGTCAGTTCTGCATGAAGGTGCTTCGTGTCAACAATTTTAAACATGACATCAGAAGGATTGACCATTTGCCCTATATTGATGTTTACAACTGTTACATATCCACTAATGGGTGCATAAATATTTATGGTACTCTTGATGTTGTGACTATTTAGGGATATTGGATCAATATTGATCAGTTTAAGCCTTTCAGCTATTCCATTCAATTTAGCCTGTAATCCGGTGTAGTTTGCTTTTGTCATTTGCAAGGTCTTACCAGCATTAATATTTTCTTTAGCTAAAGTTTGCTGCCTTTCGTATTCTGTAAGTGCGTATTCATACTGGCTGTTTGTTTCAAGATATTCCTGTTGTAGCTGAATGTATTCCTGATTCTGTAGTATGGCTATGACCTGCCCCTTAGTTACCTCACTTCCCTGTAGCAAATCTGTTTGTTTGATAAATCCACCCATAGGGGCTGAAATACTTACCAGTTGTTGTGGCGGTACATCAAGGACACCGTTAACTTTGACCGTTTTACTTATCTGCCGCAATTGAACCGTACCTGATTTAATACCGGCATTCTCGTATTGAGCTTTGGTTAAGGACACTTCATCGGCCACTACTTTAGCTGTTTCCGGGACTTTCTCTTCTGCATTTTTCTTGTTGCTGCAACTAAATAATACAATACTTGTTGCGAATACTACAATCGCTGATTTTATGTTTATGGACATTATTTTATTTTTTTAATAGTTATCAATTATTTCCTAATAATGCTTCTAATTCCAGTATAGCTACGTCATAATCGTATAAGGCTTTAAGATATTGTTGTCGGATAGTATATGCCTGTTGCTGGCTAAGTAGAAATTCGGCATAACCTATCTCTCCTGCCTTATATGATTTCTGTGATTGGTTTGCCAACAGTTCCGCATTTACAAGGCCCGTAGTACGCAGGTATTCAAGGTTGTTTTGTTGCGCTAACGCTTGTTGATACCTTTGTCGGTACAAGCTCTGAAGTGCAGTAACATTTGCTTGATACGTAAGTGACGCTACTTCCTGTTTAGCCTGTTCTGCTTTTACTTTGGCTCGTTGCGCAATAAGCGGAATACCAACCCCAACCTGAACACCTTGAAACCTATTGGATGAAATAGCCAAAGGTTTGCCTGTTTCATTCATTGGCGTACCAATAAGGGTCTGATTAAAATAGCCGACTGTAATATCGGGCAGGTTGCTTTGCCGGGCAAGGCTGGCGTTCTTTTCAGCGATTACCACCTGCTGCTTAAGATAACCAAGCTGTGGGTTACTTTCTTTTACAGATTCTGCTACTGGCTTTATTGATAGCTGCGGCAATGTCTGTTTTGTAGCACTTACCGGATAATCCACAAATAGTAGCGATTGCAGTAACTGTTCGGTACTTTTTATATCCGCATCATTTTGTCGCAGTTCATATTTAGATGCTGCCAAACGGGTTGCCGCATTTGACTTTTCAAGAAATGTAGATTCCCCGGTTTTGAGTTTGATATCTGCCACCCGTACAAAATCGGTATAAAGGGTATCCTGTTGATACAAAAGCAACTTGTACGATTGCAGGTACAATAACCGGAAAAAGGTTTGCTTTACCTGGAACAATAGTTCGTTTTTAGTTACGGTAGTTTTTAATAAAGCTCCTTTAACTTGCGCATTTCCTAATGCCGCCTTTGCCCCAAATACTGTAGGGAATGGAATGGTTTGGCTAACTGTTATGTTATTGTCGTTGCGTGCATAACTGTTGTATTGACCGTATATCATACTGACGTTTGTATTGGGCAATGCGCCTGTTGTTTTTTTTAACTGCTTGTAATAGTCAACTTCTGCTCCTATGGCCTGCAACCCTTTGTTGTTTTGAAGAGCGGTATTCAAAGCACTGTCGAGAGAAATTTGCTGTGAATACTGAACGTCTATTTGTAACGAGCTATTGATCGCCGCCTCAGAATTCAATAGATTTGGTGCAGTTGTCCTTGAAATTTGTGCATTCGTGATCATGCTGCCAAATATCAGAAGTACCAGCAAACCAACAGCAGGCATTGACGGAGGAATATTCTTGTGCCCTTTAAGTGATTTGATTTTTTCAAAGTAAGTGTAAAGAACAGGCAGCACAATTAAAGTAAGAAATGTTGCAGTGATCAAACCGCCGATTACAACTGTTGCTAATGGCTTTTGCACCTCAGCTCCTGCCCCGGTTGACAATGCCATTGGCAAAAAGCCCAAAGAAGCCACAGATGCAGTCATCAATACTGGTCGTAATCTTATGGCTGTTCCTTTTAAAATGATCTCATTAATGTCTGTTATCCCTTCCTTTTTTAAACGGTTAAATTCAGTAATCAATACAATCCCATTCAAAACAGCCACCCCAAATAATGCAATAAAGCCAACTCCGGCAGAAATACTGAAAGGCATTCCTCTTATCAGCAATGCAAATACACCACCAATGGCTGACATAGGAATAGCCGTAAAAATAAGTAGTGAATATTTAAACGAACCAAAAGTAAAATATAGCAGCAATAGGATTAAAGCCAATGCCACAGGCACTGCTACCGAAAGGCGTTTGTTGGCATCTTCCAGATTCTTAAACTGGCCACCGTAGGTCACAAAATAGCCCGTAGGCATCTTCACTTTTTGATCAATTTTAGCCTGGACTTCTTTTACAACAGACGCAATGTCTCTTCCTCTAACATTGAATCCAATAGTAATTCTTCTTTTAGCATCCTCTCGCTGAATTTGATTGGGGCCTAACTGATAACTAATATCAGCTATCTGCTCTAACGGAATTTGCATACCATCGTCTGCGGTAACAAATAATCGTTTTACATCCTCAATGTCCTTACGTTCTGTGCCTTCAAGGCGTACTATCAATTCAAAGCGTCTTTCGCCTTCAAACACTGTCCCAGCATTTCCTCCTGCAAAGCCAGTACTAATGGCATTATTTATGTCCAATACATTTAACCCGAATTGCGCAATTTTATCCCGGTTCAGCTTTATGGATATCTGTGGCAAACCGGAAACCTGCTCGACATATAGATCCTTAGCACCTTCCACTGAAGGAATTAATTTCCCGACTTTTCCCGCCAGTTCAGACAACATTTCCAGATCTTCACCAAAAATCTTTATGGCAATGTCCTGTCGTGCTCCTGTCATGAGTTCATTGAAGCGCATCTGTATCGGCTGCTGAAAGCCAAAAGTTACTCCGGGGATAGTTTCTAACTCTTTCATCATTTTTTCAGCGAGATCCTCTCGGTTGTCGGCAGAAGTCCATTCACTTTTGGGCTTTAAAATGATCATTAAATCACAAGCCTCAATGGGCATTGGATCAGTTGGGATTTCTGAAGAACCGATTTTCCCTATAACCTCTTTTACTTCTGGAAATTTCCTTTTTAATATTTCACCAGCTTTCAAAGAGGCATCAACAGTTTCTTGTAAAGAACTTCCTGTTAGTAGTCGAGTTTCAACTGCAAAATCACCTTCCTCTAAGGTAGGTATGAATTCTCCACCCAAATATGAAAAGATAACAAAAGCTATTACCATTAGCGAAAGAGCTATCATAACAACAGTTTTCTTGAATCGCAATGCTCCGTTTATGAGCGGTGTATATGCATGTTGAATTTTGTCCATCATTTTGTCTGAAAAATTCTTTTTGTGTGAAAGGTGTTTGTTTAAAAATAATGCACTCATCATAGGAACGTAAGTAAGTGATAGGATAAATGCTCCAAGTATGGCAAAGGAAACAGTCTGAGCCATTGGGCGGAACATCTTTCCTTCAATTCCTACCAAAGCGAGAATTGGGAGATAAACTATGAGAATAATAATCTGCCCGAAAGCAGCAGAATTCATCATTTTCTTCGCAGAACTTCCAACTTCTACATCCATTTGCGTCTGTGTAAGGCGGCTGCCTTTTCTAGACAACAATTGATGCATTGTTGCTTCAACAATAATCACTGCTCCATCAACAATCAAACCAAAATCAATTGCTCCAAGACTCATCAGGTTCCCGGATACTCCAAAAACATTCATCAAAGCAATAGCGAACATCATCGCTAATGGAATCACCGAAGCCACTATTAATCCAGAGCGTATATTCCCTAAAAAAAGTATCAATACCAGAATTACGATAAGTGCTCCTTCGATAAGATTTTTCTCAACCGTGCCAATAGCCCTCCCAACAAATTCACTTCGGTCAAGAAACGGTTCAATCACAACGCCTTCAGGTAACGATTTTTGAATTTGCTTTACCTTCGCCTTCACATTTTGAATCACTTCACTTGCGTTGGCACCTTTGAGCATCAGTACAAGTCCACCCACTACTTCACCTTCATTATTGCGTGTCATAGCACCATAGCGATTAGCTTGACCAAATCGCACAGTACCTATATCGCGCACTGTTATAGGCAGTCCATTATCTGTCTTTTTAATCACTATTTTTCCTATATCGGTAGTATTAGTAATCAAACCTTCGCTGCGAATAAAGTATGCGTTTGGTCGTTTGTCTATATAGGAACCGCCAGTGTTCTGGTTGTTTTTTTCAAGCGCAGAAAATACATCGGCAATTGACAAATTGTAGCTTCTCAACCGGTTAATATTAATGGCTACTTCATATTGTTTTAAAAAGCCGCCAAAGCTGCTTACGTCTGCAATTCCAGGTGTACCTAATAGCTGGCGGCGAACAATCCAATCTTGTAGAGTTCGCAACTCCATCGCATCATATTTGCCCTTCGCTGCTCCTGTGGCCAGTAGAGTATATTGATATATTTCACCCAGACCGGTTGAAATTGGAGCCATTTCAGGCAAGCCAATGCCAGGTGGAATAGTACTCTTTGCTTCTACCAACCTTTCAGAAACTTGCTGCCTTGCCCAATAAATATCGGCATCATCGTGAAAAACCACGGTAACTACGGACAAGCCAAAACGTGAGATAGATCGGATCTCCTGAATTTCAGGTATTGTAGCCATCGTTTGTTCCACTGGAAAAGATATAAATTGCTCTACTTCCTGTGCAGCAAGTGAGGGGCTCACTGTGATAATTTGAACCTGGTTATTTGTAATATCAGGCACAGCATCAATAGGTAGCTTATTTAGGGAATAGACACCCCAAACTATTAATGCAAGTGTGAAAATTCCAATAATGAGCTTATTTTTTATTGAGAATTCAATGATTTTATTTAGCATGTCTTTAAATTGAATTTTATCTAGGTTTTACATAAATATGGTGATGGTAGAAGTGGTTTACTCGTACAGCTACTGCAATAACGCATAAAACTGAAAGAAGAACCATAAAGAATAATTTTATGGTCTTGAACCACTTTGGTGGTTTAGAATATTCAATTTTATCTTTGGATGATACGGATCGCTTATAGACAGGCGTTGTCTTTAAAGATCTACCTTTCTTTTTCATTTATACAATGAGAATTACCGATAAAGGTTGAAAAGGAGCATGGATAACGCATTGCTCTTCATTTACAGCTAAGTATGCAGTAACTTACGATAATTGTGGAGGTTGCCAAACAGGCAATGAAATTCCTTTAACAGAAGATGAATAAAAGGAACTATAAGATTTTTTAACTGTTGGAATCACTAAAATGTGCGACTTAATGTATGGCTCAACAATTGAAAATTGGACACCACAACATGCACATTGACAAAACGGAGAACAGTGATCTTTTTCGGAATGACTTTCCTGTGGAGTCGTTTTTCTAATTTCTTTTTTTGTATTAGTTTGATCTATGCAAATAGCACCATCAGCGCAAGGCACAAAGCTTAACACTAATATGATAACTGATAGTATGAAGGAAATTATCTTCAAGGTTAGCAAAAGTAAACAATATATCCTGTAAGCACAAGCCGAAATATTGTTAAAATAAGTTCTTTTTCAACCGGATTGCTTGATTGTGCGAATTGTATAACATTCAATAGAAGTGTTTTGCGCTCATTGTTGTGTAAAATTGATGTCTATACATCACAACCTTTTCCATACAGGTAAGAACGGATTTTTAAAATAGCATTGCTATTAGAAACTAGTATTTATCATGGCTTTTATTCCGCTAAATGCTGGTTCATAACGGCATACGCCACCTGTACAATTGATACCATCAACTTGCTTCACATAAGCGAGAGTAAAACGATGTGGCCCCTTCGTACAAGCTGTAAATAGACTGTAATAATGATTGCCAGGATTTTTATAGTTTATGTTGTCAATTCCTTTATTAGGAACTATGTTATACATATCTGAAACCGATATTGACCACATTGGGGCTACATTGTATTCAAGCAATGCAAATGCCCAGGAGCCATAATCTCGCTCTGCATTCATGTATTGTGCTTCAAATCTAAGAGACTTCTTGTCATTAATTTTGTACGTAACTTCTGCGAATGGGGTTATAGCATATTGTATTGGGAAGTCTGTAGAAGATGATCTGTTTTGATAAAGCAATATATTATACTCAATGTATTGTACCCCACCTTCAAATATCCATTTGTCCAATCCTTGGTAAATGCCTTCTACATATGCCTCACGGTATAACTTCTGGTTGGCAAGCGTGTTACTGTTGGTATAAGTCAATGTAAAACTTGTAACATCATTTGGCGAAAGTACCAGGTTGGCTGTACCTGCCATTTCAGAAATGTCCTGTGATGCAGGAGTATAGCGGGACATGAGACGTAACGGGCGTAAAACAGCTATAATAGGTTGCCAGTTAAGCATACCTTTAAGTACAGTTTCATTAGGCGATGTACGCATCACAAAGTTTTCCGTGCGCTTACCGGATAGGCTTAATGCGATTCCCTTCTTACCATAGTTTATTGAAGTATAGGCAACATTTCCTGCTTCATCCTGAAGAATATTGTCTTTCAATATGGCCTCATGTGTTTTATATGCCCCCTCAACGTACCACGAGAAGTTTTTGTAAACAAGGTTATTGTACAAAGAGAATGCATACATATTGTATTTTGGGAGAAACCTTTTGCCTGTATCCTGACCATTAATAGTCGCCGCAACTGCATTCATAGACCCCGCATCGAGTGTCCTGTTCAAAATACCTAAACCTGGGGCAATACGGGCTTTCCCAACGCTGAAATCACCTTCGGCATTCAATCCCTTTATAACAGGTGCATAACGGACATTATTTACAAGATCGTTGTCGCTATTATTGTTTTTCTGCTGACCAGTAAAGCCCTTTAAATAAAAATTCTCGGCAAATTTATATTTCAGTTCTATACCTACGAGGGCATTGTCAATGAGCAATCCCCTGTCTTCGTAGGCACGAAACAATATACCAGAGCCTATCTGGTCATAAATCGTACCTACCGAAATGGTGAGATCCTCCATTTCTTTGGTAATATTCCATGCACCTATACCAAAATCGGTATTAGCAGTTACAGGATTTTTTAGGTTAGAATTATTGAATGCATCCGCACGTGCGAAGAACGTAAACCCACTAATAGCATATCTCATTGTAAGCCAGCCATCACTGCCGCTTAATGCATTGTCATACAGCGGGTTGCCAGATGCTTTAATGTTTGTATCCTGATGAAAGAAGTTAAGGTTCATCATAAGGTCGCCGGAAAATGTACCTTGGGCAAAAAGATTGCTTGATGCGAGAAACAGTAAAGACAATAAAGCTAGCTTTTTCATTTATATAGTTTGTTTTGTTAGTTTTTCGAAAAATAGCCCTAAAAATTAATAATGGCAAGTTTTCATGAATTATTCTAAAAAACCAACATTACCAGAAATGAAAAGAAAGCAATTTGCTTACTTACGTGATAACTTGTCGAAGCACTGTGTGCTTTAGCATTGCTAGGACATAGGTTGAACAATAATCGAAATACAAATTTCCGCTAACGTATAATAACCAGTTTTTGATAAGCTGTTGATTTATAACCTTTATCAGTACTGATCATTAGCCTATAAACATATATGCCTGATGGCAACCGTATATTTTGATTGTCTGTGCCATCCCAAATAATTTCATTGCTACGGCTTCCGGTAGGCGTAAATGTTTGTTCAATGTTTTTAACTAAAGCACCAGTTGTGTTGTATATGCTTATTTTTACGTCAAGTATTTCTTCTGGGTGGTTATGCTCAAATACAAAATGAGTTTGGTTATTAAAAGGATTAGGGTAGTTCATAAGATTTTCAATACCCATAATTTTTCCATCAAGAACGATAAAATCAACACTCCCTTCTCCTGAATTATTATTTACGTCCCATGCCTTCACTTTTAGAGTATGTTTTCCGTTTGCGATACCATTAATTGGAAAGTTAAGAGAACCACGTTGGTATGTATTGGGCGCAGTTTCATAATAGTCATTAAGTATATAGGGTTGCTCAATGTTTCCATCAAGGACAGCCGTTAAATCATGCCCCAATTTATTGCCAGATACATTTATGCCTGTTTCAGAATACAAAGCGACATACAAAGATGTATTAGTTCCGGTAATTCCGCCATTATGAAACAAACTATCGTTGATATAGGGTCTTACTATTGGTGCAACATCGCTTATTACTGGATTGTCTGAATATCCGCCTACAGTAATTCCCGTATCTACTCCGGCAGCATCGGTTATACCGTTGTGTGCATAATTGCTTATTTTACCTGTTCCATAGTAATAATTTATATCTTTTGGCGTAATAAAGGTGTAAGAAAATATACCGTTAGTTACACTTACCCTGCCTTTATATACTAGATTATCTTGCAACTTAAACGTTGCGTTTATTCCAGAAATTGTTGATACTGTCCTCGGCTTATCATAAAATGATACCGACATTATACCATTGAAACCATTAAGAGTAGCACCACTATTGTCGTGTACCCTCCCTGTTATTCTATAGGCACCTAACGCTTTTACATTACTTGTTTGTTCATTCTTTGCAACGTCAATAATACTATCAATCTGGATAAAATATTCTGGAAAATTGGGATTGAGAGCAGGATCACCAAGCAAAGCAAACTTACGGTAATTAGCTAGTTCATTTGGATTGCTGGAAGTAATGTAAGTTGCATTTTTACATATGCGGGTCGCATCCCCAAAGCTATGCCACGTGCCATCTGCTTTTTGCGTGAATTGCGTTTTTAAGAATATTGTATTCATGGGAATATTGTAGTTATTATACACAGCGGCAGTTGTTGTAAGGATTGAGATGGCCCCCCCGCCTTTATGTAGTACCAGTTGCTCGCCAGCGGACACATATTGAGGGTGATCAAACTGCCCGAAATCGCAAGTAGCTGTTACCATAAATGGCAGCATATTGACATTTGTCCACTTATTGTAATCGTCTTGTGTTAATATTCGTTCCTCAGTCCATACTTGCGTATTCCCATGACCAACATAGTTAATCATCATAGTGCCTTTATAAATCCGTTCACTAATTGCAGCGTTTGCATTGGGGCTTCTTTTGCCAGCAGGTGTAGATAAAGTTGGGATAGCATCAAGATATATTTTACTCTGGTTATAAAGACTATGAGTTGTAGTAGCTATTACATCACCCATTCCATCAATGTCCTGCATAAAATTGCCAGCACCATCATTGTTGTCAGCTATCAACGTAGATGCGATACGCCATGGGCCAAGAGTTGCAGGACTTTTATAGTTTACTATCTTATTTACTAATGCCGTTGCATCTTCTTCTGTCCGTGCCGGAAGTCTGCCAATTCCAATATCTAACGTATTAAGCTTGGCATGTTCTTCAATATTTTCGTTATCATCAAGAAATCCATAAAAATCGTCTGTTGAAAAGGCGGAAAGATTATACGATGATTCCGCCGATTCAAACACGGGAACGAAATTTGAATTATTGGGTAGCCTGTTTTTATAATCATAAGAAGCACCTCCTATAAAAGTGAGGTAACGGGGCATTTGCAAACTATCAGCACCAGCTCTTTTGTAAAACATTCTCACAAAGTCGCGAATCGCACTAATATCCTGGGCGCCTGAAGAGAATTCATTATAAATCTGTTCAGGGGTAGCAACTATTACCCTCATATTGTCATGCGACTGATGATATTCAGCTAATTTTTGTGCCTGAGAAAGAAAGCTCTTGTGTGCAACTATTATATCATCTACCTGCGCACTTCCATGTAAGTTTTGATTTGTAACGCTGCCCGAATAAATTGGGATATGTACATCGAAGCTATTCATTGCTGCAAATTCGTGCAAGGTTTGGGCATCACATGAAAAATTATAGTTTGATCCACTTAATGTTCCGATTAATGCCGTTGGTGTCTGTGGGTTAGTAATATCCCATATTCTGGTATTGTTAGTTGCTCCTTGCAATACATAATTGGCAACATTCCCCGAAGCCACACTATTGAGATCACGAAAAGCTAATTGGGAGGAATTTATCACAAGCGGCCTCCTGGCATTTATTTCAATATAATTGAGATAACCTTTTGATGAGGAAGAGGAGGGTGTAAATGTGAGGTTCACATTTGCAGATGCAGCATTTACAGCCACAGACCAATTCATTTCGCGGATTTGCATCAATGTATTTTCTGTAGTACCAGTGGGGTAATTAACTGAACCAAGATTATTCCCGTTCAGCGAAACACTGAAACTATTGTTAGCGGAACCAGTTGCTCCTAACGATACTTTGCAATTAATTTCTGACACCGAAGCCCCCAAATCAAAATTAAATGACTGCGATAAATTTCCGGCAAGCGAATTGAATTGTTCGCCAAACCAGATTTTCCCAATTCCAGCGTCATTTACCAGATCAACATCATGTACGTCATAATAGTTAAAATTGGTAACAGTAGTATTTCCCACAAGCGTTGCAGATTGTTCTTTTATACGTAAGCCAGGGCCTTGGTCGAAAGTGATGAAGTAGTATGCCGTATCGGCGTATAGGTTCTTTAGGTGGTTAAACCGTTTATTTATCGTGTCAACATCCCAACCGATTGGTCCCATGCCATAGAAAACTGCATAATCTCCGGTATTGAATATGTTATCTCCTCCATCATAAACCAAGAGTGCGTTTTCTTGAAGATCTGTGGCCCGTGATACATAATTAGCTTCAGAAAGCATCTTGCCACCGTTTCCATAAATACGTATATTGGCAGGATTGACATTGGATGGATTCAGTCCCATTGACGAAATAAAAGCCGCATCAATTTTATGAAACCCGGTTTGTGTTATTGCAATTTTGTACCAGGTACCTGTACTTAATGCTGATTTTGTAACATCTGCGGTCGCTTTGGCTGCGGTCAGAGCCTTACTAATCTGAGGATTTTCGGTAACCGTCAATTTTAAGCTGCGTATCTGTCTTGTATTACCTGAAACGTCCTTCGAATATGCGGGTATCCGTATCAATGCGAAAGGACGCTTGCGCTCCATACCTATTTGTATTTCGGCTTTTTCGGGTGACGAGTATATCGCATCTTTCGGTAAATCGGTTTCAACAAAGCTAACCTCTGCAATACTAATATTGGGGGTCTCATACCTTTCCAACCATACTTTCAAGGGAATATAGCAGCTATAAATATCATCCTTAGAAATAGAATAGACATTAGTATGACTTTGCGCATGAAGCAATGTTGATATGCCCCCAAAAACGATCAATAATTGTAGGATTTTCATTTCATAATTGTCTTGAATCTTCTAAATATATTATATTTTCTTAAAAACTGCTCAATGTCAATTTCATCATTATATTGCAAGACAAACGGTATTTGGTTCATAAAATTGTATAGAATAGAACAAATACACCCACAAATCATGTCATTTTTTAGGTTCAAAGTCAAGCTACGAAAACACTGAACTACGATTTATTTTCAATACTCACTATGGGGTGTATCTCCCAATTTGTTTTTCGCCATACATTACTGCCATTTTTATTGGCAGTGTTGGTTGTATTTGCCCGATATTCTGTGTCATAGATAAGGTAGCCTGCAACTTTTATTTTTGAACCTTTTATCAGGTATTTTGCGTAGTCTGGGTATCGTTTCTTGAAATCGGGAGTAATTTCAACAACCACACAATTCTGTTTTCTCGCGACAGGCTCTAACCCGATATACAAACGAACATTGCCATTTTTTAGTGTTTTTGAAGCCCTATAGCAATTACACGGTTCTGCCCCCTGTTCTTCAAAATCTACTAAATACCCTCGTGCGTATACATACAGATCTTCCACAAAATCACTTTTGTCATTATGACGGGGAGCATTGATTACCGTATCAATATCCCAAAGGCTTGGCATTGCCATAGGGTTTTGGACACTTCGGTTTTTCTTGATATTCAGGGGCTTTTTAAGTTCACGGCATGTATTACTTATTTTCGCTTTTGCCGGAACCTTTTGACCGAAAGATGAAAAATTTAAGAAAAGAAGAACGTAGAAACACATTACAAAAGTGACTGCGCTATTTTTCATACCGTTGATTTTATATTCCAAAGATAACTACATGAAGTCGAAATATTCTTATGATACGTTAGTCGCCTATGTGCGTTAAAAACAAAGTAAATATCTTAGATTTGTATTTAACCAGTTTATTTTATGAAAAAAGCAATTGCTATAGTTGCATGTGTATTCTCGTTCATGACTAATCATGCCCAGACAGGTTTGCCGACTACGCAAATAAAAGAACTGAAATCAAATAAGAAAGTCGCCTTTAATGAGATATTTGAACCAGGCAAAGTTACAGTTGTGAATATTTGGGCAACATGGTGTGTGTCATGTAAAAAAGAGATAAAAAATTATTCGCTGAAAATGCCTGAATGGAAGAAGGACGTGGATTTTAATTATCTGACTATATCCATCGACGAAGTACGGGCAGAAGGAGTTGCACGGAGCTATGCAATTTCGCAAGGGTGGGAATTTCCTTGTTATATAGACGTCAAAGCCGATTTGAAACGATCATTGAACTTTCAATCATGCCCATATACCATTATCATTGATCAGCATGGCAAAATTGTGTACACTCATATAGGGTACGAAGAAGGTGGAGAGAATAGTATTTTTGAAAAAGTAAAAGAAATAGCCAAAAAATAATTTTTCACATTAAAAAATAAAATATCATGCATATTAAAACTACAATTCTCTTGTTTGTTTCGTCAATGATGATTTTTACTAGTTGCGAGAAAAAAGATGAAAATAAATGTACTGCTGGAAGTGGAGGCAATGTTACACTTGTAATTTCCCCTAAGCATCACGGGAAATTGGTAACGCCTATTACCGCCTACGCCAAATACAATACGAAGGATGCACCTGCTTCAGTGTCAAATTATGATTTGGTGGTGGCGGGAGATACTACAGCCCTTAATTTTAAACTGACTAACCTGAAATGTGGCGATTATTACCTTTTTGTTAGGGGGTACGATACTTCGATAAACAAAGAGGTAAAAGGAGGTATCCCATATACTATTAGCGATGGGGCATCTGGCGAAATAAAGGTTGATGTCCCGGCAACTGAATAATCTATATTCCACTTCTAAAATTTCACAAAAAATTAAATTTTTTGTGAAATTTGATTATATTTGAACAAAGAAAATGTAATTCTATGAAAAAAATTATTTTCTCTATTCTAGTGTGTTCTAGTTATTGTTGTGTCGCACAAAATCAATTAGATAACTATTTTGTTGGTACTAATACATTCACCGTAGTGGGAAACTCAACGCATGGTTTAAGTTCTCCCCATGATCTTGATTTTGTACCGTCACGGCCTAGCGAATGGTGGGTCTTGAACAAAGAATCAAATGGCGGAAGCGTGGTAATATTCTATGATGCCGGTAAGCCCACCCAAACCCGTCAGTTTAGGAGAGATTCTCACAATAGCCATTTTATGGCACGTTCAGTGGCTATTGCTTTTGGCGATAATAATAGTTTTGCTTCTGCACAAGAAATAAAAAATACCGCTGCCGCATCGTCAACATTTATGGGGCCCGCTTTATGGCCGAGCGATACTGCTATTTTTGCCCGCCAGAACCAAAACAACTGGGTAACAGGTGAATTATTAGGGAGCCATATAGATATGCTTCACCAAAGCCCATTTGGCATGGGGGTTGCGCATGACACTGATAATATCTATTGGTATTTTGATGGGCAGAACGGAAATATTTGCAAATATGACTTCGGGCCTCCGCATGGTGTTGGTGAGGACGACCATTCGGACGGTAAAATTCACCGTTATACAGATGTTACAGTGGTTAGGAAAGCCAATGTGCCAAGCCACCTGGCGCTTGATAAGGTAAATGACTGGTTGTATATAGTTGACGGTGGTAATAACAGAATAATGCGTCTAAAAACTACCAGTGGAAACGTCGTAGGTAACCTTACAGTTCCAACAACAGCTGGAGAGCCATTGGCTGAATACAAAAACGTTACAGGTGCTACAAAGGAGGTGTTAATTACTACCGGGCTTACTGCCCCTTGCGGGATAGATTACAAGAATGGCAGGATTGTTGTAAGTGATACTTTTGACGGGAAAATCCATATATACGATGTTACAACGGCTACCCCTACATTAGTAGGTTCAATAAGTACGGGTAGTACGGGAGTAATGGGTGTAAGAATAGATGCCAATAATAAGATATGGTATGTAAATAAAACCACGAAACAGCTAATTCGTATAGATAATGTTAACGTGACAACATCCGTTGAGGATGTTGCTCAAAAAATGAATTATTCCATTCATCCAAATCCTGCTTCAAATGTTTTGAATGTAAATCTCGAAGAGTTTACAGGAAACGAAACGGCAAGAATCCGCATTATAGATGTTGTGGGCAAAGAGGTTTATTCTATAGTAACAAAGGATAAATTAACCACCATAAATACCTCGATGTGGGCAAAGGGACTTTATACAGTAGTTATCAATTACAAAGAGGCAAATGCAGCCAGTAAAGTGATAGTCCAGTAATAGTAACAAAGAATGTATAATAAATGGGCTGACCAGAACATTGGTCAGCCCTTATCATTATTTGTTCAAATGGGGGCAAGTTGTAGTAGCGACTACTACGGTTCTCATTGTTTTTTGCCAGTTTTACTTGAACCGCACATCGCTGATAAATGGGTCAACTAAAACTTCATGTCGTTTATGGGAAACCGGGATAAGCGTATTAATATCATAAATGCAATAATACCCGTTCCGTCCGCTACATGGGCCTTGATGATGTGGGGTGGGGCCTCCATAGTTTTGGTTTCTGCTGAATATATAAAGGGTGTTATTCCTGTTATTTATGGAGACGGCATGTGGTTGATAAAAGTCACTTTCAATTTTCTTTACAATCTCAAGCGTATTGTAGTTGATGACATAAACAGAACCCTTATAACTTTTTAGGTTGGTATTATCTTCCATACAAGTAACAAAAACGTAGGGTTGACTTTTTGAAAGGGTAAGGCTTTGTGGCTGTAAGCCTACCGGGATTACTTTAATGAGTGTATCTGAATGGCTATCCATAACTCTTATTTCATTTGATAGCTCACATGAGATAAAATATTTGGAATAATCCGGTGCCATTATTATCTCATGTGGGTCTGGCGTTGTGTGTGATGAAGATGTAGTTAATGGTTGTTTGTCAATACTTATTTTTTTAGTATAACCATTCGTGTATTTATAAACTGTATTTCCAAATTGACTGGTTACATAGAATGTATCAAAGCTTGCATTGGCGGCAATACCGTGCGGATTTGTAAAGTCGGTATTGGGAAGTATCTGTGTCTGTAGGCTGACCGTATTTATCAATAACATGTTATAGCTATCTCCATTAGTTGCAACGATTTTTTTTCCATCCTGCGAGATATGTAAGATACTCCAAAAGCTATCCCCTAAGTCAATGGTAGCAACAACACTATCAGTGTATGTATCTATCTTATACATTTTTTGATTGTACCAGAATGAAACAAAAACATATCTCCCGTCATTCGGCGAAACCTGCACATAACTTGGGCTTTCAGGGTATCTTTCTTCTCCAATCGGTATATACCGCATTATTACGTTTTTTTCAGCATCAATTACACCAACCATGTCGCAGCTTTGATGAACCATGTAGATTTTTTGCCTTGTTGCTGGTAAAGATGAAAATGGAATGTTTCCGTTTTTATCAGGCGCACCCTTTTCAATCCAATTTTTTATTGTTAAATACTCTTCTTTCGATAGGGGTTGGCCGTTATATGGCATCGTTGGACTTGCTATTGTTCCTAGTGTAGAATCTGTATTTATGAGATACAATAACGAACTATAATCGGTGCTATAAGGGACAACAACTGCACCGCTATTCCCACCATCAAAAAGGTGTTCCCAACTATCTAATAACAGCCCCCCTGCATTTTGAAAGCTGGTTGAATTATGGCATCCGGCTGTTGCACATTTTTGCGTGATTATTTTGCCTACCTCAATAGGGAAATTATCAATTGTATCAGGCTCAATATTTGCAGGCTTATGTACGCAAGAAGGTAACAGCAAGCATAGGCAAGCTACAAAAGTGCAGACATTTAAAGAAATTACAATTTTCATGTCGTATTGAGACTGCTGTTTAATTTTATAAGAGACATATATTTATCGTAAACTGAATTACGGCAATAATACTCTTATTTTTTGGTGGCAATAAATTTATCACTTAAATTGCAACAAAAAAATCTCATGAACAGAATATTAATCGCATTGGTTACCATGTTTGTTTTAGCTACTGGTAATGCCGAGGCCCAATCGTTCAGTACAGAATTTGACACAGTATCTATGAGTGTTTCCGGAAGTGAGCATTTGAACAATAGAGTTAATAACCTAACAACTGGTAATATTTCAATTAGTTGGAAAGTACTTGCCCACACCTTTCCCGCTGATTGGCAAGCAACTACAGGATTTTGTGACAATAATCTGTGTTACAGTGGCGCAACCGTGTTTTCAGGTTCAATTTATTCATGCAGCTATCCTCCCGGTTTAGGCACTTTTTATATGATAACTGACCAGAGTACTACAACCAGCCTTGGTACATACTATGCTAACGTTGAAATAAGTGTTCCGTTCGAAACTCCCATTATCGAGACATTTATAGTTACAAAATCAACTACATCTGTGAGAATGATCAAAGTCAATAGCAATGTCGAACTTTATCCAAATCCTGTGAATAATGAATTGAATGTCCTTTACAATGAAGCAGATAATGTAACAGTTATCTCATTACTCGATATTACCGGCAAAGTAATAAAAAGGTATGACGCAAATGCTATTGGTAATCATACTAATATTATTATAGAGATGATGCCAGCAGGCTTATATTTTATACAGCTTCTTAATTCAAATTCTGAAATTATTGCCGTAAAAAAGTTTGTAAAGCAGTAATTTTTTTATTAAACATCACAACTACTGGATGAAAGAAGTTTATTAAAAATTCATTTTTTGATAAACTTCTTTTAATTTTATAAAACATAGTAATTTATATTTACAATGATAAAATCGTTAGCTGTTATTGTTATTTGTGCTGTATTGTTTGAAAGTTGTAAGGAAAAGTCCCCACTAATAAGTTTTGGTTCCCCTCTTTCTGTTGATACTACTTTCATCATATCGCCTGTCCCGTCTGCGGAGGCTCATAATGTCTTAATAGAAGAGTTTACTGGACAAAGTTGTCCCAACTGCCCTTCAGCCCATGAAACGGTAAAAGGAATTGTGGCTGCTAATCCAGGCAGAGTAAATGTGATTGCACTATATAAATATAATTTTCCACAAACAAAACCACCAATTGGCTCAATATATGATTTGCGAGATACTGCTTCAACAGAAATTGCTGATAAAGTGTATTCTTCAGTTGGGTATATGCCATCGGCAGGAATTGACCGGATACGTTCGGGAGGAAGCATTCTTTTATCTACCACGTTATGGGCAAGCGTATTTTCAACTGCTTTATCTACCGAAAATGCCGTGAATCTCAAAATAACGAGTACGTGGGATACATCATTGCAGCAAGCTACAATAGTTGCGGTTATTACTTATACAAAGGTAATTTCATCGAAGCAGAATTTATCTATCGCAATAGTAGAAGATGGTATGGTTGATAAACAGGAGTATCCGTCTAATCACCCAATCTTTCCCTCTGGTGTAGATGATAATTATGTATTCAGTAGTGTACTTAGGGGTATAGTTACTTCATCGCCGTGGGGGGATCCAATACTAGAAAATATTTCAGTCAAAGAAGCAGGCAGGGTATCACAAAGAGTATATAAGTATAAGCCAAAAGTAAAATCTCCTGCGATAGTACCAGCTCGTTGCCGAATTATCGCATTCGTAAATAATGTTAATGGCACTGATATTCAGGTAATGCAATCTGTTCAAACTAAATTGGTTCCGTAGAAGTGCGAATTGCATAAGCTATAAAACACAATTTCTGTTATCGCAATATAGAAAGAGACTATTTCATTTATTGAGATGGTCTTTTTCTATTTCGTTTGAATCACGAAAAAATGACAAATATTGCTTGTCGGGCAATGTACATTTCGCCTAACTTTATATTTCTATAAATCAAACAAATGCGTAGGCGAATAATATTGACAATAGCGTTAGTTTCTGTAACTGTCCTTTGTATTGTTTCGTGTGAGCATAAACCATTTGCGCCAGCCGTAACACCAGATGTTGGTCGTTTCCCAGATGCTGTAGGTAAGATCATTGTAAACAAATGTGCCACCACAGGATGCCACAATGCCACAAGCTATCAAAATTGTGCAGGGCTGTTATTAGATACATGGGAACATCTCTTTGAGGGCGGAGGGAGTGGTGCAGCTATAGTGCCATACAGTCCTGATTATAGTCCTCTGCTTTATTTCGTAAATACCGACCCTGCACGTGGTACTATTGCCACTCCTGTAATGCCATACGATGTTAGCGGAGCAAGCGGTAATACGCTATCGGAAATCGAATATACTACCCTGAAAGACTGGATAGCAAAAGGCGCACAAGACAAAGATGGCAATGTAGCATTTGCGACAGATGAAGACACACGACAAAAAATATATCTTACCCAGCAAGGTTGCGATTTGGTAGCAGTAATAGATGCTAAGTCTAATCTCGTCATGCGCTATATCCCTGTAGGCACTAATAATGGAAATATTGAAAGTCCACACTCTATAAGAGTTGCTTCTGACGGGAAGAACGCATATGTCAGCTTCCTGAATGGCACTGCTATTCAAAAGATAGATACCCGCACAGATCAGGTAACAAGCAGCGTAACACTTGGCACGGGTTCCTGGAACATGCTTTACGTTGCGCCCGGCGATACCGCGATAGCTGCAATTGATTGGAGAAGTGATGGCAAAGTTGTCTATGCGAATACCGGGAGTATGACAATTCAACCTTGGCTTACAGGGAGTGGTAGCGGCACATTTGTTTTTCCTCACGGGGTTACCAGTGATGCCACATTCGATACTTGTTTTATTACAGCCCAATATGGCAATGTAGTATATCGGTATGCGCAGAAAATACCCCACTATAAAAAGATAAGTATCAACGGTAATCTTCCCAGTACAACAAATACAGGTACTTCGCCAAACCCTCATGAAATTCTCATGGCCCCCGGCTACAACAAGTATTTCCTTTCTTGTGAGGGTTCAAATGAGGTTCGGGTAATGGATGCTCATACAGATGCTATCCTTGCCGCTATACCTGTAGGCACACTACCACAGGAAATGGCAATATCACACACCATGCCGTACCTTTTTGTAACGTGCATGGAAGATGCACAAAACCCGTTAGCAGGACGCAAAGGTTCTGTATACGTTATTAACTACAACACATATGAGATTGTGCAAGTTATTTATGGTGATTTTTACCAGCCTCATGCCATAGCTGTAGATGATCGCACTGGCCGTATACTGATTGCTAGTACCAATTCTAATCCGGCAGGCCCAGCACCCCATCATGCCACGACATGCGGTGGCAGGGCAGGCTGGTATAACATATACAACCTTAGTACGCTACAACCGAACAACCCAAAACGATATCAAGTTGCTGTAATGCCCTATTCGGCAGATGTTCGTTTTAAAAAACCCTAGCATATTCCATTGCTTTAAAAAAAAACTGCGACTTTTGTTATAAAGCATAACGATATAGATTTCAGTTATTGCTATATCTCACGGTGCGCATGTGAGATATAATATAAAAAAGTAAGGCTCCCGCTTTGCAGAAGCCTTACCTACACCTTATGAAAAATAAACCCACGTAAAAGTACACATTTTTTTGAGTTTTTCGTAGCACATTTTCATCGGTTAAGGACATATAGTCGCAAATCAAAAAAGTCCGTTCATTTATAAGTTATTCGTACTAGGAGAGAAAAATGAAAAATAATAATTATGCTACTTCAGGACGTTTCTTAAAATATAGATTTTTTCGAAAAATTGAAATAGTTGGTTCGATAATTCGTTCGGGCAGTCCACCACAGCGGGGACATCACTCGAAAGAGTAATGTTCCCGCTTTTATTTTTGGATGAAATGCCCGGCAGATCAGAAATGTAGTGGAATACAGAATTTACCCGTGGGGTTCGACATTCGTTAGTTTTGCGACAGTAGGTCATTCCGTCTGGAAACACTAAATTTTGAAGATTTTGTTTGTCTCCGTAATCGCTGGAATCCCACAGGGAAGCGAGTTTCGAGGACATTGTTATTGCGTTATCAATTAGCAATTCCAGGTTCGACACCTTTTTGACATTCTTAGCTAGACTTTTGTAAATCTCTGACCTTTCCGCAATAAACCTGCCTTTGAATTTATCGAACATTGCCTTGTCGATTTCCTCAAGAATGTAGCGTTCCTCCAGTCGTTCGATCTTCTTTTCTACCTCTGCTAGTTGTTTTTCAAGGCTGACTTTTATTTCGTCCTTGTCTTTGTTCAGTTGATTGTAAGTAGCGGTAATTTGCGCCTTGATGAGCTTACTGTAATCATCGTTAATATCAACGGTGTACTTCTCCATTATAGCTTTTATTGCCTCATGCAGGCTATCAGCCCTGCGATTATTCTTGCAGCCGGGAGTATTGCATTTGTAGTAGTATTTCTGGTTCTTATAGGCTTTATAACCCCTTAGATAACTATTACACTCATCACACTTCAGAAAGCGTTTTAACGGGATATTTTCATTGTCGTCCTTAACCCTATATCCCTGATGATTCTTGGCTAACAGTCCGTTTACCTCTAAAAATATCTCTTTTGAAATCACCTTCTCCTGAATGCCGTCTATCACCCTACCTTCTAATGCACTATGTACAAGCAAGCCACAATAAAATGGATTCCTAAGAAAATCAGATACCCTTTGATTACTCAATTTTAGGCCATGCTCCGCAAGTTTGCTTCTCACTTCTTCATTGGTTAAACCTTCCGCCTTCCAGAAAAACCCCATTCTTAATAGCTTGCCTACATTGTTAACCTTGAAAGACTTTACGCCTTTCTCCCAAATAATGTCATAACCCATAGGTGGAGCAGTACACCAAATGCCCTGATTTATCTTCTCCCGTACTCCTGCCATACATTTTTCCCTACGCTGCTGGTTGTCGTACTCGCTAAAAATGAATTGTATGTTCTGCTGTAAACTTCCGCTGGCCGTTGTCGAATCAGATGGCTGAGTTATTGAGAATACACTAACCCCTTCTCTCTTTAGTTTTTCGGCTATGTAAATAGCATTAGCGCCAGACCGACTAAACCTATCGACACTATAAACAATGATGTGCGATATCTTTTCCTTACTTT
>CAZRPA010000032.1:8947-30687 GCA_964601855.1 uncultured Flavipsychrobacter sp. | reverse complement strand
GTGCAGTAACACCATTCTGAGCATCTACGAGCAGCATACAAACATCTGATTCGTCCATTGCTTTGATGGCGCGTATCACCGAGTAAAATTCCAGATCTTCGTGTACATTCTTTTTCTTTCTGATACCAGCAGTATCTATCAGCACAAATTCCTTACCAAATAGTTTGTAGTGTGTATGTATGGTGTCGCGGGTAGTACCAGCTACATCAGACACAATGGTACGTTCCTGATTGATAAGTGCATTCAGCAATGTAGATTTACCAGCATTAGGCTGACCTATTATCGCAAACTTAGGAATAGGGTTGCCATCTTTATCTTTCAGCTCAGTATCGGCTTCTTCTACTATGTGTGTTACGACTTCATCCAGCAATTCGCCCGATCCGCTACCTGAAATAGACGATATCATGAATGTTTTGTCAAAACCTAATCCGTAAAACTCGGTGCCATACAATGCTCTTTCGCTGTTATCTACCTTGTTTACAACCAGCAAAACAGGCTTAGCTGATTTTCTCAGCACATCAGCCATATCTTCGTCTTGGGCAGTTATGCCTGTAGTTGTGTCGCAAACAAACAATATTAGGTCTGCCTCATCTACTGCTATATGCACTTGTTTGCGTATTTCCCGCTCAAACACATCTTCTGATCTTGATACAAATCCTCCTGTGTCTATTACGTTAAACACCTTTCCGTTCCAGTCGGCTATGCCATACTGGCGGTCGCGGGTCACACCGCTTTGGTCATCAACTATTGCCTTACGCTGCTCTAGCAGGCGGTTGAATAAAGTTGATTTTCCTACATTGGGTCTTCCCACTATGGCTACCGTAAAACCGGACATGTTAATATTTTTTATTTTGAGTGTGCAAAGGTACTTCTAAAATAGTTCTTAAAGCCCATTTTCAAATATTAATATTGTTAAAAATATATTTGTTGTCTCGCTGGCTCTGTTTCATTTTCGGTAAGTATAGGAGTGCTCATATACGCCTACCCACATCGTGTGCATAAATCATGAATCATCATTGGTTCAAAATCAGGTATTTTTGTAATCGCATACAGTACACGGTGCGGCATACCAATCATGATATTTTCATCAAAATTAATAGAAGAAGCAGTACAGGAATTCTCTAAGTTGCCTGGGATAGGTAAAAAAACAGCACTACGTATGGTGCTGCAGTTGCTCCGCACCAGCAAAAATGAGGTTGATGGATTTACTGGGGCTATATCCAGGATGAGACATGGTATCCGCTTTTGTATAGACTGTCATAATGTGGCAGATACTGAAAAGTGTGATATCTGTGCTAATCCAGGTAGGAACCGCAATCAGATATGTGTGGTAGAAACAATAAGAGACGTAATAGCTATTGAAAGCACTCAGCAATACAGTGGTTTGTATCATGTGCTGGGTGGTATACTTTCTCCACTAGATGGTATAGGTCCTGAGCAGCTAAATATAACGACACTGCATACCAGGGTAAAAGAAACAGGTGTAACGGAAATCATTATGGCATTGAGCCCTACTATAGAGGGCGACACTACAGTATATTACATAGCTCGTCAATTGGCTGATTCTGGAGTAAATATCACTACCATAGCAAGAGGTATCGCCTTTGGTGGGGAACTAGAGTATGCTGATGAAATGACACTTGCTCGCTCTATTGCCAAGCGACTACCCATAGACAATTATGTAAAACTTGCTACCAACTCCTAATTAGTAAATACTAAGCACCCTTTTGTATCGTTGTACATCGGCATGTGGGATAATAGTAGCTCCGTCTATAAGGTGATTAGCTAATTGGGCAGCAAAGAAAGGGGCCATTGTGAAACCTTTTCCTCCCATACCGTTCAGTATTCCTACATTGTTATGTATGGGGTGCAGACCTACAAATGGTTTTCTATCCACATTTGCAGGTCGCAATGCTGCTATGTGATCCACTATTTTGAAGGGCATTCTTAGCCAGTCATTCAGTTGAGCAATAGTTTTTGTCTTGAAAGCCTCAGAAGGGTGGGGGGAGGTATATTTCCAGTCGTGGGCTGCTCCCACCCAGAATAATCCATTTTGCCAAGGTGCTATAGTGAGCCCACTTTGTTTGTATAATACATCAGGAGAGAGGTTGGGAATTTCTGCAATTAGGGCTTCTCCTTTGTCTTTAGTCCAGGGTAGCCGTTCAAACCATAGATTGTTGGCTGCAGATACTCCATCGCAAAATATTATTTTCTCAGCATTGATACCTTTATATTGTATCCCCTCATTGCTCACCACTACCGCTCCCATGTCCATGTCTTCAGATATGAGGAGGTTGGTAGTGGTCATTTTCTGCCTCCATGTACTTAGCATTGCACCTACTTGCAGGTGATAACTTCCAGTTATCATGCCTACTCCATGGTGGTAGTTGAATATATCTTGCCATTTTTTTTCGTCGGATACAGTTTGCAGATAGTCTGTTTCAGTATCTAGTTTTGCTGTAAACAGTTCTTGTTGCTCATAACTGTGCAAAAACTCAACTATAGGCATCGCGGTAACATAGTTAGCTCCCAATTCTCGCCCTATAGATTCATATTCTGTCACTGCTGCCGGTATTAATTCTTCCACCATCCAGCTGCGCACCATGCGCATACCAGTTACGGGGTTCATTATGCCACCCGCACATCTACTAGCACCAGTGGGGCTACCATTATCTATTATTAGTACACGCTTGCCAGCCTGTAGTAGTCTGCGGCTGAGTAGTGTGCCACATATACCCATGCCTACTATTAGGTAGTCACACTGCATCTGTATAGCCTTTGAATACAAAAACTGCAGGGCCTGTAAGTACTATATTACTAGCACTGGTAGGTGTGTCTTTCCTGAATGATACTGTAAGTTGACCACCTGGAGTGTCAATGTAGGTAGTAAACTGTCCTAAGCTATGGCAAGTAGCAGCAATTGCAGCCGCCGTTACTCCTGTGCCACAACTCATAGTTTCGTCTTCTACGCCTCGCTCATAGGTGCGAACCGTTAGTTTATCGCCAGCGATAGCCACAAAATTTACATTTATGCCATTGCTGCCATACTCTGGCAGATTTCTTATTCTTCTACCTTCCGCCACCACATCAGTTTCTGCCACACTGCTCTCCCACCTAACATAGTGTGGCGAACCAGTATTAAGCACTGTATAGCCATCATGTACCTCCATATTTGGTACATCTTGCATTTGCAGGCTTATAGTGCCATCGGGGTTTATAGTGGCATCATGTGCACCATCTATTGCCACAAATCGCACCTTGTTGGTTACTATTCCCAGTAGTTGTGCAAAAGCAGAAATGCACCTGCCACCATTGCCACACATGGTGCTTTCGTTGCCATCGGCGTTGTAATACACCATCCTGAAATCAAACCCTTCTGCATTTTCCAGCAGCATTAGTCCATCGGCACCTATGCCAGTACGCCTGTGGCACAGAGCAGCCACCTGCTTGCTGGTTAGTTGCACCTGTCCATCACGGTTGTCTACGAGCACAAAGTCATTACCGGTACCATGATATTTATAAAAGCTTATCATCGGGTATTATTTTGACGACAAAATTACAGCATTTACTATTCTCCCTATTGGTGCAGCCTATATTCAAATAATATAAGCATAACACACTTTTGCGGTGTTGGCATGGTATTTGATTTACTTTTACCAAAGCAGAAATGCTACAAGAAATTGCCCCAATGGCGCTGTCGGACAGTGATCTATTGGGGGATTTTCATTTTTATACTTATCTGTGTGTAGTTCCATCTTGCTTCTTTACTTTTGTCGCTGTGGCAATTCTTCATACCGTTTACCTCTCTTTGGGCAGCAATCAAGGTAATAGTCTGCAAATACTTACTGACGCTGTTGTAGATATTGCTGCTGCATGTGGTGCAGTTATAGCACAGTCGCCCGTGTACCGTACTGCTGCTTGGGGCAAGGTAGATCAGCCCGACTTTTTGAATATGGCTATATCCATTTCAACAAATTTACAGCCTGAATCACTACTCATTGCTTTACAGGACATAGAACTCCAAAACCACCGTACCCGAACTACAAAATGGGGACAGCGAACACTGGATATAGATATTCTTTATTACGACAATCTCACATTGCACCTACCACACCTCAACATACCACACCCACACCTACACCAGCGTGCTTTTGTACTAGTACCACTCGCTACTATTGCCCCAGTGTATCTACATCCCGTTTTACAGCGTACTACAAAGCAACTATTAGCTGAGTGTGGTGATTTGCTGGAGGTGGTGGAGCTGGAGAAATGAAATAATGCGTACTCAATTGTATTCGATATGATTCATTGTCATCAATAAATCCTCGACACTGTCATATTGTACAATTATGATTGTCATAATTACATACAACATTAGTTTGCCTTTTGTGTATCCTGCTAAAATGGTGTTACAATAGCGTATGTATGGTGTTTTAACAATTTTATATAGCCATCGGGCAATATTTTTGATGTAGTAATTGCGAATCTAAAATCAACAGATTGACTATGAAATCAAGAATAATTCCAGTCGTTTTTACAGCAGCGGTCACTTCTGTGGCTACTTTGTTTCTGGCTAGTCGTTTTGTGAAATCAGAAAGGTATTTGATACCTGAAGATAACAAGTCGGTACCAGTAAGTTATGTAAACTATGGTAACGCTGCTACCAGCAATGCCGCTGTAAACTTTGAATTTGCTGCTGAGTCGTCAGTAAAAGCTGTGGTACACATAAAAACCGCAACACCAGCTAGGGTAATAACAGACAATAGTATGGGCGATGTATTTAGTCAACTATTCGGTCAGCGTCAGTATTATATCCCTTCACAGACTGGGTCTGGTTCAGGTGTGGTAGTAAGCCCTGATGGGTATATTGTGACCAATAACCACGTAGTGGCAGAAGCCAGTGAGGTAACTGTAACATTCAATGACCGATACACTGCCAAGGCAAAAGTAGTAGGAGCCGACCCCTCAACAGACATTGCTGTACTAAAAGTAGAAGGAGATAAAGACCTACCTTTTATGGAGTTTGGCAATTCTGACGATGTGAGGCTTGGGCAGTGGGTACTAGCAGTAGGTTTTCCACTCAATCTAGATGCTACAGTAACTGCTGGTATAGTAAGCGCAAAAGGTAGGTCGATAGGGGTAAACAAACAAAGGTCTGCATCGGCCATAGAATCGTTTATACAAACAGATGCTGCTGTAAACCCCGGCAATAGTGGTGGCGCACTGGTTAATACCGATGGAAAGTTAGTAGGTGTTAACTCAGCAATTGCATCACCCACAGGGTCATATGCAGGGTATTCTTATGCCATACCTGCCAATATTGTAAAAAAAGTAGTGAACGACCTCATGCGCTATGGCACTGTGCAGCGTGCATACATGGGTGTAGAATATATGGATAGTCAAACTGCTACACCCGAAGCTATAGCTGCTGTAGGTATGGACAAAACAGATGGTGTGTACATAACAGGTGTAAGGGCAAATAGTGCTGCGGCAAAAGCAGGTCTGAAAAAAGGTGATTTTATAACCCAGATCAACGGTATAGCAGTAAATAATTCGTCAGATATGCAAGGTCAGATAGCTCGCTTTCGCCCTGGCGACCATATCAATGTGAGTTATAGTCGCAACGGCAAGGTATCGGTAGTAAACTTACAGTTGACTAATTCAAATGGTACTACTGACATAATGAAAACCAGCACACCAGCTAAGTTGATGGGGGCTACTTTCCGTCAACTTTCTGATGAAGAAAAAGGCAAATACAATATAGACAAGGGTATAGTAGTAACTGAGCCTGGTACTGGGTCGTTTGCCAAACAAACACAAATAATAAAAGGTTTTGTGATAACAGGAGTCAACAATACTGCAGTTGGTACAGTGGCAGACTTTCAGCAGTTGATAGTTAATGCTCGTAATGTACAGATATCAGGCTTCTATCCAGGGCAGCAGGGTATGTATTACTATACCCTAAGTAATACTGAGTAAAGATCAAGTATATAAATACAAAACAAAAAGAAGAGGGTCAGAATTTAGAAATTCTGACCCTCTTCTGTATTTATAATAATTCTAATTCGAAATTACACCAGCATTGTTACCGGATTTTCTAAGTAAGTTTTAAGCGTTTGCAAGAAGCGCGAACCTACTGCACCATCTACTACTCTGTGGTCGCAACTCAGTGTAAGCTTTAGCAAATTGCGTACTACTACCGCACCGTTTTCCACTACTGGTGTAGCAGCTATTTTGCCAACAGCCAGTATGCAGCTGTCTGGGGGATTGATGATGGCAGTAAATTCATCAATGTCCATCATGCCAAGATTAGAAATAGTGAACGTATTTCCTGTGAATTCGTGTGGTTGAATCTTTTTATTTCTTGCTTTGTCTATTAGTGTACCAGCCTCTACCGCTATCTGTGATAGTGATTTTTGGTCAGCAAATTTCACCACGGGCACTATCAGTCCTTCTTCTACAGCCACAGCAGTACCGATGTGAATATGGTGATTCTGTCTTATGAAATCACCCATCCATGAGCTATTAACCGCAGGATGTTTGCGCAAAGCCATAGCGCAGGCTTTAATAATAAGGTCATTGAAAGATACCTTTTCTGGAGAAACCAAATTGATAGCTTTGCGTGCCTCCATAGCATTATCCATTGTAACGGTCATTCGTAGGTAGAAGTGAGGCGCACTGAATTTGCTTTCTGCAAGGCGCTGAGCTATTATGCGGCGCATTTGTGTAAGCGGTGTATCAGTATGTCCTTCGGTGCCTGCTATTACTGGCACCACCGCGGCTGGTGCAGCAGTTGGGGCACTGGCTGGTACAGCTACTGGTGCAGCCGCTACAGCAGGAGTGTAACTATCTATATCACGCTTTATTATTCTGCCATTGTCACCACTGCCTTTTACAGCATGTATATCTACACCCTTTTCTTCAGCAAGTTTTTTGGCAAGTGGAGATGCTTTTACACGCTCATCACTTTCATATACAGTTTCGGCAGGTGCCGCCACTTGAGCCTCAGCCACAACTACAGGTGCAGCAACAGCGGGTGCAGCCTCTGCAGCAGGCGATGAAGTGGTAGCAGCTACAGCACCACCATTTTCGGCATTGAGTATAGCCTGAAAATCTTCTCCAGGTTTACCTATTATTGCCATTATACCATTTACAGGTACACCTTTCCCTTTTTCTACACCTATGTACAGTAATGTTCCATCTACATAGGGCATTACTTCCATTGTCGCCTTGTCGGTTTCTACTTCTGCAATAATATCGTCAGATTTGATGGTATCGCCTACTTTTTTGTGCCATTCAGCTATTACACCTTCTTTCATTGTATCGCTCAGCAGCGGCATACGTATCGCTTCAGCCATAGTTTGGTTCTGTATTTTAAGATTCAAAAGTAATTTTTTTTGAGGAAAAGATTGTTACTTATTCCTGAATAATAACTTGTTTTTATAGACCAGCATTAAACATTCAGTAAAAGATGCAAAAGAATACTATAGGGTTAATTCAAAAAGAACCAATTTCTCATACTTAGAGAATAATCTTTACAAATAGTTTTCTGATTTTTTGGGTGATTTAACGCTTAAATTTGTTCTCTACAGAATAAAAATTAGAAATGTTGAAAACAGACGTTCTCGTTATAGGGTCAGGTATTGCAGGGCTTACATTTGCGGTGAAAATTGCCAAAGAGTTTCCAAATAAAAGCATCACTATACTCACAAAAGCTAACACAGACGAAACCAACACCAAGTATGCACAAGGTGGTATAGCGGTGGTGAATGACACAGAAAAAGATAGCTTCAGAAAACATATAGAAGACACCCTTGTGGCTGGTGATGGTCTGTGTAATGAAGATGTGGTGAATATGGTGGTAGTGGAAGGGCCTGACCGGGTAAACGAGATAATAGAATGGGGTGCAAGGTTTGATAAAACTCATGATGGTGACTACCAAAGGGGTAAGGAAGGGGGACATTCTGAAAACAGAATACTCCATCATAAAGATATTACTGGTTTTGAAATAGAGCGGGCATTGGTAGAAGAGACCAAGCTGTATAAAAATATTAATATTTACAATCATTGGTTTGTACTGGATATTATTACCCAGCATCACTTAGGGTATCTGGTTACAAAATCTACACCCGACATCACTTGTTATGGCGTGTATGCGCTGAACCTGCAAAACAATAATGTAGAGAAGATACTAGCAAAATGCACTCTTATGGCTTCGGGTGGAGTAGGCCAGGTGTATAGAACTACTACCAATCCTCGTATAGCCACTGGCGACGGTATAGCCATGCTATATAGAGCAAAGGCACGTATAGAGAACATGGAGTTTATACAATTTCACCCCACAGCACTATATGAAGTGGGTGTGAGTCCATCTTTTTTGATAACAGAGGCTGTGCGTGGCGACGGAGGTATATTGCGCAATAAAGAGGGGGTAGCATTCATGCCAAGCTATGATGCACGAGCAGATCTTGCACCCAGAGATGTAGTAGCCAGGGCTATAGATAGTGAAATGAAACGCACTGGTACTGAACATGTATATCTTGACTGTAGGCAAATGGATTTGGAAAAATTTAAGGCACACTTTCCTAATATATATGCCAAATGCAAAAGTATGGGTATAGACGTAGCAGAGCAGATGATACCTGTAGCACCAGCCGCTCACTACTGCTGTGGAGGCATTAAAGCAGATGAGCATGGCAAATCATCAATAGTTAATTTATATGCATGTGGAGAGTGTGCAAGTACTGGTTTGCATGGTGCTAACCGACTTGCTTCGAATTCGCTGTTGGAGGCATTGGTGTTTGCACATAGATGTGCTGCTGATGTTGCTAAAAATATTGATGAAATATCATTCAACGATGATGTACCAGACTGGAATGCATCTGGCACCAATGAGCCAAAAGAAATGATATTGATAACCCAGAGTCTGAAGGAAATGCAACAGATAATGAGCGATTACGTTGGCATAGTAAGAAACGACGTTCGCCTGCAAAGAGCTATGAACCGTATAGATCTGTTGCACAATGAAACCGAAGAATTATACAAAACATCTACTCTTTCGCCACAATTGTGCGAACTGCGCAATCTTATTACGATAGGCTATCTGGTTGTAAAAGGAGCACAATTCAGAAAGGAAAGCAGGGGATTACACTACAATACTGATTACCCCGAAAAAAGCAAATTGATACAACAAGTGGTGCTGTAATGGCAATATGGCAATATTGTGTTGAAACTATGCGGTAAGTAGTACTATTAGTGTGGCTATTAAGAATATACTGGTTATACCTATTATAAGTCCAGCTATAGCTCTGCCTCTGTGTCTTTTGCCTTCACCTAGCCCTATAGCACCTAGTATGATAGCAGCTATAAGCCCTGGTGGAAACACAAGCAAACCAAAGATAGCACAATACAAAGACGCTGTGCCTTCCCAACCCGAAGTGCTTCTTTTCTTGTTTCGGCTACGTTGATTTTCGTTCTCTTCGCCTACACTCTGGTTTTTACTTTTGTTGTGAATAGAGGATAGTGCAGAAGTTGATATGATTTCTGTATTATTATCTGTTGTAGTAGAATGGGTAATGTTAGTATTGGTAGTTTTATTGTTTTTTATGACATACCCAGCATTAGCATTATGGGCAATTGAGGAGATTGTTAGTAATGCAATAAATATGGACTTTATAGCTGTTTTTGTCATTTTTGATAAAGTTGTGTCGAGTGAGATTATGATGAGTGTTATTGAAGATACAAAAATGATACCAAATCTGTTTTGTAGATAAATAATAACTACAATGAAGTGAAAAATATTGTTTTAGATAGCATGAAATAATATTTCCAGACACAAATCTATTTCTTTCGTTTCAAATAGTATGAAATTATTGATATTTCATTGTTATTTAACAAACAGAAGCTTTTCACAATGAAAAATATTCAAGGCTGCTTTCATTACAAACACTTACAACTACTTGAGTTGAATAAACTGAACAAAAAAAGAGTACCCAAAGTTTGAGTACTCGTAATAAACATTACACAAAAACAATTTGGTAGAAACATGGTAAAATGTACCTACCCAAATAGTAAGATGTTACTTAGCTATTGTAGGAGGAGTAAACATATGCCCTGGGCATCCGTACTTTTTAGTGCCACACGATGCAAACATTACAAGCGCTACAACAGCAATTAGCGGCACAAAACGTTTTACTTGAGTAAATAACTGCATGATTAATTAGATTATGAATAGTAAAAAGCTCGATTAACTTTGTACGAAGATACATAAAAAGACAAAAACAAAACATGCAGAACATACATTTTATTGCTATTGGTGGTGCTATCATGCACCAGCTAGCTTTGGCACTACATCGCAAGGGATATACAATTACAGGCAGCGACGATGATATTACAGATCCTGCTAAAACTAATCTGACCAAAGAGGGGTTGTTACCATCTGGTTATGGCTGGTTTCCTGAAAAAATAACTACCAAACTAGATGCTGTAGTGCTGGGTATGCATGCAAAAGCAGATAATCCTGAGCTAATAGCTGCAAAAAATGCAGGTATACCAGTTTACTCTTTCCCTCAGTATGTATATGAGGTGAGTAAGAACAAAAAAAGGGTTGTAGTAGCTGGTAGCCATGGCAAAACCACTATTACATCTATGATAATGCACATCCTAAAGCATGAGGGTATAGATTTTGATTATTTGGTGGGTGCCCGTGTAGCAGGTTTCGACCAATCCGTTAAACTAACAGATGCTCCTATTATAGTACTGGAGGGCGATGAATACCCAGCATCAGCAGAAGAGAAAAGACCAAAAATATTCTTTTATCACCCGCATATCAGTGTGCTTAGTGGCATAGCCTGGGATCATATAAACGTATTCCCTACTTATGAGATATACTTCAATCAGTTTGAGCAGTATCTGCAAGGTATGGATAAAGGAACGAGGGTATTTTACAATAGTGAGGACGCTGAGGTGTGCAGAGTCATAACTACTCCCGATATTGATATCAATGCTACTCCTTACCAAACACCTCCATTTCATTACCAAAACGGATACCCTGTGATGGATACTCACAATGGACCTGTAAATGTATCAGTATTTGGTAGGCACAATTTGCTAAACATGCAGGCTGCTATAGACGTATGTATGGAACTGGGTATTACAGAACAAGCATGTTACACTGCAATAGCTAGTTTTACTGGTGCGGCTCGCAGGCTTGAAAAAGTTAAAGAAGAACCTGGGCTATTAGTATATCGTGATTTTGCGCATGCTCCCAGCAAGCTTAAAGCAACACTGAACGCAGTGAGGGAGGCATATCCTGAGCACCACTTAGTGGCTGTATTTGAGTTGCATACATATAGTAGTCTTAATGAAAAGTTCCTAAATGAATATACCGGCAGTATGAACAGTGCCGATGATGCCATAGTGTTTTTTAGTCATCATGCCCTTCAGTTGAAAGGTTTACCCGCAATATCTACAGATACTGTGAAGCAATACTTCGGCAGAGAAGACCTAGAGGTGTCAGACAACCGGCAACAACTGGAAGCACTAGTATCCCAAAAAATAAACGCTACCGAACAACCTGTTTTTTTGTTACTAATGAGTTCAGGTACATACGATGGAATTGACTGGAATAACGTAAGTTCGCAAAAGAATATTCATTAATCATGCCAGCACTTGCACTGAAGCGACCCATAGTATTTTTTGATCTGGAAACCACCGGTACCGATAATGTAAAAGACCGGATAGTAGAGTTGGCATTTATAAAGATACTGCCCGATGGTAAGCGTGATAAATTTGTGAAACGAATTAACCCTGGCATACCTATTCCTCCAGAGGTCACAGCTATTCATGGCATCTCTGACGAGGATGTGAAAAACTGCCCTACATTCAAATTGATAGCACACCAGCTTTATGACTGGATGAAGGGTTGTGATTTGGGTGGTTACAATTCCAGCAAATTCGATTTGCCATTATTGGCAGAAGAGTTTCTTAGGGTTGGCATCAATGTAGATTTCACCGAAAGGCATATGATAGATGTGCAGCAGATTTTCTTTAAGATGGAAGCCCGTACGCTGAGCGCAGCATACAGTTTCTATTGCAAAAAAGAACTTACTAATGCACATAGCGCAGAAGCTGATATTGATGCTACTATTGAGGTGCTGGAAGCACAGCTCAATAGGTATGATACACTAGGTACAGAGGTTCCGGCTTTGCACCAGTTCACTCATACTGATGAATATGTAGATTATGCTCGTAGAATAGTAATGAAGGATGGACACCCAGTTTTCAATTTTGGTAAACACAAGGGTAGGAGAGTGGAAGATATTTTTAATGCAGAGCCACAGTACTACGACTGGATGATGCAAGCTGATTTTGCTCTACATACCAAACAAAAAATATCCGAAATTCTGAACAGGATGAAATTAAAAAAATCCGGTTTGAAAGTTTAGCATTTATTTTAGACCTAATTAGTCACTAAATCATTATTTTGCCGTCTAATCTGTACGCTTGATTGAAGAAGCTTGTAATTATACCGACCTATAACGAAAAAGAGAATATTGAGAATATCATTCGAAAGGTGATGTCGTTGTCTGGCCAGTACCATGTCTTGATAGTGGATGATGGCTCGCCAGATGGCACAGCAGCCATTGTCAAGAAAATGCAAACTGAATTCCCTGATCGTTTATTCATACTGGAGCGTAAAGGAAAACTTGGATTGGGCACTGCATACATTGCTGGATTCAAGTGGGCGCTTGAACGTGATTATGAATACATTTTCGAAATGGATGCTGATTTTTCTCATGACCCAGACGATCTTAACCGCCTATACGATGCTTGCCAGAAAGGCGCTGACATGGTAGTTGGCTCCCGCTATACCAAGGGTGGAAAAGTTGTTAACTGGCCTTGGGATAGGATATTTATTTCTAAAGGAGGAGCACTATATACCAAGATGATAACTTGGATGCCCGTTAATGACCCTACTGCTGGTTTTGTATGCTACAGCCGTAAAGTGCTGAGTACTATTCCGCTCGATAAAGTACATTTTGTAGGTTATGCATTTCAGATAGAAATGAAATACAGAGCATGGAAGCTCGGTTTTAAGATAGGTGAAGTGCCCATAACATTTCGCGACCGCAAAGAAGGTGTTTCAAAAATGTCAGGCAATATCATAAAAGAGGCTATGTATGGTGTGTGGAAAATGCGTGGTTTCTGATTTTATGAGCCTAATCTATTCATTTAGCATCAAAACTGAATTATTCGGTTATTTTTGCACTCCAAATTATTAACATTAATGAGCCGTATTTATTTCGACAATGCTGCAACCACCTCTTTAGATCCAGAAGTATTGCAGGCAATGATGCCCTATCTCACCGAAAAATTCGGTAATCCTTCTTCGGTGTATTCATATGGGCGTGAAACTAAAATGGCTATTGAAAATGCAAGAAAGTCTGTAGCAAAAACGCTCAATGTATCGCCAGGTGAAATATTTTTTACTTCTGGTGGCACAGAAAGCACCAATACCGCTATCAATGCTGCTATCAGAGATTTAAGTTGTGGGCACATTATCACTTCGCCCATCGAGCATCATGCTACGTTGCATACTGTAGAATATCTTGCTCATTCAGGCCAAGCACGTTTAAGTTTTGTAAAGCTTACTGATAATGGCCATATAGATCTGAATCATCTGGAAGAACTGATAGCAAGTAGTAAGGAGCGCACAGTAGTAACATTAATGCATGCCAATAATGAGATTGGCAACTTGCTGGATATTAAGGCGGTAGGCGAAATATGCAAAAAGTATGATGCTATTTTTCATAGTGATACTGTACAGACTGTAGGTCATTACCCTATAGATCTTAAAAGCATACATGTACATTTCATAAACGGAGCTGCACACAAATTTCATGGTCCTAAAGGTGTAGGTATACTGTATGTTAATCACGATATCAGTATAAAACCTTACCTCAATGGTGGGTCGCAGGAAAGAAATATGAGGGCTGGTACCGAAAACTTATACGGTATAGTAGGTTTCGCAAAAGCACTAGAGATAGCTACCGCTGGTTATGACAACGATAGCGAGCATGTAAAAGGATTGAAGCTGTATATGGCCCAGCAGCTCAAGGACAACTTTACAGATATAACTTTCAACGGTGATACTTTTGGTAATAGCCTATATACAGTATTAAATGTTTCCTTCCCTATATCTGAAATGGCAGAAATGCTATTGTTCAATCTAGATATGGCAGGTATATGTGTAAGTGGTGGTAGTGCCTGTACTAGTGGTGCCAACTCTGTGAGCCATGTCATAAAAGCCATAAACGAGGGTAAGTCAACAGATGTTGTGCCTATTCGTTTTTCGTTCTGCAAACACAATACAAAAGAAGAAGTAGATACAGTTATAGAAAAATTAAAGGAGCTTATATAGCTCCTTTAATTTTTTAGTGAACTAACTAATTTATTGGTTTAATGCGCTACTGATATTTTATAGGTATTGTTCGAATTAACTGATTTCACATTCACTATGTATAAGCCAGAAGTTAAGTTAGCGGTGCTAACACTTGTCGAGTTGTAGAAACTACTGCTATATACTATCCTACCAGTAATATCACTAATGACAATATTTTGTTCTGCAGTTTTATCTGAGGTCGTTACAGTCAGGTTTTCGGATACAGGATTTGGATAGATGTCAATAGCTGCTTCTTTATCTGTACCAGCAACTGATGTGGCACTACAGTCACCAGTGCCCCATATACAGTCTGCAAACTGTGGTCTGTCTATAAAAGGGTTTCTATTACCTTGCAGTGCATAAACAGCGTTGTTTCTGTCTATTTCTTTTTTGCTTACTGGGTCTAGATGATGCCATTCCAACAACATTTGTGCCGACCAACTTTTCAGACTTACCAGAGTAGCTATTTCCCAGGTTATGAACTTCATACTATCATTTCTGTAACATGTAGAAACATAAAAATAAGCTCTAGCCAAATCACCTTTGAAAGAATCGATGGGTTCATAGCAGGAAGCTGATGGTGCACCAGGGTAAACATTAGAACCTATTTTACCACCATTAGTAAATGTCTGGGTAGCACTGCCTACTTTTCCATACGGTTTGTCGCCTCTTGAAAAATTCACAAAATAGTCCGAAGGATAGACAATAAACAAGTCAGTTTGCATGGGCGGTTCGCTCGAAAACTTACTTTGTGGCCATGTGTGTTCCCTGTTATAGCAAGAGTTTTCAGTAGATGGACTCACACTGCCACATTGGTCGGCACCCAGTGTATATTCGTATGCAGGTGTGCCTCCTGGTCTGTCCGAGTACATATCCCATACTTTGCCGTTAGGTTTCTTGTCTGTTGTATTATAGGCATTCCATAGACCTGGTGTGTATGATAGTTCGGTATGTGGTCTTATAATGCTACTTAGTGCTGCCCTTAGTGATTGTCCATTAAGCCCTAGAGCAGCATCGTAATACCCTGCTGGTTGAGCATAAGCAGAAAAGGTAGACAGTAAAGCAACGGCAAAAAGTGTTTTTTTCATGGTCTCTATTGAAAATTTTATTATGAGTAAAGCTAGGATCTTTTTATGTTATCACTATTATCTTTGAAAATGGGCCATTCGTTATACCTCACAAAGAAATAGAGCACGATATTATTCTTTCTCTTTATTCTTCGACTCAAAAAGAACCTTTTTGTCAACTACTTCTACTTTCGATTTATCAGACAGTAATCGTGCTATTGCACCATAAGGAGCAGTCACTATTTGGTCATTTTCAGTTATGCCACTTATTATTTCTAAATACTTGTTGTCCTGTAGTCCTGTTTTTACATCTCTGAGCAATACAGTCTTGTCTGATTGATTGTACACAAATACAACTTGCCTTATTTCGCTAGTTATGTTTGCAAGTTCTTCTTTGTTTTTCATACTGTCGGGCCAATCGCGGGTAGTGACAGCATTGACTGGAACTGAAAGAATATTTTCTTGTTTGTTGGTTAGAATTTCTACAGATGCAGACATTCCGGGTTTGAATGGGAATTTACCTTTGCCTAGCTTTTCAGAAATATCGGCATAGCTTGAAGGTAAAATGAGAATGTGAACAGTGTAGTTTGTTACTTGGTCTGTACTATTGCCAGCCGAGGCTATACTGCCACTTGTGCTACTTACCGCTACCTTCGATACTAATCCTTTAAATTTCCTGTTCCTGTAAGCATCAGCATCTATGATACAAGTATCACCAATTTTTACTTTCGATATGTCGGTTTCGCTTACATCCACTCTTACTTCTATCCGGCTCATGTCTGCTATTGTCAGCATTTGTGTACCTGCCATCTGCGCAGTACCCACTACACGTTCGCCTTTTTTTACACTTAGCTGGGATATGATGCCATCTGTAGGGGCTATGATAGTAGTACGTTGTAGGTTTTCGCGTGCTTGCGACAGGCTGGCTAGTGCTCCCTGCACTACATATCCACCGCCAGATGTAGAAGCTTTAGCAGCATCAAGCGCTGCTTTGGCTGAAAGGTAAGAAGCTTCACCTTGCTCAAATTCTAGTTGGGATATAACCTTTTGTTCAAACAGTTTTTTGTTTCTTTCATGTGTTTTTGATGCCAATCTGTACTGCGATTCTGCTTGTGCCATCATTTCGCGTGTATTATTGGCGCTTGCTTTTGTTTGCTCTACCGATGCTGAAGCTTGATTCACTAACGAGCTATAAATAGCTGCATTGATTTTTACCAGTACATCGCCTTTATGCACACTATCTCCCTCTTCTACATTCAGCATCGTTATTTCTCCACTTACTTCTGGTGCTATTTTTACTTCCGTTTCAGGGTAAATTTTGCCACTAGCCGACACTGTTTCTGTAATGGTATGCCTCGATACTTTTTCTATGGCTATTTTGGTTCCCTTGTTTCCTGTAGTTTTAGATATAACAACTAATACTATGGCAACAATTGCCAGAATAATTATTATCAACCAAATTTTTTTAGCATTCATAGTCTTAACCTTATTGAAGGTGTAAATATAAGATAAACAACCGACCAACATGAAATATGACTTGTAACTATGGTCTTGATATTGATGTTTATTTGCAGAACATTGATAAGCTAAAAATTTGAGTGGGATGCCAATACCTAAAAGTCGTTTTTGATAAATTTTTATATTCTTTTTTAGACACTAAATGTGGTGCCTATTATGTAATTTGGGCGACATAAATACTTATTTAATGGCACAACTTATAAGAAAGGAAGACGCACTTGAGTATCATGCTAAAGGTAGACCTGGAAAAATAGAAGTAATACCAACCAAAGAAACGAAAACACAAAGAGATCTTGCATTAGCATATTCGCCAGGTGTGGCAGACCCTTGTATGGAAATCCATGCCAACCCTGACGATGTTTATAAGTACACTGCAAAAGGTAATCTTGTAGCTGTGATAAGCAATGGCACAGCTGTTTTAGGTTTGGGCGATATAGGACCAGAAGCTTCAAAGCCAGTTATGGAAGGTAAAGGGCTGTTGTTTAAGATATATGCTGACATTGATGTGTTTGATATAGAACTGAATGTCAAGGAGATAGATGAATTTGTGAAGGTGGTAAAGGCATTGGAGCCAACATTTGGAGGCATAAACCTCGAAGATATTAAAGCCCCTGAGTGTTTCGAGATCGAACGAAGACTGAAAGAAGAATTGAGCATACCTGTAATGCACGACGACCAGCATGGCACCGCTATAATATCGGGTGCAGCTTTGTTGAATGCGCTTGAATTGGTAGGAAAACCTATCGATAGCATTAAAATGGTAATAAGTGGTGCAGGTGCATCGGCTATCTCCTGCTGCAAAATTTACCGGAAGTTAGGTGTGCTGCAAGAGAATATGTATATGTATGACACCAAAGGACTGATAGTAGCTAGCCGTACAGACCTTGACGATAACAAGCGTCCATTTGCACAAAACATGGAAGCAATAAGCCTCGCTGATGCGATGGTAGGTGCCGATGTTTTTATAGGATTATCAAAGGGGAATATCGTTTCTAAAGACATGGTGAAAGGAATGGCAGAAAAACCAATTGTTTTTGCACTGGCTAATCCTAATCCAGAAATTACTTACGACGATGCACTGGACGCTCGCCCCGATGTAATAATGGCTACAGGCAGAAGTGACTATCCCAACCAGGTGAATAATGTGCTGGGATTCCCTTACATATTCAGAGGGGCACTAGATGTAAGAGCAAGTACCATAAACGAAGAAATGAAGCTGGCTGCTGTTTATGCATTGGCTGCACTGGCTAAAGAGCCGGTACCAGATATTGTTAACGTAGCTTACAACAATAATCATTTGGTATTTAGTCCCACATACATCATACCTAAGCCTATGGATCCACGTTTGCTGGTAAGCGTATCTACAGCAGTAGCCAAAGCTGCTATGGAAAGTGGTGTAGCTCGCAAACCTATAGCAGACTGGACGCAGTATGAAATGGAATTGTATCGCCGTTCAGGTTCTTACGACAATCTGCTTAAATACATTAATAACAAAGCAAAACAAAACCCAAAGAGGGTAGTGTTTACTGAGGCCGAAAACATCAAAGTATTAAAGGCGGCACAAATTGCCAATGACGAGGGTATTGCTATACCTATACTGTTGGGCAATAAAGAGAAGATTGCCTCTATGATAGATCAGTATGGATTGCATTTAGATGGTGTAAAAATCATAGACCCTAAGGGCGATGATGCCGAAGACATGCGCAATAAGTATGGCGAACTGTACTTTGGAATGCGCCAACGTAGAGGTGTAAACCTTTATGAAGCTAAAAAAACCATGAGAGAGCGCACCTATTTTGGGTGTATGATGGTGCATAATGGCGATGCCGACGCTATGTTATCTGGTCTTACACGCAAGTATCCAGACACTATAAAACCAGCATTGGAAATAATAGGCATGGAAGAAGGCGTGAAACGAGTAGCTGGTATGTATATTATGCTTACCAAAAAAGGTCCTTTGTTTTTCGCAGACACTACGCTCAACTTCTTCCCTACAGAAGATGAACTCATTGATATAACAATGCTTACTGCTGACATGGTTAGCAGCTTCAACATCAAGCCTAGGATTGCGATGCTGTCTTACTCCAATTTCGGTAGTAGTCCATCGCAAGAAGCTACTATAGTACGAAATGCAGTAGCTCGAATAAAATATGACAATCCAGACCTTATTATAGATGGAGAGGTGCAGGCGGGTGTAGCATTCAATAAAGACCTGCTAAAGGAAAACTATCCATTTTCTGATCTGGTAAATGAATCGCCAAATGTGTTGATTTTCCCCAATCTGGCAGCTGGCAATATTGCTTATCACTTGCTGCAAGAGGTAGGTGGTGCAGAGGCTGTTGGTCCTATATTACTGGGTCTTCGCAAGCCAGTATATGTGTTGCAGCTTGGTAGTACAGTAAGGCAAATAGTTAACATGATATCGCTGGCAGTAGTAGAAGCTCAGGTAAAAGAGCAATATAGTTAATAGATATATCAAACTACTTCTGAGTTTGGTTCTCAAGTAATGCAATGTTGACAATCAATTGAATGATTATCAACATTGCATTTTTTTTGGAAGAAAAATGAATGAGTGGTATTAAAAATCCTAAAGCACCATTTGCGTATAGATTTTTTCCAGCGTGTCGTCAGGAGCATTACACAATCCTGGGTGTACCTTCGATGACTGTACTACAGTACTACGAGTAGCAGTGAGCCAGCGGAAACGCTCGGCAATAGGTAATTTACCAATCGTCCCACTGTCTGGTTTTGCCTGGCATATATGGTCAAATGCCTGAAGATATGATGCTATTTAGTCTAAGTCTAGTTGAGGGGCAAATGCAGTTATTTTGTTTGCATCCAGTAAGTATTTTACTTTCAGAAAACGCCCCTTACTGCAATACAATACAACCCCCACATTGAGAAATTCTTCACGTTCCACCCTAGGTACTATACGAAGCACGGCATACTCAAATAAGTGCAGTTCTGGCATCTTGTGCAGCTTTTACATAGGTTTGAGAATGGGCTACTCGTGTAGTGAGAAACTGATAGTACGCTTGACGGTGCTCTGCTACGGATGCAAATGGCGAATCGTATGATAGCCAATCATCCGGGATAAGCTTCACTATCTTCTGAATGAGTTCATTTGTTAAGATTTTCGAGTATGTATTGTCTATTGACGAAAGTTCTGTTGCTTGTGGCAACAGAACATGGTCCTTAATATGCGAAAAAGGCATGGAAGCCTTCTCTGCCCAGTTTTGCCAAGAATGATGAAAATATAGAGATGCACCATGGTCTATCAACCACAATTCTTTATTCCACAGCAGCATGTTGGTGTTGCGGCAGGTACGGTCTACATTCATTAACAAACAATCGAGCCAAACAATTTTAGATGCTTCTATAGCATCTACCTTAGTTACAGTAGGGTCGAAGGTGATGGCACCAGACAAATAATGTATAGCCAGATTAATACCTATACTTGCCTTTAGCAGGTCTTGTATTTCTTCATCAGGTTCTGTTCGTCCAAATGCTTCGTCTAGCGTTGCAAATACTATTTCGGGCATGCGCAATCCTAGAGCACGAGCTATTTCGCCACCTATAAGCTCTGCTATCAATGCTTTTCGTCCCTGACCTGCACCTCTGAACTTGAGCACATACATAAAATTATCATCGGCAGCAGCGATAGCAGGCATGGAGCCACCCTCCCTAAGTGGAGTTATATATCTAGTGACATTAACTGTCCTTATTTCTGGCCCGCTATAACTCATGCTGCTTGTAGAATTTTATTTATAAAACAGACTTTGAACTACTTTTTAGGTGGAGCAGGTCTAAAAAACACAGGTAAGCTAGCAGAACCCTTCATTGGTTTGCCATCTTTCATTGCAGGTTTCCAAGCTGGCATACTTTTTATCACTCTCACTGCTTCTTCGTCACATCCATATCCAAGCCCTTTTACCACTTCATGGTTGGCTGTTGTGCCATCTTCATTTACAGTAAACTTTACAAGTACAGGACCCATTACTTTGTTGGCAAGTGCTGCCTCAGGATACTTTAGATTCTCATCAATGTATTTCCTAGGATCTACACCAGGTGTAGGTTGTTGATCAGGTCTGGAAGCTGAATTAGCACCCATTTTACTTCTTGTAGAATCATTTAGTCTGTCCTTGAAGCCGGGTATTTGGCGATCTACCGGTCTCATTGGTGTGTTTTGTTGCATATCTGCTGGCAACTTGTTGACTGCATCTGTGATTTTACCATCGGTAAAAGTTAAAGACACGTACAGTTCACCATCAGCACTCCAATATTTCCAGGTACCTGAGCGCACATCATTGGTGTAGCGCATCTCGGTACATTTTTTACCATTCTCATAATTGGATGTGAACTCACCATTCCAATGCGAGTTTTTGAAAAATGAGTTCTCCTGCTCTAGGAATTTACTAAATACACCACTAGGCAATTTACGCAAAGAATCATTCCCAAAATTGCGCATATTACCTCTGGTTTGCATCAATGAACCACCAATAAGTGGGGTAGTTGCTCTCATTTTTTTGGCTAGCATAGTATCTATTTCAGTTTCAGAAATAGCTACATATTGTTGCTCAAATCTGGTTTTGCCATTTTTGTGCCAACCTTGCCATTTGCCGTTGGCCATTCCATTTTCATAATTCAGTTCAGCTTCTTTACTTCCGTCATAATAGTTGTAACTAAATACACCGGTTTTTATACCTTGTCTG
>CAZRPA010000032.1:0-8937 GCA_964601855.1 uncultured Flavipsychrobacter sp. | reverse complement strand
TATCATAATAAAAGGTGCATTTACCATTATATATCTTCTGGGGTTGGGCTTCTCTTTCCATACCTCTGAAAGACATGTTCATACTGTTTGCCCTTCGGCTATCACTCGCAGTATCAAAATTGTAAAAATCCCGAATATTTTGATTGAATAAACCAAACGAGAAATCTCCCTCGAATGATTTTTTGCCGTTTTCGAAATAGGTTGTTTTCTTTTGAGCCTGAGTTTGAGTAGCTAAAAACAACGATGCTAGTATTAATACTTTCTTCATAGAGATGTTTTTCAAGAATTTTACAATAATTATTAAATGTATAAAGAACTCTTGTAGGGTTAATGATTACAGGTATTAGTTTCTGTATTTCACTTCTATAGCGTGCAATTCAATTAGTGGTTTCAAGAACTCCTCCAGCGCATATACACTTAGCTGGCTAGCTGCATCACATAGTGCTTTTTCTGGGTCGGGGTGGGTTTCTATAAATATACCATCCACACCAGCAGCTACGCCAGACCTGCTAAGTACAGGCAAAAACTCTCTAGCACCGCCTTTTGCATCGGCACTAGGTATGCCATATTTACGAATAGCATGCGTGATATCAAATACTACCGGATAACCTATTTGGTTGAGATGATAAAAACTACGAGGGTCTACTACGAGGTCGTTATAGCCCATTGTGTATCCACGCTCAGTTAGTATTATATTATCATTGCCAGCAGCTACACACTTAGCCACAGGGTGTTTCATATTGTCTGGTGCCAAAAACTGTCCGTGTTTTATGTTCACCACCTTGCCTGTTTTTGCTGCAGCTACCATCAATCCCGATTGCATGCATAGGTATGCAGGTATCTGCAATACATCACACACCTCAGCAGTAGGGGCAGCATGGTCGGGGTAGTGAATGTCTGTTAGCAAGGTGAAGCCAAATTGCTCTTTTACTTTGGCCAGTATTTTCAAGCCTTTGTCTAGTCCAGGACCATCATAATAACTAAGGCTACTACGATTGTCTTTCAGAAACGAAGATTTGTATATGATAGGAATATTCAACCGCTCACTTACTTCTTTCAATTTTTCGGCTGTTTTCATCATTATTGTTTCGTCCTCAATCACACACGGACCAGATATCAGAAACAACTCATCTGCACCACATACTATATTACCGACATTTACTTTTTTTAAGCTCATTATATGATTATTTTATTTTCTTGTTAGTGTATTGATGACTATATCGAGTATTACATTCTTCTGTAAAGCGCCTCTATAGTATCAATGGTTATTTTATCTTTCCAGTCTGCGCCTATAGCATGGTTCCACATGTGCGGCAAATTGTAAGCTACATGAGCCATCGCTGTTATTTGCTCATTGGTCCAGTTTTTGCTCAGCCCTGTGGGTAGGGTCACATTGTGACGGGTAAGCATTTGTTTCAGTTCGCTTACACCTTCTCCATAATAGTCTTCGAGATGCTGAAACGCTAGGCAATTTGCATAGCAATGTTTTTCACCCAGAATTTTAGACAACCCATAAGACAATGCATGACACACACCTACTTCAGAATAAGTAAGGCTAAGCCCACCCATCATACTAGCTACCATTAGTTTGTCATCATTTTCGGGCGATTGACCAGCATTTTCTCCCAGATATATTTCCCGGCATAGTTTCAATGCCTGCTCTGCATAAGCATGGCTGTATGCATTATTAAGCGTACCCTGTTCAGATTCTATACAGTGTATATAGGTATCCATGCCGGTATACAGCCATTTGTCCACAGGTACTGTACTGGTAAGTTCGGCATCCAGTATCACTTGGTTGAAAACTGTCCAGTCGCATTTCAGCCCTAGTTTTTTCTCTGGTCCTGTCAGTACTGCTGTCATAGATACCTCAGCACCAGTACCAGAGATAGTAGGTATGCCTAAATGATAAATTCCCGGCTTTTTTATCAGGTTCAGCCCTTGGTACAAGGTAGATGAACCTTCATTGGTAAACATAAGTGACACTGCCTTAGCAATATCCATTATGCTACCACCACCTATGCCTACTACACCAGATGGTAATCCATGGTTTTTTAGCACTTCATCCCTTAGATTGTCTATCTGGTCTGTAGTGGGTTCGTGTGGGTCTACATCTATAAACTTCACCACGTCATTACTTTTGGCAGGTAGTCGCTGTTCCAGTTCTTTACCTTTAAAGTAGTTGTCAACCACGTATAGAAAGAAATGATCGTTTTCACTGCGTTTATCTTCCAGTATGCTTTCCAGCATTGAAAAACTACCTCTACCAAAAACTACTTTATCAATATTTTTGAAATTCTTGTGCATGCAATGGATGGTTATATTGCTTTACTAGTATTTTTCGTGATTACCAATTACGCTGTTGCTTGCTCCACACTCATAGCCGCTTTGGCACTTGCAGCTATTCTGCCAGCCAGTGTTGCTACTTCTTCTTCTGTCCATGTGCAGCGTATTCCAAACGATATCAGCCTACCTATTACTTCCTGCGATTTGGGCAAATGAAGATTGGTATAATCCTGTGCATGACCCAATACCTGTACCGGTAGTTTCGATGCAGTTCTCAGGTTTTTGATATGATCCCATTGGTTAATAAAATGGTACATATTGGTGTACCAGTAGTTGAACCCACCTATTCCTGCTTTGTTCATCTCTGCTACCGTACGTGCAGCGGTTTCAGTATCGGGCATTAGTATATTCAGGAAAGTAGCAGAGTCACCATCAGGGTCGCACAGATGTGCAAAAGATATTCCCTCAGTTTGCGATAGTATGTTTACCATCATTTGTTTGTGTTTTCGGTTCACCTCACGTATGTGTGGCACCTTACGTGTCTGAGCTACGCCTACAGCAGCATGCAGTTCGCTTATGCGGTAGTTAAAACCCAGTATAGGGTGTTGTTCCATGCCACGGTTGCTACCCACATGGTCATGACCATGATCGCTATACGAATCTGCTAGTTTGTAAACAGCTTCATCATTAGTCACCAGCACACCACCTTCGCCCGCAGTGGCTATCTTAAAAAAGTCAAAGGAATAACTACCCGCAGTACCAAAAAGCCCTGTTGCAGTGCCCTTGTAGCTAGCAGCAAATGCTTGACCAGCATCTTCTACAAGTATCAGATTGTGCTCATTAACTACAGCCATAATGCCGTCCATGTCTGCCATACCACCGCACATATGCACTAGGCATACAGCTTTTGTATTGGGGGTAATAGCATTTTTAATGCCTGCAGCACTGAGACAAAGTGTTTCATCAACCTCTGCAAACACCGGTATGGCACCCACAAACAGTACAGCTTCTACTGTAGCTATGTAGGTAAATGGTGGTACAATTACCTCATCGCCAGTGCCTATGCCCGATGCTGCAAGTGCTGTAGCTATAGCAGTAGAACCGCTAGACATAGCATGTGCATATTTAGCGCCAGTTATTTTACACACTTCAGCTTCAAAGTCTTTGGCTTTCCATATGCCGTTACGTTGCTGGTCGTGGTTATAGCGAAACAGAATTCCTGTTTCCAGTACGTCATTTATTTCTTTACGTTCTTCGTTTCCGAATAGTTCTGTTCCGGGCATGAGATTATTTTTTTGAGATGGCAAAGATAATAATAGGGTAGCACAAACTATTGTTATAACCGTAGTATCTGAATACGAAAATTAAGATAGCCACCCTTTATTATTGATATTTGACAATATTCTTTCAGCAGCACCAGTATTGCTACTCATAAAATGTTTCAACCTTTGATGTATTACATTTCTGCGTGGTTCATCATTTACTAAGCTACTGAGTATAGTTACCGCTTCGGTTTGCGTATTTGCAGCAAAGGCGACTTCTTCAACGACCATACTTACCGCCTCAGTAAATTTTTGATAAACAGGACCGAAAACAATGGGCAATCCAAAAATAGCTGGCTCTAGGGTATTATGTATGCCACCTTTCAAAAATCCACCACCCACATATGCTACATTGCCATAGGCATATAGGCTAGATAGCATTCCTATATTATCTATAATCAACACTTTGGCATCAGCCTTTTTGTTGACTATAAAACTCGAATATAGTACCGCTTCATTCCCAAATAATGTTACAAGCTGATTGATATGGGTCGAATCAATTTCGTGCGGAGCTATGATCATTTTCCAGCCTTGTGGCAATGATGGTAAGTAACTATGTAGTATTTGTTCGTCAGCAGCCCATGTGCTACCTGCTATTATAATCTTATTGTGTGCCTTATATTGTTCTATTTCTGGTATTGATCTCAGTTTTGTAGCTATTTCATTTACCCTGTCATACCTAGTATCTCCAGTTACAAATACATTTTCTTTAAAACCTATTCCTTCAAGCAGCTTTGCCGACTTATCGTCTTGTACATGTATTTGCGTAAAATAGCCAAGCATGTTCCTAAAAAAACCACCATACCATTTGAAAAATGCTTGTGACGGGCGGAAAGCTGCAGAAACTAACAATAACGGTGTTTTTCGCTTATTAACTTCTGATAGGTAATAATGCCAAAACTCATATTTCACAAACAAAACCAGCGATGGATTTATTAATGTAATAAAGTGTTTTGCAGCTTTTTTACCGTCCATTGGTAGGTAAAAAATATAATCTGCTGTAGTATAGTTTTTGCAATGCTCAAATCCAGATGGCGAAAAAAACGTAAGTACAATCTTGTAATTGGGATATTGTTTTTTTACTGACTCTATCAGTGGTCTTCCTTGCTCAAACTCTCCCAGCGAAGAACAATGAATCCATATTCTTTTTTCGTTTGAAGAAAGTTTTTGGGTCAGTTGTATGCGCCAGTTTTTTCTGCCTTCTATCCATAATTTGGTTTTATGGTTATAGAGGGCATTGATACCAATACCTAATCTGAAAAGCCACAAAAAAATGCTGTACAGTATCAAAATGTCTTTTTGAAGTAGAACTACAATGTAAATTTAAAAATAGTTGCCGTTATATATGATATGTAAAATGTAGTCAATAGTTTTTGTTCTCTAGTACTTCTTGCAGCATCATTACTGCACTTACAGCATCTATCAGTTCTTTTTGTTCTCGGGTTTTCTTTTTTAGTCCCATACCTGCTATTTGCTGCGATGCTATGCGCGAAGTCATTCGCTCATCAGTTTTTTCTACAGGCATGTTCGGGAATACGTTTTTGAATTTTAGTATGAATTTCTCTACTATAGGTGTAGCGTCTGTAGGTGTTTCGTCCATATTTAATGGATAGCCTACTATCACTTTCTCTACTGGTTCTGCAGCAATATACTTTTTTAGGTAGCCTATTAGCTCACCTGTTTCTACAGTGTCCAGAGCAGTAGCAATTATTTGCAACGGATCGGTTACAGCAATTCCTGTTCTTTTCTTACCTATGTCTAATGCTATAATTCGTGCCATTACTGTTATTTGAGCAAAGATAATCAGCTATTTCCTGTAATCAGGTACTCCAGGTATTTGCATGTAGTTATTATCAGCTTTCTCTGGCTCGGGTGGGGGAGACCCTTTGAATTTGCGTATATTGTAGGTAAGCTGAAACATAAAGTATTGTCTCAATACTTGCGTGTTGGTATTTTCAATATATGTTTCAGAAACAGATCTGTTAACGCTAGTATTCTGATTCAAAATATCATACACACTTATCCGTGCTTCCATACTTTTTTTCATAAACTTGTAACCTAGAAACGCTCCCCATAAGTAATAGTTTTGGGTTCCAGTGCCACTAAATGCCGTATAGTAATTGTTGGTAATATTGGTGTTTAGAACAAAATTTTTCAGAAATATCCAGTTAATTCTGAAGGAAGCATTATGATTGTAAAAGTTGTTGGTAGCACTGCTTTGTATGCTGTTGTTTATCACATTGTAGTAGCCGGTGTAGGATAATGTGAAATCTATATTTTCACTCACGTTGCTACTCAGCACCATACCTAACGAGGGTATATAGTTGTCAGAGTAGTTCAGTAATGTGTTTATTATACCTGGTGTACGCACATAGTTGAGCCCACTTATAAAGTTTATATTACTCTTAATAATTCCTACGGGAAGACCATATGTAGCAAATAGTCTGGTATTCCAATAACCATCGAGATTTACAGGTTGTGATAATTGACTACCTCTGTTAATAAGTATAGACGTATTGGTAACTGGGTCAGAAAATAATGAATCTCTGGTGGGTATATAGGTAGCATTGGCTATGTAGTCATTAGTGTTACTAATAAACATATTCAGATAGAAATTTCTTCCAGATTGCGATTTAGTAAGCCCATAACGCACTATCAGTCGCTGTTCAAAAGTTTGATTTAATGACACATTTCCTGTTCTCAATAAAATTGGGTTTGATATGTCTATCACATTCTGCAATTGAGATACCGACGGTACATCGGTGCTAGTACGATACATTATTCTTAAGTTCCTACCATCTTCATACTTATGGTTATAAAACAAGTTTGGTAAAACATTATTGAATAATCTCTCGGTATTGAAGTTTTTAGGGAAAACCTGCACACCATTCAATGTTGCTTGTTGCACATTTGTACCAATGTTGAAATTGGATTTTTTGTTGTTTATCCTGTAGCTAATTCCTGCTCTTTGTGTATTATAGCTGTTGTTATAATTACTCGAGAAAAGGGTGTCTTTTTCGCTGTATGCGTTAGTTGCTGCGTTTAATGAACGTGTATCCTTGTCTGACATATTATTGCTGATAGATGGATTGTAAGAGAACATCAGTTGCCCCGATTTACCTATTGGTTCTGTGTAAGACAGATTTGCCGATAGGGTAGTGTTGTTTGTGTACAAGTCATATTGTTGGTCTCTTCGGTCTTTGGTAGTATCTATACTATAAAACTCATTTGTAGAATAGTTTGTGCCATCTCCCGTCTTTTCATTCAGCGAGCCACTAAGGTTCAGTGATATGGTTCTACTTGGTTTTCCGAATTTGTGTTGATATAGTAGATTGCCAGATGAATTGTATCCGTTGCTGTACGCACTCGTTTTGTTATTGGTAAGGCTTTGCAGCACATCTCCGGCACTGTTATTGGCAATACCTGTGGTCGAAGAATTGTTTTCTTGCAAACTAAGCGATGGAGTAAATGTAATGGAGTTAGAAGAATCTATTGTGTACTCAAACCTTGCATTAAACCTATGATTATTGTTGAGTGTTTGAGAAGTATTGTTGTCAGTATAAAGCACTGTACTATCAGGATTGTTGAAGTAGTTTCTGCTAATGCCTGAATTATTGGTGTTTTCTGTATTGTTGAAGAAGTAACTTGCACTAACTTTTATTTTTTTGCCCCAGTTGTTGCTGTAATTCAGCCCTATAGCATTAGTAGCTGCTATTCCTCCTTGCTGACCTACCATAAAGTTGTTGCCGCTGTTGCCGCCCCCACCTCTTCTGCCTCCTCTACTACCACCTTGCGAACCACCAGTAGCACCTAGTATATCTTCTGCACTAAAATTCTGTTGATTTACATTATTTGACAATCCTAACACAGAAATACGCCTATTACCCTTGAAAATATTGAGATTACCACCAACCAGATATCTTTCATCAGTGCCATATCCAGCGTATATTTTCCCAAACACACCTTCGCTCTTGTTGCGCTTAGTTATGATATTCATTGTTTTTTGTGCATTACCGTCATCAAACCCTGTAAAACCTGCCTGATCGCTCAGCCTATCAAAAATCTGAATTTTGTCTATCACTTCAGCTGGCATGTTCTTTAAGGCCACAGAAGGGTCATTCCCGAAAAATGGTTTGCCATCTACCAATATTTGTTGCACATTTTCACCATTTACTTTTAGGCCAGTGTTGTCCGATGTTACACCTGGCATTTTGGTCACCAAGTCTTCAGTGGTAGCGTCTGGGTTTGTTTTGTATGCATCTGCTCTAAACTGGCTTGTGTCTCCTTTTTGTTCGGCTCTTATTTGTTTGCCCGCAACAGTTAACTCTTTTAGTTGTTTCGCTTCTGTTTCCAGTTTCAGTACTCCCATCGATTGTGATTCGTTGGAAATCGTAATATTCCTACCTAGTTTTCTATAACCTACATATTCCAATTCTACAAAGTAAGTACCATTTTTCAATCCAGTGATTACATAATTGCCATTTAGGTCGGTAACAGTTCCAGTTTTTACCCCTTTGTCACTCGTCTTAGATACAGTTATACTAACCCCGACAATGGGTGTGTTGTCTCTTTTATCATTTACAGTACCGGATAGGGTAAAAACCTGTGCAAAAACCGGAAAACCTAAAGCAATAAATACGAATACAAACAGCAATATCTTCTTCATCATAATCTTATCAGCGCCTAATAAATTGGAAAATTAAGATAATGTAATGGATGCGAAAAAAAACAAATTATTTCTGCTCTATGACTTATTGTATCAAAAATAGTTTACATAATACATAATATTATATACGAGCACCTTGTAATCACAATAAAAAAGAGTGCTGGATTTTTTCCGGCACTCTTTATAGATAAGTTATTTTTATTAATATTAAGATAGCTTTGCTAGTGCAGCACCTATCCTAGTCATTGCTTCTTTGAGGTTGTCCATCGATGTCGCAAAAGATAAACGGATACAATTCGGATTACCAAAAGCACTGCCAGCTACTGTAGACACATGACCCTCATTAAGAAGATACATACTCATATCTACGTCATTGTTGATGGTGTACTCACCATAGCTTTTTCCAAAGAATGGCTTGAGGGAATGCGTAAAATGCACCACCAGGGCTATTAGATTTCACACCAGGCATATTTTGTAGAGCGTTTATTACAAAGTCTCTTCTTTCTTTGTAGGCAGCTACCATGTCATGTGTAGGCTTTAGGTCACTAAGCAGTGCCACAATAGATGCTCTTTGAGTAATAGAGTTGGCACCAGATGTAAACTGTGCTTGTAGTTTATCACATGCTTGCACCAGATGTTTTGGACCTGCCATATAACCCAATC
>CAZRPA010000031.1:21268-30865 GCA_964601855.1 uncultured Flavipsychrobacter sp. | reverse complement strand
TCCATTGACACTAATCGCTTGAAGCTCATAGATCGTAGTTTATGTGTAATTAAGAATGCTATAAAGATGACCGTGTTTGCAAGCAAAAGCAGACATCAATTGGGTAAAAAAGCAGTAGATATAGCTATATACATACCGAATTTCAACAAAGTTGTGGAATTTATTTCACAACAACAATAACTAATATCACAGGATAATTGTGTTTTGGGTTGCGAAATTTTATTATTCTTATAACATTCTGATAATTCAGACAATACGCATTATATTATTATTGCAGTATTTTGATATTTATTTGTGTTTATTGACGCTGAAATCAACTTTTCATGTTTTCTGTTGTTTTTTCGATTGATTACGGTGATGCACATACCTCAATACGGCATAATAGGGCAATGATTGTATGCCTACGTAATGTATGATTTGTAAATCTTACTTACCTTAGCCTTCACTACAAATAATATGAAGCTATGGCTATGCGGATGCATGAAGTGAAAACGGAGAATGATAAAAAAATGTTCTTACTGGTTTCTATCAATGTATATAAAAATGACCCGAATTGGATAAGACCATTAGATAAAGATATAGAAGAGGTATTTGACCCGGTAAAGAACAAATTCTTTAAGAGAGGTGAATGTATGCGCTGGATACTGATGGATGATGCGGGTAATGCAGTGGGGCGTATTGCAGCATTTGTAAACAGACAGTATAAACAAGAACAACCCACTGGGGGCATAGGCTTTTTTGAGTGTGATGACAATATGGAACATGCGAGGTTTATGTTTGACCATTGTAAGAAATGGCTACAAGACCGTAACATGGAAGCGATGGATGGCCCTATAAACTTTGGGGAGCGCGATAAATGGTGGGGATTGCTTACAGATGGTTTTTACTCGCCATTGTATGGCATGAATTATAATCCGCCATATTATCAGGCACTTTTTGAGCAATATGGTTTTGAGACATTCTTCAATCAGGTATGTTTTGCATTAAAAGTTAATAATAGGCTGAGCGATAAATTTTATGAGCGACATGCTGCGTTTGCTGCAAACCCAGATTTTAGAGCACAGAAAATAGATAAAAGGAATCTGGGTAAATTTGCCCAAGATTTTACATATATCTACAACAAGGCATGGGCGGGACATGGTGGAGGAAAATCGTTAGAGGAAAAAACAGTACAAAAAATGTTTAAAACCATGAAGGCTGTGATGGACGAAAGCCTGATATGGTATGTGTATCACAAAGAAGAACCCATAGCTATGTGGGTGAATATCCCCGACCTTAATCAGTACTTCAAACACCTGAATGGTCAATTCGGGATATTGGATAAGCTCAAGTTTTTATTTTTGAAGACGTTTGGTAAATGCAATCGCTTTGTGGGGTTAGTGTTTGGTGTGATACCTGAGTTTCAGGGTAAGGGAATAGATGGTTATATGATAATAGAGGGGGCAAAGGTGATACAAAGTATGAAAAAGTATGAAGACTATGAGATGCAGTGGATAGGTGACTTTAACCCTAAGATGATAAACATATCGGAAAGCCTAGGTACTACACGCAGCAGAAACCTGAAAACATACAGATACTTATTTGACAGAAATAAGCCTTTTAAAAGGCATAAGTTTTTGTAGGCACTAGCTTTTATTATCAACATTTGTAAAACCAGATTAGAATGATTTCATATCTCGCATTGGGCGATTCTTATACAATAGGGGAGCAGGTATTAGCTGCCGATAATTTTCCGAACAAAACAGTATCTATACTCAAAGAAAAAGGTATCGATGTAGCAGACCCCGTGATAATAGCAACCACAGGTTGGACTACTGATGAACTGGCTACAGCCATAAGAGAACACAACATAAATGAAACATTCAGTGTAGTGTCGCTACTGATAGGTGTGAACAATCAGTATAGAGGCAGAACTGTAGAGAACTATGGAGAGGAGTTTTTATCGCTGTTGAATCAGGCAATGTTTTTTGCTGATAATCAACCCAATCGTGTGTTTGTGTTGTCGATACCAGACTGGGGAGTGACTCCCTTTGCAGCAGACAGAGACAAGGCTAAAATAGCTGTAGAAATAGATGCATACAATGATGCATGTAGGGGAATAACAGAAATGCTGCATTGCAACTATATAGAGATTACGGAAAGCACAAGGCATAATGGACATAACCCTGACTTTCTAGCTCCTGATTTGTTGCATCCGTCAGGTATGGAATATGCAATATGGGCGAATAGATTGGCAGACCAAATTTTGGAAGCACTGTAAGCAGGTAATAAAGAATAGCAGTAGAACTAGGAAACAATATGAGTACCATAGAAAACTCAATACTGGGGTTGAAGATGCCTACAGACCCTAGGTGGGCAGATTTGGCATCGGTATCGCTGAAGGAAATACTAACAGATCATGCGTTTTGTGAGCAAAAGGCTGCTACCCAATGCATCAGTATCATACAGATTTTTGCGGACAAGGAAGATATAGTGAGTGCACTGGCACCTATAGTGACGGAAGAATGGGGACACTTTAGGATGGTGTGGGCAGAGATGAAGAAGAGAGGTTTTGAGCTGGGACGACAGCGAAAAGACGAGTACGTGAACCTGCTGCTGCAACATGGACCAAAGCAAAAGAATAATGAGGAAAAACTACTGCACAAACTAGTGTTGTGCGCACTGATAGAGGCAAGAAGTTGTGAGCGGTTCAGGCTATTGTCTGAAAACCTACAGGATGAATCGTTGCGCAGGTTTTACTACAAGTTTATGGTGTCGGAGGCGGGGCATTACCGCCTGTTTATTGACTTGGCATCAAAGTACTACACCGAACAGCATGTAAGAGACACCTGGCAACAATGGCTGAATGCCGAAACTGAAGTGCTGCAACTACTAACGCCACGTGGCGACAGAATGCACTGATTACTGAGGGGTGATGCGGTAAATGGTGCCTTCATCGCCGGCTACTACCAGATCTCCATTAGGGGCGGCAGCAATAGCGCGTAATGTACGTGTGGTAAAGCGTTTGTATTCCGACCAATTATTACCTCCATCTCTAGTGTATATCACTACGCCCTTGTCGCCCACAGCCCAGCCATGCATAGGGGTGGTAAAGAGTATGCTACGTAGCATATAGCGGCGCACAGAGAGGTCATTGCCATTGCGCTGACGCCCCCAGTTATTACCAGCATCGGTGGAGTGGAAAATACTGCCGTTGGCACCACACATCCATATCTCGTTGCCATGAATGTCCATAGCCGTAAAGTTATCGCCGTCTACAGGCAGGTAAGACCATGTGTTGCCCCGATTGGTGGTCTTCATTACTGCACCATAGCCGAGCGCATATGCGGTATGGTCATCGGTCATGTACATGGTATTAAGACCATGCAGGAATGTTTGTTCGTCAATGATATTAAAATTCGAATCGACCCGGGTAATGGTACACTGACGTTGCAAAATAGTACTGATAAAGATACCAGTATCTGGGGTGACAAATGTGCCGCCACGATATACTAACCAATTAAGTATTCGATTGAATTGCCAAGTGCGACCTTTGTCGGAGGAGTGTAGTATGCAGCCGTCTATGCCACTTAGGTATAGGGTGCCTGAGGGCGAAACGCCCATTCCATACATTTCTTTGGGTGCCTCGGTTGATGAGTCGGCAGACCAGGTGTAGCCACCATCGGCAGAGCGAAGCATAACAGACTGATAAAAGGTAGAACCGCCGCCTATGATGCAGATACTGTCGTCGAGGAAACGAATATTATTGAGCCGCACTGTGGTGTTGCTGGTTAGTTGCCGTACCTCGCTAAACTCCAGCAAATCGCGCTTGCAAGAGCCAAAAAGCAAAATGCCGCTCAGTATCAGTAACAAGTGCAACCCCCTCATGGTGCTATAGAAAAATGATTATGCTGCAATATAAACAAAGTAGCAATACTGCCCACAAACAGGGCTATATAATGCGCCTGATGTCGAAGTAATAGCGTTGATTTTCTTTGCTGGTTTGTTCGGGTTGTTTGTCGGATGGTAGGATGATAAACTTGGTTTTGTTGCCGGGTTTTACTGCTCGTACGGTGAAGTCATATTGTTTGGTGGGATCATCAAAAAACTGTGCTTGTATCACCTGTCCACCTTTTGCGCTTTGGCGGGGACGCAGGGTGATGCTGTTCATTTCTGTTTTGCGGTACTTGTGAGTAGCAGTTACTACTACACTGTAGGGTGTGGTATTGATAAACCAGTACTCAGAAATATATATCACCGCACACTCTATGGTGGTAGGTATAGGCTTAGCTGGTGCAGGAGTGGGACTAACTGAAGGAGTGGGAGATGGTGTTATATATTCTTGTCGCTTGAAGGGGGCTGTAGTGCCTGGGCCGTCGTCATAATTGTTGTGTATCTCGCTGGTAATGGTGCCATCTGGTGCGAAGGTGGTGTAGGTGCGGTACCACTGTATGCCAGCATCTGGTGCGCTACTATATTCTGCTTTTTTTACTGCGCCGTTTTCATAAAAGCTGAACTGCACAGAACTGTGACCTGCTATCTTTCTGAGCTCCTTCTCGTATATCACAGCTCCCTTGTCGTTAAATGCTCTTGCCTGTCCCCAGCGGTCATCAGCATCATAACACTGTGAGGTGGCTTTTTTGCCATTTTTGAAGTAGGTGTACTTACAGTTGCTGAACCGTTGACCGAATGAGGACAAACTGAAAGATAATATCAGACAAAAAGTGGCGAAGAAGTGTGAGCGCATATAAGGGGATAATTCAATTTTTGTGCCAGATTAGTGAGTCAGACACGAGAAGAGGTGTTTGACTGGAGATGACGTTAGTTGAATTGCTCTAAAAAATATAATGCGGTGATAAGATAGCCTTTCAACAATAGTACAGAAAGGCTGTTTTTATTGATAAGTGAGGTGATTTTTTTGACCGCAATCTGCTTGATTGCTTGGCTTCATTTAGGGAAATAGTTTTTGATTGTTGCGTATCTATGCTATTTACTCGGACATTATGGACCATAGTAATATTCATCCCCACATTCCATTTATAGGACCCTTCTGAATGTTTGAGCGCTTTCAATACAGGTAATTAATGAATTACATATCGATTGTTCTTCATAATGATGCCAATTTACTGCTGATTATCTGTTATGGGTGTTTATGTTAATAAATTAAAAAGTTTTTGCTAAACCTTGTAAAAGACAACAGAGATATTTAATTTAGTATTTCATAACGTTTAGTCAAATAAACCGGTACGCTGAAAACGGTATCTAGAGTAAGCACTAAAACTATTTTTTATGGCACAACCTCAGTACGGAATGCAACAGCAAATCTATTGCTGGAATTTTATGTCAAACGCTGGCTTCGGTCTCACAGCACAAAACTACCAAACGCTGGTAGATGACATTACTGGCCTCATCAACAAGATAAGGACAGACTCAGCTGTAACGGCTCTCATAGGCACAGATTGGGAACCTCTATGGGGCCCCTATGTTTATTCAAAAAATCCTACAGCTGCAAATGTTGTAGCAGATAACACCATGATGATGATGTACAGTCCATCTCAGTCAACAATTGTCATTGCCATCGCAGGCACAAATCCTGATTCTGTCTTCGATTGGTCCAGCGAAGATTTTGCAGTGAACACGATGGTGTCTTGGACATCAGTAGTAGGTACAAACAATGTACCTGACAACGCATATATTTCTACAGGAACAAACACTGGTTTGCAAATACTGCTAGGTATGCCTGCTAACACTGGTGCAACTGGCAATCCAGACCTGATTACAGCATTGAGTAATTTTCTTGCTCTGGATAGTACGCCTTCTGGACTTACTTTGGCTGTTACTGGTCACAGCCTTGGCGGGGCGCTATCCCCTACCATGGCAGTATACCTAAACGATATTTTGCAAAATGGCAATAACTGGAACAGCACCAACAAGGTTACAGGCAAAATACAGGCATGGCCAACAGCTGGTCCTACACCTGGTGAGCAAAACTTTGCTGCGCATTTGGAAACCGCCCTTGACAACACCAGCCAATTCAACATGGTAGATGCTATTCCACATGCTTGGGCAAAAGGTGACATGCTCTTAATACCATTCTTGTACTCTGGTGCCAACCAGATACCAAATTCATTGGTTGTGGACGGATTTGTAGCCTACCTTGAGAAACAGGCATTTGATGCACCTTATGGTTACGTTCAAGCTACGCGTACTGGCCTGCCAGGCGCTTACAGTGCTACAGTAGATGCTGCTGCCCAGACAGAGTTTGCAACACTGGTAAATACATACCCTGAATTAGCGAATTATGAAACATTCTTCAGGTATCTTTATCAAGTAGCCTATCAGCATACTTCGGCTTATCCGCCAGACAACATGCTCAATGTCGCTGCGTATTCAGCAGCTTCCAAGGCTGATAGAGATGCAATGTTTCCTAAACAAACAATGGATCAGATAATAATCCAGGCTATTGTAAATATTATTATCAAATACATTTCCAGTCACGTCGTGACAGGTTCTTAGTGTCAGCACAAAAATGCATAGCTTATTATAGGACCAACAAAAGAATTGGATACCTCTTGCAAAGTTGCCAATCACCTAGTTTAATTATTATGATAACGAAAAAAGGATCTTCAGATTTACTGAGGATCCTTTTTTAATGTAGTCAGAGAGGGAGAAATATCTAACTTAGTTATCCAAGATATGATTGATTTTATTGAGGTGATAAAGGGGGTGGAGGGTACTTAAATTTCAATGAATTTATCTTCGACAAACGATTTGTTTTCTCCGTATTTTACACCCGATGGAAAATAGACCACAATATTTAGTTGATAACATAAAATTCTACTCTGAGTTTCCACAAGGATACGACATGGATGTCGATTATAAACAGCTTCCGCCCCTATTAAACTTTGACTTTCATACCCTCAATGGAATTCTTCCGCTGACTAATTCAAGATTTGAATTTATTGGAAAAAATGGCAGTGTCGACGGCAACCAGGCTGCTATCGTATTTGTTAATCCTTTGGAAGAAGAATATGAGTATTTTGAGAGTATCGGTGTGACTGAATTTCAGGCAATTTCTCTTGTTGTACATTTCTTTGTTGTAGAAGAAGTATCCCCAAAAGTCCTTAGGGGTTTACCTTACAGCGTTTCTTTATTGCCTATGACAAAAGACAACGTTATCGACACATGGAACATCAACTTGCTGCGACAATTCGATTTGGAAAAACTATGTCAAGAAGGCGGAAATGTTTTTACTGAGTTTATACCCTTCGAAGAATGGTATAAAGGTTATGGAGCTCATTATTCTTTATTCTCAAAAATTACCACGAAAGACTTTACAGACAGCACAGGATTTGAATGGGGTATGTATTTTTTGTGTCCTGTATTTAATAAGAATGAAGTTATACTTTCAGAAAATAAAGAGTATAGAAAAGCAATTAATTCTAAATATAAAAAATATAAAATAAATAGGTATTTCAAGCCATTTATTAACACTAATCCACGACAAATATGGGGCTGCAATTCACCGATTGAGTTGTTTTTATTACAAGGCTTATATGTCAGGGGTATTATTCCTGAGGTACAAATGAGCTTTTATAGAAGCGGCGAAATTTTCCCCAATTATTATAAAATGGCTGAGCAGGAAATTTTCCTACCTGAAGATAGACTTATTACTTCGGCGGACTTTTTTTACCCTACCTACAAATTAGCTTTATTTTGTGATGGGAAAGAATTTCATGATGAAGAAAAGGATAAAACGATAGATGAGAGTCTTAGTGCTCTTGGTATAAGGTCATTACGTTTTAGTGGCAAACGTATAACCGAAGAATTAGAAAAAGTTCTAGATGAAATTGAAAGCTCAATAAATAATTAATTTTACTTTTATAACTAACAAGATATGAATACAGTTGAGCAAATAATAATTGAACGTTTAAGGGAACTGCTACAATTAGTAAAAATTGAAGATTTTCAATTTGAAGTTGAAAAGTATGAACTTATCGAAGCAACAGCCATTGAAGGTAAAAGCGGCGAAAGAACATGCTTACTTAAACTTGAGGTCCGTGAAAGTAATAAGGCAATATATATCCCGAATATTGGGCTTCCTCTTGAGATGCAGCACTTAGGGTTAGGGAAAAGGATGATTTGGCTCATTTTTATGGTTGGAGATTACTTTGGTTATTCGATTTATTTAACAATGTTAACTGAATCATTCAAGCAAAGAATGTTACTCAGGGGTGCATTACCAACACCGGAAAGCGATGTTCTTCAAATTGTAAAGGGTACAAACCTAAACTCAGACAATGATCCTAATAATCATGTTTATTTTAAAGTGCAATCATAATACCGATTCTCATGCCCACTCTGTGCTCATTCATTAGAAAATTTTAAAATTATGGAACTAGAAAGCAAACTTTTAATTCCGTTTAGAAGTGCCAAAATGTGGGGTTACTCAAATGAGCAAGGAAAGATTATCATAAATTGCACATATGAAATAGCAGATCATTTTTTTGAGGGGTTGGCAAGCGTTAAGAAAAATGGGAAATATGGCTATATAGATACTTTGGGTAAAGAAACCATCCCCTTTCGTTTTGAAGAAGCTTGGAAATTTTCGAATGGTTATGCAAGGGTTAAAAAAAATGGCAAGTGGGGAATTATCGATAAATCGGGCAATGATATTTTGCCTTGCAATTATGATTTAACCACCTATAACGTTGACGGATTTTTTTTCGCAAAGAAAAATGAAAAGTGGGGAATATTGGATGGGAAAGGCGTAACAATAAGAGAATGCATTTTTGATGAGATGCCAATGTCATCAGAAGGGATGATATGGGCGAAAGCAAATGATCTTTTGGAAATCCTCTACATTTCAAAAAAAGAAATTCTCAAAACAGATTATAAAAAAATAGAGGGGTTTGAAAAAGGTTTTAAGAGAGTAGAAAATAATAATAACTGGGGTGTAATTAATTCCATTGGCAAAGAAATTATTCCCTGTATTTATCAGGCTATTTGGGGAGGATTTTCAAATGGCCTGGTGAAAGTAAAAAAAGATGGTCGTTTCGGATTTGTGAATATTGAAGGGAGAGAAGCTATTCCCTGCATTTATGATGAAGTCGGATTGTTTAAAGAAGGTCTTGCTGAAGTAATTAAAACAGGAAGCATAGGGATGATTGATGCTGATGGGAAAGAAATAATCCCTTGTGCGTATGAAAAAATATGGAAACTTTCTGATGTCGGATATAAAGCAAGAAAAAATGGAAGGTATGGGCTAATTAGTTCAAATGGTAGGGAAATTGTTCCCTGCATTTATAAAGAGTTTACCAAGATTTCAAAAAACTCAGCATTAGTAAAGTTAGGAATCGGATTTATTGATTCAAATGGCAAAGAAGTTATTCCCTCTATATATGATAGCGCAACCGTTTTTTGCGAAGGTCTATCAAGTGTGAAAATTCAAAATAAGTATGGGTTAATTGACGAGAATCATAAACAAATTGTTCCGGCAATTTATGACGGCATTATCGCAAGTAATTACGACAGTAATTTGAAATCTTTTAATGGTTATTTGAGAGTAGAATTAAATAACAAGATCGGGTTAATAAATAAAACAGGAAAATTAGTAGT
>CAZRPA010000031.1:0-21258 GCA_964601855.1 uncultured Flavipsychrobacter sp. | reverse complement strand
AAAATGGAAGATTTTGTCGATGGATTATCGGTAGTAAAGAAAAATGCCTTATGCGGATATGTTGATGTTATGGGAAAAGAGATTATCCCATGCATTTATCAAGATTGTACCAATTTTTATAATGGTATTGCTTGGGTTAAATTAAATAGCAAATGGGGGCTAATTGATAAACTTGAGAGAGATATATCGCCAAAGGCTTACGAAGACATTACGCTTTTTCATCTGAGGATCAAGATTGCAAGAGTTCGGAAAAATGGAAAATATGGCTATGTGAATTTAGAGGGAAAAGAAGTAATTCCGTGTGTTTATGAAAATGCAGCAATTTTTAAGGAGAGTTTTGCTGTAGTAGTGTATAATGGTAAGGCTGGAATTATTAATTTAAGTGGAAATGAAATAATCCCATGTAGCTATGATAATGCGGAAGTATATCCAAGTGGTTGGATACGTTTGGATGGGAAATGGGGATTACTAAATTTAGATGGCAAGCTAATTATCGAATGTATTTATGATAATGCTGAAAATTTATATGATGAACTGCACTTGTTAAAATTGAATAAAAAATGGGGTGTTGTTGATAACAAAGGCAAAGAAATAATTCCCTTTTTATACGATGATATAAAAGCGTGTTCCCAACACCTTTGGATAAAAAAAGACGGCAAATGGGGTAATATCGATTTAAATCAGAACATTATTGTTCCATTTTTATACGACAAAATAAGAGTCGGCTACCATGACGATTTAGCGGACTTAACCTTAGTGTGTAGGAATGGAAAGCATGGATTTGTAGATATTCGAGGAGAAGAAGTAGTGCAATGTATTTATGACTACGTGGATAATTTTACTGAAAATTTTGCCATTGTAAAGAAAAATCAGAAATGGGGAGTAGTAACCAAAGATGGAAAGGAAATCATTTCTTGCATTTATGATAGTATTTGGAATGATTTTTCCGGTGAAATAATAAAAGTAAAGCTGAATGATAAGTGGGGTGCTTTTGATAAAACTGGGAAACAAATTATTCCATGCACTTATGAGCAAATTAGTAAATTTTCTGAAGGGTTAGGGTGGGTAAAATTAAATGGCAAATGGGCAGTTAGCAATAACTTTGGTAAGCTTATTTCAGCTTTCAAATTTGAGGAAGATTCAGTATTTAATAATGGGTTAGCCATAGTCGTTTTAAATTGGGGCATAATAGATTTAACAACTAAAACAATAACCCATCTATCTTATGATGAAATTGGAATTGACGGCAACATTTCCTTTAGTGAAGGTTTGGAGAGAGTGAAAAGAAACGATAAATGTGGATTTATTGACACAGAAGGTAATGAAGTAATTCCATGTCTTTATCAAGATGTTTGGTTTTTCCAATATGGAATATGTGGTGTACTAAGAGACAAATGGGGTTTTATAGACAAAATGGGAAATGAGATTATCTCATGTAAATACAATAGTTTTCACATTGAAAACGATTATATCCAGGTTTGTAAAAATGACAAATGGGGCTTAATAAACAAAAATGGAAAAGTAATTTCAAGCTGTATCTATGGTAAAATAGAAAATCTTTCTGAGACAATTTTGAAAATTAGAAAAGATGATACGTGGGGCTTAATAAATAAAAATGGAAAAATAATATCAAGCTGTATATATAATAGCATTGTTAGATTTTCTGATAATTTTTTTGAATTGCGTAAGAATGATAAATATGGTCTGGTTAATACAAAAGGTGAAATAATACTATCCTGTGAATATGATGATGTAAAAGACTTCTCTGATCTTTTGTTTCAAGTACAAGTGAATGGCGAGATAGGATATGTCAACAAAAACGGTGTTAAGTTTTGGAGAGACGGTTCTTCTACTATATTGAATAAAATCAATACTGATACATCTACCTATTTTATATTAAGGATATTAGTTCCCATTGCCTTGATTATTGGTGCATCAACCGAGAATGAGTACGGCTATTACACTTTTCTAAGATGGTTTGTCACTGTATCATTTATTTATTCTGCATACTTAAATTATAAAAAAGGTAAGGTTGGGCTGCTTATATATTTCGCAACAATTGCTTTGCTTTTTAACCCGTTCTATAAAATTTGGTTTCAAAAAAGTACGTGGCATATAATTGACTATATAGTTGCAGGTTTAACGTTAGTAACTGTTTTTGTTGATTGGAAAGGTCGAAAGGAATAACAAATAAGTATCTGTCGCATACTTACAGCAGAATGCTAAAAACAAGAAATTTGGTGTGTTAGGAATAATTATTGGTAGTTGTCATAGGGTTTGTTTTAAGCTGCTAATAATTCAAGTTCTAAACAATTAGCTTTGCATATTAAAGATGATGCTATTGATATCGCATTGTCCCAACCCAAATAACACTTGTTTCTACATCTACTAATGAGCTAAAGGTGCTACAAAAATGAAATGGTCTGATTTTAAACGTTCATCCGATGTCATCCTGGCAGCGTGGCCTTATTATCGGCCGCACACTGAACAATGGGTTATGCAAGAGTTGGTCTACATGGGCAACCTCGCGCCAAAATGGCGAGATCATTTTTTTCCTGATGCAAAGGGTAATGTGTACGCTGCTATACACCCAACCCGAGAAGCAGCAATTACTGCTGCCAATAAGCTTAACCCGGAACTCAGGCTGTCGCTCTACACTCATATACCTAATCCGGAAGACAGACGCTCAATCGAACTTAAAATTGATAAAGCTTTGCAAGCAAAGATCCGTCTTCAGGAAGAAGAGGCGCTTATGCTAGCTGAGGCATTACGCCGTCACGCGAGAACCGAACGACCCATTGTATCCTCTTTAAAAATTGCGCCAGATGCCGAGCAATATCGTGAGGATCTCACAAAGCAACTAGCCATTATGCCATATCTGAAAGTAGCTAGAGTTGGCCAGTCGAGCAATAGCAGGAACCATTGCATTTTATACCGAAATCAAGAGAATGTCTGGTCATCGCCGGAAAGGGTAGAACGTAAAAATGCACAACTTGCTGAGCGCGCGAAAATTGCCAATGGATTTGATCTATTGGGATCAAGGCATTGGGGTGAAACAAAGGCCGAAATTCGCAGTCTTCTTCTTCCTCGCGCAAACCAGCTTCTCCAACTTGCAAGTGTAAAAAGGCTGCTTGCTGAAGCTTTTGCTCGAGGGGAGCGGGTGCTTGTATCAAACGGGATAGTCTTTTGGTACGAAAATGATGGCATCGGCTGGCAGGTAAAACAAACCTCTTCAAGCACTCAAAAAGACGAAGGTGAAACAATTTGGAAAGAGGGAACAATTTTGTCTACTAACCATGGCCGCCTGGTAGTGCTGCCTTACATTAAAGAAAACGGCGAACAAGTAAAAGGCCACACCAAAAATGGACCTAAGGATGGTCGTGCCCTGCCGCGTCACCCAGAAGACTACCTAGAAATTCCATTCGCACTTTATGATGGTGATCTAATGATTGGCCTTTTGGGTGAGCTTCCGTATGAATAGTGGCCGCTTTTGTCTGAATTTAGAAGTGATGTCGAAATAAGGCTGTAAATCTTACAGGAAGTTATTGGTCAAGACACCGCAGAAAAACAGCCGACTAATGATACGACAGTTTTTATAACCTATTTAATGAAAAAACATTCTCATTTACTCTACAAGTGCATTAAAAGCAATTGTACGCAATGTGGCGATCTAGGATTTCATTGCGCAAAGGTCTTATTCGGTTTGCCATTTCTTCAATACATTTCACCTTCACGACGCGCCGTGTCGTAATCCAATACGCGTTCAAAATCTGACCTCAATCTCCAATCATTACACGAATAGTACGTATTTCTTTCCTTAATTCAGGTTAAGGTTAAAATACCGTGTTTTTCCCGTACTAGGGATAAAAAATTATGCATAATTTACGCCTTCATATTTTCACTAATTTGTGAAAGTACGAAGCTGCATATCAATGTGTTTTTAATGTAGCCTATTGAGATGTATGTATTTATCAAAATTTAAAAACCGGATGGCCAAAGAAAAGAAAATAGAGCAGGAAGAAGCATTAGAAAAGAAACTTTGGAAAGCGGCAGACAAGCTCCGTAAGAATATGGATGCTGCCGAATATAAGCATGTGGTGCTGGGGCTGATATTTCTGAAATACATATCAGATGCTTTTGAAGAATTATATAACGCATTAAAGGATGGGAAAGGTGATTATGAAGGTGCAGACCCGGAAGACAAAAACGAGTACATAGCCGAAAAGGTATTTTATGTGCCGCCATCTGCAAGATGGAAATGGCTGCAAGGCAGAGCGAAACTGCCTACTATAGGGAAAGATATTGACGATGCAATGGATGCCATTGAAAAGGACAACCCATCATTAAAAGGCGTACTGCCAAAGGTATACGCACAGGAAAAGCTGGACAAGCAAAGCCTTGGTGGCCTTGTGGATATGGTAAGTACTGCTACTATCGGCACTAAAGAAGCCCAAAGCAAAGATATTTTAGGACAGGTATTTGAGTATTTCCTTGGTGAGTTTGCCCTAGCTGAGGGAAAGAAAGGCGGTCAATTCTACACCCCTGCTTGCGTTGTAAAAATGCTGGTGCAAATGTTAGAGCCTTACGAAGGGCGGGTGTTTGATCCCTGCTGCGGTAGCGGTGGCATGTTTGTACAAAGCGAGAAGTTTATTAAATCCCATCAGGATCACTATAAAAAGAATAACGGCAAAAAGTTATCACTTAACCCTGCCGACCACATTTCTATATATGGGCAGGAAAGTAATCAAACCACATGGCGATTGGCTAAAATGAACCTCTCCATACGGGGTATTGATAGCAGCAATGTAAAATGGAATAATGAGGGCAGTTTCCTTAATGACCTGCATAAAGACCTGAAAGCTGATTTCATTATTGCCAATCCGCCATTCAATGATAGCGACTGGAGCGGTGAACTGCTGAAAAAAGATGCCCGCTGGGAATATGGCATACCGCCAGCGGCAAATGCCAACTATGCGTGGATACAGCACTTTCATTTTCACCTTGCGCCCAATGGCAAGGCTGGTTTTGTACTCTCAAAGGGCGCACTAACAAGCAATAGCAATAATGAGGGCGAGATAAGGAAAGCACTGGTAGATGCAGACCTGATAGACTGCATTGTGAACCTGCCGACAAAACTATTCCTCAACACGCAGATACCGGCTTGCCTGTGGTATCTGCACAAGAACAAGCAGAAGCGCAAAGGTGAAGTGCTGTTCATAGATGCCCGTAACCTGGGACATCTGGTAACAAGAAAAAATCGTGACTTAGCCGACGCTGATATTACAAATGTGGCAGACACTTACCACAACTGGCTGGCTGATAGCGGCAACTATGGCGATATACAAGGTTTCTGCAAGTCTGCTACGCTGGACGAAATAAAGAATCTGAATTATGCCCTCACACCCGGCAGGTACATTGGCTTGCCCGATGATGAGGATGATTTTAATTTCGCCGAGAGGTTTACCAGCCTGAAAGCAGAACTGGAAGCACAGATAGCCGAAGAGGAAAATTTGAACAAACGCATAGCAAATAACCTTAGTAAAATAACCTTACCAAACGCATTATAAATGTTGCCCGAAAACCTCACACATTATAGCTCAATTCTTGATAACCTGAAAGAAAAGATCAGGCAGGCAAGGGTGAAGGCCATATTGAGCGTAAATGCTCAATTGCTTCAAGTTTACTGGGAAATTGGGAAGGTAATTCTTGAACAACAGAAGAATGAAGGATGGGGTGCTAAAATAATAGATCGGCTGGCTGCTGACTTGAAGGTGGAATTTCCTGACGAAACAGGTTTCTCCGTCAGAAATCTAAAATATATGCGTGCTTTCGCCGAAGCCTACCCCTCATTCCAATTTACGCAAGGCACACTTGCGCAAGTAAAAAGCACTGAAAATCAAATAGATACGATTTTACAAGACGGGATTGACCTAATTGTGCAACCGCTAGCTGCACAATTAGGTCAATTACCCAACATTCAATTTGTGCAGTCAATGGTTGCACAAATTTCATGGACTCACCACACCATAATTCTTGATAAAATAAAGGTATTGCCCGAACGGCTATTTTATATCCGTAAAACAATAGAAAACGGCTGGAGCAAAAACATATTGAAGTTACAGATTGAGACAGATTTGTATCAACGCCAAGGAAACACAATTAACAATTTTGAACTAACGATACCTGCGTATGAATCAGATCTGGTAAAAGAAACGTTCAAAAGCCCCTACCTTTTCGACTTTCTTACACTTGCCGAAGATGCCAAAGAAAAAGATATTGAACGAGGACTAATACAACATCTGAAAAAATTCATGCTGGAGCTTGGGCGTGGTTTTGCCTATGTGGGCAACCAGTTTAACCTAAAAGTAGAGAATGATGAATATTTCCTCGACCTGCTATTTTATAATATCAACCTGCATTGCTATGTGATATTTGAACTGAAGATAGGCGATTTCAAACCGGAACATACCGGTAAGCTGAACTTCTATATAAATACTGTAGATGGCGAAATAAAAAGCCCCAAAGACAATCCTACAATTGGGATACTACTCTGCAAAACACCGAATAAAACAGAGGTAAAGTATGCGCTAAAGGGAATTGATACACCACTCGGAATAGCCGAATATGAACTTACCAGCTCATTACCCAAACAACTGAAAAGCGAAATGCCTAGCATTACTGAACTGGAAGCGGAGATAGAAAAAGAATATGAGGAACTGAAGTCGCCCGCCCAGAAAAAATTTGATGCGCTGAAGGAAAAGCTATCGGGTCTAAAGGGCATGAACGAAGTAAAGCAAAAAGTAAGTACAACGGTAATACTAGAGCTTTACGAAAAGAGCTTTAAACCCCTTTTTAATACGCTGCTGGCAAGGTTGCAGGAGCTTGATAAGTTCTTTTACTCTTCCACGCCGGAATACCAGGGGCTATTTGCCACCTTAATGGTTAAAGAAGGAACACCTAAGGAATGGAAGGATGACGAATTTGTGGACAGAAATACAGAAACACATTTTCGTTACAAACTTGAAGGATTTAGAAATGCCGGGGTAGATAGTTTCAATATCTGGCTACAGCTTACGATGCAGGTTTCCAACTATTGGTATGGCTTCACCCAGCTTGGCTATAATAACCAGCAGGTATTTATTAAAAAAATGTACCACGAACAGCTTACAAGGGAAGATATACAAAACATTGCCGATGTAGCGATTGAGTATGTAACGGATGAAATAGAACGGCAACTATCATATATCGAACAGAGAAAAAGTTAACGACATGAGCGAATGGAAGGAATATAAGTTGGGCGATGTAGCCGATATACTATCAAGTAAAAGGGTATTTTATTCCGATTATGTATCAACGGGTATACCTTTTTTCAGGTCTAAAGAAATAATTGAGCTTTCGCTACGAGAAAACATGGGCGAGCCCCTCTATATCTCTGAAAAAAAATATTTAGAATTCAAGGAGCAAAATGGTTCTCCTCAAGACGGTGATGTTCTTATAAGTGCGGTCGGTGAAAGAGCCGGAATACCATACGTGGTCGACGGTTTGGGTGACTTTTATTTTAAAGATGGGAATATTATTTGGCTTCGAAAGATTAAGCCGACTTTGAATTCACATTATTTTTATTACTGGATTAAATCTAGCGTAGGACTTCAAACAATAGAAAATATAATGATTGGTTCTGCGCAAAAGGCACTAACAATCATAGGGCTTAAAAATTTAATGGTTCTATTACCTTCTCCCGAATACCAAAAACTCATTGTTGATACCCTTAAGAGCTTTGACGATAAACTAGACCTTCTCCACCGCCAGAATAAAACCCTTGAAGAATTGGCAGAAACGCTTTTCAGGCAGTGGTTTGTGGAAGAAGTTGAAGATAGTTGGGCTGAAACATCGCTTCATGCCCAAACAGAAGTATTTAGAGGACTAAGCTATAAAGGCAGCGGATTAGCTGAAGAAGGTAACGGAATACCAATGCACAATCTCAATTCGGTTTATGAAGGAGGCGGTTACAAGCTTGATGGAATTAAGTTTTACAACGGTGAATATAGAGATAGGCATGTCATTAAACCGGGCGAGATAATTGTTACCAATACCGAACAAGGCCATGAACACAAACTAATAGGCTTTCCCGCAATTGTTCCTGATTACTACGGCGATCTAGGACTATTTAGCCAGCATATTTATAAACTAAAAACTTTACCTGAAAGCTATCTATCAAATGAGTTCTTGTACTATTTATTAATGACCCACTACATGCGGGAGCAAATTATTGGGGCAACTAATGGTTCTACTGTGAATATGCTTGCTACAGACGGGCTACAAAGACCCGAATTTAAGCTGCCACCCAAAGAAAAAGTAATCGAGTACACGGAAATTGTGAAAAACTATTGGAAAAAGAAAAACTCAAACAACAAACAAATCCGCACTCTCACAGGACTTCGCGACACTTTGTTGCCAAAGTTGATGAGCGGAGAAATAAAAGTTAGACACTGACATGAATTTTGAACTTCCATATGATGCTTTTTTAAGAGTAATTAAAGAAAATGCCGATGTAAATCATGCTTTTCTTTTGGGTGCCGGTGCTTCAATAACTTCTGGAATACAACCTGCCAGGGATTGTATTTGGGAGTGGAAACGTAATATTTTCATTACAAAAAATCCAGCTTTAGCCAAACAATATGCATTGTATAAATCTGAAACTGTTCAGCGGGCATTGCAAAAATGGATAGATACCGAGGGTATCTATCCGGCTGAGAATAGTGTAGAAGAATATTCGTATTTTGCAAGTACAGCATATCCAATAGAAGAAACGAGAGCGAAGTATTTTGAAAATATATGTAAAGGAAAAGAGCCTTATGTAGGATATAAAATACTTTGCGAACTGTCTAAAAAAGGAATGGTCAAGTCTGTTTTCACAACGAATTTCGATGGATTGGTAGAAAAAGCAGCTCATCAAACAGGCATTAATCCAATTGCTATATCTTTAGCTAATGCAAATTATATTCATAGAGCATCAAGTAATACTGAAATCTTATGTGTAGCACTGCATGGTGATTTCAAATATGGGCCACTTAAAAATACAAGCACTGAATTAGACAGCCAGCACGATGCGTTTGTGGCAGCTTTAAAACAGCACCTTTATGATAAGCATTTAATTATAGTAGGATATAGTGGCAGAGATATTTCTCTGATGAGAGCCTTAAAGGAGGCTTATTCACAAACAGGCGGAGGTATGTTGTTTTGGTGCGGTTATGGCAATGAAATAAACATAGAGATTCAAGAATTACTTACTCACCTTCAAAATAACGGGCGAAAAGGTTTTTTTGTATCAACGGAAGGCTTTGATACAATAATGATTCATATTGCCAAAACCTGCTTTGACCAGGATCAAGATTTTCACAGCGAAATTGATAAACAACTTCGCATAACGGAAGACGACACTGTTCGTAAAACTCCCTTTAGCCTTGATGTAACGGAAAAAAATGTCTTGTTACGCAGTAATCTATTTCCAATTTCTCTACCAAGAGAGTTATTTCAGGTAGAAGTTTCTTTTCCTGAGAATGAAAAAGTATGGCAAACGATTAAAAACCATATTGGGAACAAAAATATAAGTAGCGTTCCTATTAAAGGCTGTTTGTATTCTTTTGGAACACAAAGTGACATAAGGGAAACTTTTGCCGAATTAATTAAAGGAGAAATAAAGCGTACTCCAGTGACTTATCGAGAAATAAAGGAGGGATCATCATTTAAAAGCCTTTATCTATCTACAATTACAAAAAGCATATCGAAACTATTCAATCTTGAGACCAATGGAAAAAATAGAGTTTGGGCGAATGAATCGAATTCAATTAATAAAGATTCTATAACCTATAAGGTGCATGATGCGTTGGAAATTAGCTTGTTTTTTGACGATAAGATATATGCCGGTATTCCTTTTGCTTACCTGAGTATTAATCCAACTTTCCAAATAATATCAGAGAATGATATAGAGGTTCCGAAATCCTTAAAATTTGAATTCGGAAAAAGCTATCATGAAAAACTTCTTAGTGGGCAGCCGAATGTAAAATTTAATGACCAAATTAATAGGTGGATGAATATTTTCTTTCCTCAGGGTAACAAACTTCAATTTGAATATCCGCTAAGTAGTGGCACTGGTTTCAAGTTTACAATTAGCCCTGATACAATGCATGTATCATTGATGAAAAACAGCACACCTCGATATCAATTAAGGTTACCATCATCTTTCGAACCAAAAAAAATAATTCATTCTGGCATACAATATGCAGAACCCAAACTTGAATTTGCAAGCAGCCTAAATGGAAAAATGGTGTACGACTTCCATCCTATGAGAGGGTTACGAGATAATAAACCATATGACTTTTCACTTAACGGAAATGTATTTGATTCTGAAATTAATCTTGCCATAATTTGCCCAAAAGCTAATAGTCAGTCTTTATATGCGTTTTTAAACAGGTTAAATAGTAAATCAGAAGCAGGAAGAAATAACCCAGATTACCTGTTAGATTATCCGGGCTTTACACAAGCTTATGGAATTCCATTAAATATCCCAGATGTACTGAGCGAATTTTGGAAGGACTGTGTTGTTTCGTTCAATCATCCCACACAATTACAAGCAGCAATTGAATTAGCAGATACAATTAAAAGAACAATTGACCAGTTAGAAGCGACAAGGAAAAAAACGGTTATTATAATTTTCATCCCTACACATTGGAATGATATAACCCTTATTGATACAGACGATGAAAAATTTGATTTACATGATTATATAAAAGCTTATGCCGCTCAAAAACAAATAGCTACACAATTCATTCAGGAGGAAACGCTAAGTGATAATCTTGTTTGCCAACTTAATTGGTGGTTGTCCTTATCTTTTTACGTCAAGTCATATCGCACCCCTTGGGTCTTACAAGGTTTACAACAGGACACGGCATTCGTTGGGATTGGATACAGTGTTGATAAAAGAAAACTTAGGGACAAGGTAGTTTTAGGATGCAGCCATATTTATAACTCTTTCGGACAAGGTCTAAAATATAAACTTTCCAAATTGGAAGATTGCACCTTTGACAGTCAAAATAATCCATATTTATCATATCAGGATGCATATAAATTTGGCGCAATGATACGGGAGCTTTTCTTAAATGCAATTGGTGATATTCCCAAACGGGTAGTAGTTCATAAACGGACTTACTTTAAGCCGGAAGAAATAAGGGGAATAGTTGATAGCCTGGGTAAGACAGGGATAAAACAAATTGACCTTATTGAAATTAACTATGAACCCGATGCAAAATTTGTAGCACTATATACAACCCAGGATGAAATAAAGCCCAATTCATTTCCACTATCACGTGGTTCTTGTTTTTTGTTAGATAATTTTACTGCTTTATTATGGACACACGGAATTGTACCATCTGTAAGAAAAGATACAAATAGTTATTTTCAAGGAGGTAAGGGAATTCCCATACCGATAAAAGTTAAAAAGCACTATGGCTATACAAATATAAACACCATCGCTAATGAAATTTTAGGATTGACCAAAATGAATTGGAATAGTTTCAATTTATACTCAAAGCTACCGGCCACTATACAAACTTCAAATGAAATAGCCCGTATTGGCTGGCTTTTGAATAGATTTGAAGGAAGAACTTATGACTATAGAAATTTTATGTAAACAAAAATTAGGTAAATAGTTGAGCATAATAACCGAAAACGACATAGAACTATACACCATTGAAGAACTGCAGCGGCAGGGCTTTAGCTATGTGCATGGCCCTGTCATATCACCCGAAGGCGAACAACAGGAGCGTGGCAGTTACAGCGAGGTGCTGCTGTCAAATAGGCTAAAAGCAGCCGCTTTTAAACTGAATCCGGGCATTCCTGCCGATGCTATTATTTCGGCTGTAAATACTATTCAGCGCATTGCATCACCAGAACTGCTAACTAATAATGAATATTTCCACAAGCTACTTATAGAAAAAGTAAAAGTGCCATATCAGCAAGATGGCTATGAACGCAGCCATGAAGTAGCTTTGATAGATTTCGAGAACCCAGCCAATAATGAATTTCTGGTGGTTAATCAATACACGATTATTGAAAACAACCAAAACAAACGCCCCGATGTCCTGCTGTTTGTAAACGGTATTCCGCTGGTGCTTATAGAGCTTAAAAATGCTGCAGACGAAAATGCCACGATGAAGAAGGCATTCGATCAGTTACAAACCTATAAAGCAACCATCCCAAGTCTGTTTACCTACAATGCTATCTGCATCATTTCAGATGGGCATGAGTGCAAGGCTGGCAACGTTTCATCCGGGTTTAGCCGTTTTATGGCATGGAAAACCGCCGATGGCAGAACTGAGGCATCTCGCTTTGCCCCGCAACTAGAAACGCTTATAAAAGGCATGTTGAACCCTGGCACCTTGCTTGACATGGTTCGCAACTTCATCGTTTTCGAAAAATCGAAAAAAGAAGATGCCAAAACGGGAATTACCCTTATTCAGACGGAAAAGAAGATCGCAGCATATCACCAATACTATGCCGTAAATAAAGCTATAGAAAACACTATAAAAGCGGCTGCGATAAATGGTGACCGGAAAGGTGGTGTTGTATGGCACACGCAAGGCAGTGGCAAGTCGCTCTCTATGGTTTTCTATACCGGAAAGCTGGTGTTGTCGCTCAATAACCCTACTGTGGTCGTTATCACAGACAGGAACGACCTTGACGACCAGTTGTTTGACACTTTCGCATCGGCTAAGTCACTACTGCGTCAGGAGCCAGTACAAGCTAAAGACCGTGAAGACCTCAAAAAACTATTGAAAGTAGCTAGTGGCGGCATTGTTTTTGCCACTATCCAAAAATTCATGCCCGATACCGGTAAGGAGGAATATGACCAGTTATCAGACAGAACAAATATTGTTGTGATAGCCGATGAAGCACACCGCACGCAATATGGCTTTGAGGCTAAGTTTGTAGATGTAAAAGATGCCGATACCAAAGAAGTGATAGGTAAACGCATAGCATACGGCTTTGCAAAGCACATGCGTGATGCCCTGCCGAAGGCAACCTATATAGGCTTCACAGGAACGCCAGTTGAAGGTACTGATGTAAACACCCCTGCCGTTTTCGGGAACTATGTAGATGTGTACGATATTTCACAGGCTGTAGCGGATGGTGCTACGGTAAAAATCTATTATGAAAGCCGTCTCGCTAAAGTGAACCTGGACGAAGAAGGCAGAAGATTAATTGATGAATTTGATAAGGAACTGGAGCAGGACGAGGAGCTTACCGAAAAACAGAAGGCGAAAGCTAAATGGACAAAACTGGAAGCGATTGTTGGCAATCCTGATAGGATTAAGAACCTTGCCAAAGATATTGTTTACCACTTTGAGCAACGGCAGCAGGTGTTTGATGGCAAAGGCATGGTAGTAGCAATGAGCCGCCGCATAGCTGCCGACCTGTATAATGAAATAATAGCACTGAAGCCTGAATGGCATAGTGATGATCTGTCGAAGGGAGCTATAAAGGTTGTAATGACGGCATCAAGTTCTGATGGTCCTGTTATGCAAAAGCTGCACACCACAAAGTCGCAGCGTAAAGCATTAGCGGAACGGATGAAAGAGCCAACCGATGAGCTAAAACTCGTAATAGTTCGGGATATGTGGTTGACTGGATTTGATGCCCCGTCAATGCACACCCTATATATTGACAAGCCAATGCGAGGCCATAACCTGATGCAAGCAATAGCACGGGTAAACAGGGTGTTTAAAGATAAGCCCGGCGGACTGGTAGTTGACTATCTTGGAATTGCTTCCGACCTCAAAAAAGCACTATCGTTCTATTCTGATGCTGGCGGCAAGGGCGATCCTGCCGAAACACAAGCCAAGGCGGTGGAAATGCTGCTGGAAAAAATGGAAGTAGTAAGCCAGATGTTTGCTGAGGAAAGCAGCAACGCCAAAGGAATGATAGTTGAGGAACCAGCCGCTTATTATGGCGATCTGGTATTCAATTATAAGCGATTTTTCAAAGCGGACGCACGGGAGAAGCTGTCTATTATCCTGCAAGCAGAGGAACATATACTTGGGTTGCAAGACGGCAAGAACAGGTTTGTTAGAGAGGTGTCGCTACTTAGCCAGGCATTTGCTTTGGCTATTCCGCATGAAACAGCTTTTGAACTTAAGGACGATATAGCCCTCTTTCAGGCGATTAAAGCAAGGCTGGTTAAGTTTGAAACCACAGGTAGTGGCAGATCGGACGATGACATGGATAGTGCTATTCGCCAGATAGTTAATCAGGCTTTAATTTCAGATCAGGTTGTAGATATTTTCGATGCTGCCGGGATAAAGAAACCTGAAATTTCCATTCTCTCTGAGGAATTCATGCAGGAAATTCAGGGCATGAAACACCAAAACCTTGCTTTGGAATTACTAAAGAAGCTGCTTAATGACGAAATAAAAACAAGGGCAAAAACTAACCTTGTAAAAAGTAAGGCGTTGCTTGACATGCTGGAATCATCGATAAAGAAGTATCAAAACAACCTGCTATCAACAGCCGAAATCATTCAAGAGCTTATCAACATCGCGAAGGAAATAGCGGAGGCAGACAAAGAGGGCGAAAAATTAGGGCTCAGCGTTGACGAACTGGCATTTTACAATGCGCTGGAAGTAAATGATAGTGCAGTGCAGGTATTGGGAGATGACCAGCTAAGAATGATAGCAAGGGAAATTGCCGAAAAGGTAAAGAACAACGCTACTATAGACTGGACGATAAGAGAAAGCGCTAGGGCAAAACTCATGGTGCTGGTAAAACGCACCCTAAACAAATACGGATACCCACCAGATAAGCAGCAAAAAGCTATTGATACGGTGATGAAACAGGCTGAGTTGCTGGCGGATTATTTTACAAGTTAGAAAAACAAATCCTTACTACCTATGAACAGAATTTCGGAAATAACAAGAAGAAACATTTTTGACTACATACAAATCGAGGGATTTAGTTACAATGGAAGGCTAGATGAAGTTGACTTTCTTTCTCGAATGTTCAATTTGAACTCGCTTCGGTCTAACGATAGCAGATTCAACAATGTTGCCGACGATATATGGCAGCATCGTATAAATAACCCAAACGACTGGCCAGATAGTTGGATTTTTCAGGATGATAGATTTGAATTGCTATTTTGTGATGATTCGATTTTTTTGCAATTCCTGTGCGAAATGATACACCCGATTGTTCGATTAGATTCATCTCATGTCACTAAACTCGTACAAATATTCAACGAAAATCTGAAAAATGATGGTTTTGAAATAGTTGAGAAGACAAGAATTTCGAACAAGCCAATATTTTCTGGAAGACAGAAGATATCTGGAATCGATAGTATTAAAAACAAGAATACTGAATTATCACAAAAATTGAACGCAGAGTATGTTACTCAGCAAATTAGCTTAATGGAATCTTCCATTGGTATTGCTCCTCACGTTGCGATTGGTGTTGCAAAAGAATTAATTGAAACATGTTGTAAAAAAATTCTAACTGAGAGATCAATTGAAATTGACAAAAGCTTGGATTTAATACAACTCTTGAAACAAACCAACAAGGAACTGAAATTATCCCCTGATGATATTGCGGATGAGAAAAAAGCCGCAAAAACGATTAAGACAATACTAGGAAGTTTAGGAACAGTTGTACATGGTATCTGCGAACTTCGTAACGAATATGGAAGTGGTCATGGAAAAGAAGCCAAATTTAAAGGATTAAGTTCAAGACATGCAAAACTAGCGGTTGGAGCTGCATCTACTCTAGCCATTTTCTTGATAGAAACCCACGAAATCGTTTAGTTATATAAGAAAATTATCGACATTTATTTTCATTACCTTCACAGGGTATGAAGTAATAAATAATATATTGTGTCATTTAAACTTCCAAAATAAACATGTCCCACGAACTAAAATTGACAGCATACACCATTGGTTTAAAGCCAACTTCATCATGCAGAGAAAATAGCAACAGATGGTTATTTAGAAATTTAATAAATGAAGCAAATGACAATGTACTCGTTGATAGTTACATATTTACTGAAATGTTCAGAAAGTTCATTGCTGCGCTCGATACCCCCCAGATGTACTCAGACACTAAAAGTAAAAAGAGTATGACTGCAAATCAACCTGATATTGAGAATGAACATGTAAATGCTAATATAATACCCCACAGTTTAAATTCTATTATTGAAGGAAAAGTAGAAGGTGGTAGTTATGGTCGTAAACGAAATAAAACTTCCACCATAGATAAAGCAAACAAAACAAATGTAGATGAAAGAGACGCTATTACAGATGATTTCTATTTCTTGCTATACTGCCCATTACATTCTAATAAATCTATATTGCTTTTGCAATCATACTCAGACGATACGATTGATAGCGTCATGAAGAAGTTTATGCTAAATTTCTTTTCCTTTCAAAATCAGTTCAATCATCCTGTTATAAAAAGATTTGTTCCCAATTCGATAATTCAAGATTTTAAGAATAATTCCACAGTAAGTAGTTTGACGTTTTCTACGGAAATTCCAGGAGAAACTTTACTTGAGAACACAACTATCGTGACAACTAGAAATTTTAAGATAACAGTTCAAATAACACCAACAGAAGAAGATTTTAATGTGCAAGAATTTGAGGAAACAATTGAACCATTGCAAGAAACCTTTTTTACGAGACTTATGAAACTTGGCCAATTCACTAAAAAAAAGGGAACATTGAGAGATAATTCGACAAATAGCACTTCGCCATTTGACCTAGGTACGTCCTTTGAAATCCAACCTAGTATTTTACTATCTAAGTACATTGTTATAAATGGTGAAGACAGTGATTTTGAAAGAATAAAAGATTATTGTATGTCGCTTTTAGAAAGCATTAAGTCAGAAATATATATCGAACATGCAGTACAGGAGCGTTAAAAGAATAATCAAACCATTAATCAAAGGTGGACAAGATTGGCAATTCATTTCAATAAATGGTGTTGAAACAAAGCCAAAATTTTACTTTAGTAATATTCAGTGGATATTACTATTACTGAGCTCTGCTATCCTTTTCAAATTAACTAAGGGAATTTCAAAAGACGTAGTTGGATATGTTATGTCCGCTTTTTCGATTTCGGTGTCTTTATTTATGTCCTTGTTAGTAAGCATATTTGACAAATTTGAGAATACTGATTTTGACACTCACCAAAAAACAGAAGAAGAAATAACCCGTTTTAAACAAAAGAAAAACTTTTTCAAAAGGTTTATTTCAATTACAAGTTACCTAGTAATTCTATCAATATTGATCATTGTCCTATGTAGCCTGACGTATATTTTCAATTTGTCCGTCCGTGATATTACTCGTAATTCCTTCACCTTAGAATGGAAACAAGTTGATCTGATTTTGACGACTAAAAATGCTTTGCTAATTTCATATAGGATTGCACTCAATTACTTTTTACTCAATTATTTATTCCTTACTTTTTTTATCACGGGAAGTGCCTATGAATACTATATGTCTGAATTGAACATTCGTAAGATATCTTAGATTTTGTTTGTTAGGGCACAGACTACCCGATCTTCCTCGATTTTACTCGATTGGGACAAAAAAGTCTCGAAATCCACTCTTTTCAGGGTGAATTTTTTGTCTTCTAAGACCTGGGCACATTATCATAGATCAAATGCCTGAATGACGACACAGCCTTTGTAACGTAAATACTTGTCTCCTCTGAAAATGTTTTTGCTGTTAACTGTTGATGTGATACTTTTACAACGATGAGGGTAGTTGCGCACATATTAATGTTCTTACATGGCTTTAGTTTTCTGTTACAGCCAATGGGCAATCCAGCTTCCATGAATTTTCAGGAGATGTACCAACAGTGCAGCATCGAAGATCACGATATTACACCATTGGATTTTGTGTTTGAACATTTGCTGAATTTTGAGTGCGTAATAAATTATTTTGAGGGAGAAAATGAAGAAGAGCATCAGCCCTTCCAGACAATAGAATCATCCACTCCAATTGCTGTAACCCTTCCTAAGCCTGTATGTATTAATTTCTCGCAACAGTCGTATTGTCCTGATAGTGCAATATACGCTGTTCACAATACCTGCTTCCGTTCTTCAAATTTTTATGCGGATATATTCCACCCGCCGATAGTTTAGTCATAGCAACCCGCTTGGAATTACACTGACATTACATGTCCTCAAATATTGTAGGACTTTAGCTGCATGTCATTGGCTGTAACTATTATCTAATATTTTCAAATCAATTAAAATAAATGAAACGATTTATTATAGGGATACTTCTGCTTATTGCGGGCGGTATAACATATGCCCAAGAATCAACCGGACCACATTTCGACTCTCTTTCTTTTATTAGGTCAAAACGCATGTCAAATCGCGATCTGGCAAGGAAAAAAGAAGGTACATTTTTTACAGCGATACCAGATGTTTCTTCAGATCCCGTAACTGGTTTTGGCTTTGGTGTAAGAAGCAACATATATTGGAACGGGAAAAGGGATAATCCTTTGTTTCCATATACTCCTTATCTCGCAAAGCTCAAAACTAATGCAGCCTACTATACATCGAATGCGAGAGAGCTGGTATTGTCGTTTGATATGCCATACTACAAAGCCACTCGTTGGCGATACAAGGTTGATTTTAAGGCACAACAGAACCCGGCTAATCTGTATTTTGGTTCTTCTGAAAACACACTTGAACCGCTGCGTTTACCGTCTTCACCTACTGGTGGCGATACTTACACCACATTTGAGGAATATGACCGGGCCAGGAAAATTCTTCGTATAGGCCAACCCGGTGAAGCCCCACAAGTAACTGATGCTCTCTCAAACAGGTTTATGGAGACAGAGTTTATGTTGAATTTAAAAGCGGACTATGCACTCGGAAAAGGTAAATGGAGAGTATTGGGCGGTTATGAAATTCAAAACTTGGGCTATAAAACATTTGAAGGAACTGAAGCAGAAGCGATAGAGCCAAATACAGGCCAAAAAATAAAGGCACCGAATGGGACTTCGCTTCTCCGCAGAGATTTTCAGCAAGGTCTAATTCAAGGGTTAAATGGTGGATGGGTATCGTTGGTGCAAGGCGCTTTAATTTATGATACACGCGACTTTGAACCTGATCCGACAAAAGGTTATTATGTAGAAATCGCAGATGAATTTTCAAACCCTGCTATCGGTTCTGAGTTTTCTTTCAACAAACTGTTTTTACAGGGGCGAGTGTATAAAAAAATACCTATAGGTAAAAGAACTGTGTTTGCCGGACGTGTTGCAATCGGAAACATCTTTGGAGACAAGGCGCCGTTCTTTGAATTTCAAGACCAATGGAGCCCTGATGGCAGTATTAACTCTTTAGGTGGTAAACAATCGTTACGAGGGTTCAGAGCAAACAGGTTCCTAGCAAGATCTATGTGGTTTACCAATTTTGAGATAAGGGCAAGGTTAGCAGAAGTCAGTTTTTTGAAGCAACATTTTTCATTTACGATAGCTCCGTTTTTCGATGCTGGGACAGTAAGAGACAGGTGGCAAGACTTAAATTTCACGAGTATCAGATACGCTTATGGCACAGGGTTAAGAATTGGGTGGAACCAATCAACAATTATTTCGCTGGATTATGGGTTGTCTAAAGAAGATCATCTGTTATTTTTTGGGCTTGGGCAGGTATTTTGACATAGTTAAATTGAAATTATGCTGACAGGTTGGTCTTATACGGGTTTACATTTCCTTGGATCGGTCAACAATCGTAATACTCAAGATGGTTTGATCCTATCTAGCTTGTAAAGCAAATATCTTATTTGGTTCGAAGTATTGTCCGCTCACGTTTACAACTGCAAACCCTTGATAGCATTGACTTTCAAGGGTTTCTTTTTTACTTTTGGCTTTTTTAGTATTTTTCTAGAATTATTCAAATGTAAAAGACCCCGGTATGTAGAGATTTTGAACAAGCAGAAAATTTTAAGAAAAATCAGTAGTTGGGGGTTGTAATTAAAAAAATAGACACACATGAAAATAATATTAGTAGCAGGGGCAACCGGTAATTTAGGATTAAGAATAGTAAAGGCTTTAGTAAATAAAGGTGCAGAAATAAGAGTGGTTGTAAGGCAGAACAGCGATATAGAAAAAATAAAACAACTTGAAGCACTTGGAGCAAAAATTCATAAAGTAATAAATTGGGACAAAGTAGAATTAATAACTGCCTGCCGGGACGTTTCATGTGTAGTTTCATCTTTAGCTGGATTAAGAGATGTGGTTATTGATGCTCAAAAAGTATTGTTAGATGCCGCTATTGCTGCTGGTGTTAAACGATTTATACCTTCTGATTATTCTTTAGATTTTACTAAGTTTTCTTACGGAGAGAATAGAAATTTGGATATGAGGCGTGAGTTTCATGAATACCTTGACAAAACTGTAATTGCTGCAACGTCAATTTTCAATGGTGCGTTTGCCGATATGCTGACAAATGAAATGCCACTTTTACTTTTTAAACAAAAAATGATTCTTTATTGGGGTAATGTTGATCATAAATTGGGCTTTACAACAATGGACAACACTGCAGAGTATACAGCTAAAGTTGCCCTCGACACATCTTCTCCACGATATCTCAGAATTGCAGGAGACATTATAAGCCCCAGTGAAATAAAAGCATTAGCCAGCGAGTTAACCGGGGAGAAATTTCGCTTATTTAGTCCGGGTGGAAAATGGCTTTTAGGGTTAATTATAAAGATTGCCCGAAAACTGGCTCCGGCAGAAGATGAACTTTATCCAGCGTGGCAAGGAATGCAGTACATGCACAATATGATTGATGAGCGATCAAAAATTGAAACACTTGATAATGCCCGTTACTTAGGAATACATTGGGAAACAGTAAGAGATGTTATTGCAAAATATCAAAATGGAAATAATTTGAAAATAAAAAACAGCCATTCTCCTGTGTGATTTTAAAAGCTATAGGTAACTGGAAAATGTGTTCGATTGTCTGAGCACCTGCAGCTACAAGACTGTATTTATCCCGAAAAATACAGGCATCAGTACAAAACACATCAAATTTTTGTCAACTCTCGGGCGAATGGTTTTCAACCATGTGCTGTGCTGTTGAATTTTGGTAATTTTGCGATATGGAGGATAAAAACCAACTTAACCCTCACCGGGAAGAATTTGCTCATCTGCTGGCAAAGAAATTTTGGAATGACTATCTGGAAGTGCTATCCCGTTATA
>CAZRPA010000030.1:0-30917 GCA_964601855.1 uncultured Flavipsychrobacter sp. | reverse complement strand
ACTGGTTGACAATAGTAAATTACTACATTTTATTCATTACTGGTTCTTCATTACTTGTTTTTTGTTGTCACATTGCACCTTGCACAATACTTGGTGCTGCTTTCTACACTTTGTTTTAGAAAAATTTGATAGTGTTTATAAGGGCCGACCCTTTGGGGTTATAGTAGTACCATTAAACAAATAGCTTGATGATAGTTGATAGGTTGTTGCATTTATTGTTGTTTTAGTGGAGCAATTAGTATAATATTTGAAAAAGGCGCCTTTTTACTGTTAAAACTAACCACTCATGTATATAGACGTAAAACAGAGACCATTTCTTGGGTGGGGGTCAAAGAATTTTATTTGGCATACGTAGATAAGTCTATTGTTTGCTTGTTGGTAATGCCGTGCCTATCTGCAAACCTCCATAAGCATGAGGTTTTCCTGTTTCAAATTCGCGAGATAGCAACACTTTGAAATACTCTAGAAATATGCCACCGTACGAAATGCGGACACCATACCTTAGTTTGGCTACTGCACGAGTTATATCAGAAGATGATAGTCTATATGGGCTTTTTTTGTCCAACATTCCGCCTTGTAGCGAAGAATTGTATAATACATATCTGCCTTCGCTATTTAGGTAGCTATATATACTCCATCTTTTAGAACTGGAGTTTTGGGAAATATATGGATTGTGGAAATAGCCCGCCATTACTGATACAGTGCTACTAGCACCAGTATTAAGTGTGCCAGCATTGCCACCACCGCCTACACATACAGATAATAGTCGCTTGTAGCTTAGTATTTGTTTTTCGTAATGTACCTGATAGTTGAGTGCAAGGTCATTGTTGATCTGATGTTGCCAGCCATGTGGCGTTATATTGTTCAACTTATCGTGTATGTATTCCTGCATTTCTTTGGCTCCTGCCGCCTGTCCTATAACACCTACATACAACGAGGATGAAAAGCGTTGTTTGTGAATAGAATCTATGGCTATTGCAAATGTTTTGGCAAGTAAAACAGCAGCAAACGGGCGGTCATTGTACAGTATATTGTCGCTGCTGATACTAGATGGTGTGAATCCATTATGCTGCAATCCTACGCCATATATAACACTACTATATTTTGGGCGCAGCAAGAGTCTGTTAGTTATCAGTTTGCTCATTTGTGGATGAACTAGCTCAGCGTCTATGCCCTGTGTGTAATATTCATCTGTTTTACCAAAAAAATCGTTGTCGTAACTTAGACGGAAATAGCTCTCTCTGTTAATATGCCTATACCCAAGCGTATTATCAATTTGCTGTGCTGCTGCTGTTTTGCAGGCAAAGTAGCTAATTATAGCTAGCATTATTAGTTTGAATTGCATCATTGCTATGTACGAAGTGATTTTGTTCGAAGATTGGTATTACGCTACATTTCTAGTTGTTGACTATACTAGCTACAGTGAAAAATGCCTTCTTGTTAATTTTCATTATCTGTTAGGAATATCCTAACTTAAATTGCATATTTGTATACAAATACTTTTTATGGCAACTTACCTCGTAGCAGATAGCGGATCAACAAAAACAGATTGGTGTCTTTTGCGCGATGGCAGCAAGCCCGTTTATTACAGTACTAAAGGCATTAATCCCTACCTGCAAACCGGAGCATCAATAGCCGAAATGCTACAAGAGGAAATTTCTTGGGTGGGTAAAAAGCACGTTCCTGATGTGGTGAGTTACTACGGAGCTGGTGCATCATCTGCCGATAAGCAGAAGTTACTAGCTGGTATACTGAAGCAACACTTTGGGGCAGAAAAAGTAAGCGTGCAAAGCGACCTTATGGCAGCGGCTCGTGCGCTGTGTGGCGATGAAAAAGGTATGGTGTGTATATTAGGTACTGGTAGCTCATCATGCTACTATGATGGTAAGAATATAAAGATACAACAGCCTTCACTGGGTTATCTGGCAGGGGATGAGGGTAGTGGCAACTATATGGGCAGAAGGATACTGCAGTATTATGCCTACAATACTTTTGATGCCGAACTGAAAACAGGCTTTGAGATGCGCTATGGTAAAGATATAAACGCCATTATAAGCAAACTATACAGCGACCCTTATCCCAACCGTTATCTGGCATCGTTTGCGCCTATGCTGGTGGATATGCGTGGCCACTATATGGCAGAGAATATAATAGAAGATTGTATCAACGATTTTTTCAGAAATAGCATACTTAAATATCGCCAAAGCTGGAAAAGGCCACTTTATTTTACAGGTTCTATTGCTTTTGCATTCAAAGATGTGATTAGTAATCTGTGCGCGCAATACGAACTAGAGCTAGGCAAAATAGAAAAGAGCCCCATGGAAGGACTGGTGAAGTATTACAAAAGCCAAATAAAAAACCTGTAACAAGTAGCTACTCTACATACTTGTTCAAAGAGTCTTTGGTGGGTAACTCCATTTCTTGCTCCTGTAGCACTTTTTGTTTTTGCACATATTTGCTGCCTCTGAAAAACTCTCCCAGATTGTCGAACGATCTACGCCAACTGATACCTACACCTCTACGTAGTATGTTTTGATCTCGGGTAAGGTCGTAGTCGCTGGTCTGGAAGGCATTTAGCCTAAGCCCACTATGCTCAGATAACACATATTGAAAACGGAAGTCGCCAGCAATATTAAAGTTGGTAGTAGCACTGCTACTAGCAGGTCTTCCCCAGTCTGAGGTACTACCTACTGATACCAATAGACGGTTATTGAGATAGTTTTTGGTGAGTCCTAGTTTTAATTGATTTCTGTTTACGTTTCCTACTGTAGCTTGGTCGTTGTAGTTGTAGTTGGTATATTTTACTGCCACATTCAGATTTCGGTTACCCAATAGTTTATTCACGATATTTGTTAGGCCCGTAGATGCTGTGGTAGATACTATCTGGCTAATGTTATTGACTGTACCAGAGAGTGCTGATGCACCTAGAGATGTTTCGGGTATTATAAATGCACCTACCAAAAGCAGTGATGCAACCTGATCAAATTTCTGACGGTCGTCATTGTTGATCAATTGTAGTTTTCGGTAGGCGAGTGTGCCCTGCGAATGGTTGTTATCGAGGTCTAAGTCGAAGGTAAGTTTTGAGCTGTAAATAGGTCCATTCATGTGTAGCATCACATTCACCCATTGTGGCGATTGGGCGTCAATGAGTTCTGGACCACGTATGAGCAGTCTATCGTTTTCGGTAAGCAGGTCGTACATCCTAGCCTTTACAGAATACACAGCATCAACAGCCAGATTTGTTTCGGAGAAAGGACCGTTAAAACTGATAGTGCTTCCCGAATTCAATCTGAATATACGCCTAATAAGTAATTGCTGAAAGGTTAGCGTATAAGTACCGTTGTATATACTGTACATACCAGACATACGCATGTCGTTATCTGGTGGTATGTCTATTTGTATATTTCCGGTGCCTGTAGTTACTATTTCATCTTCTGTAGCAGGGTCTAAGACTATGTGGATTTCTGCTAGTGTATTAAGGTTTGCATCCAGATTGATGGATATCTTATCTTGCCGTTTTTTTATGGTTTTTTCTTGGTCAGTGCCATATGTTACAAACGATACGTAAGAATAAGCACCCACGTAGCCACCACTGCTGGCAGGTATATATATTGTAGACTTAGCGGCAGGCGCACCGTTAAATAAATTCAGTCTGATATTATTGAAAGGGCCTCTTATGGTAAAAGAGTCCATACTGGCAACTAGTTTGCCGTAAAACAGGTCATTATCTTTGTGTGTAAGGTTCATTACCTCAAACTTTGGAGTAGTCACTTTCAGCCGCATGCGCATTTTGTCGAACAGCTCATGAGAGAAATAACCAGAAAGGGTAGCCGTATTATTGTAACTGTCATATACTTGTACCTGTCCCAGATTGATGCGGGTGTTGGTGATGCTGACATTGGCAGTAGGTATTGCATAATTACAACCCAGATAGTCGAATCTCAAAGCTGCATTTTTGAGCGATAATTTCCCGTCTATTACTGGTTTGCCTGGACTGCCCCATATATCAACACTACCATTAACGGTGCCTGCAAGGTTGCTCATAAGACCTGTGAGGAAAGGACTCGCCCATGCTACTCTGGCATCATTAAACCTGATAGATCCATCTATTTTGTTGTTAGAGGCGCTATCCATGGCAAATGTGCCAAAAGCCACTACTGATGCATTATCTCGGTAGATGCCTGTTTGTGGGTCTAATCGTATTTCATTTCGCAGCGCATTGTACTCGCCTGTTATATTTACGGTACCTATAGTGTCTTTACCTAGCTTTACGTCAGTTGCGCGCACATTGGCGTTTACTACCAGGTTGTTGAACATGTCCTCAACCTTTATTACACCATTTATTCTGCCGTCTGGCTCATATTCAGTTAGCGAAGCTAAGTTGCCCAATTGCGACAAATCAATATTATCCATATTCACTACAAGCGGTTGCCCCTTACCAGCACGTGTGTTTACAGATATTCGTTGCAGATCTGAAGTAAGTGATATGCCTTTTACATACAGGAAGTTCTCGCTATAGAATACTTGGCTGCCACCTGCTATGTTCCACCTTACTTTATTCATAAAAAACTGAGATGGAAACACACTCAGCTCCAGTGTGTCGCTGTATGCACGTATGCGACCATTCATAGATATAGAGCTGCCCTTGTCGGGAGATATTGTGGCTAATGAAAACAACACAGAGTCATTGCCTACCGATGTAGTAAGGCTTAGTGAACCATTAAGCACGCTATCGCCTATAGCTACATTGCTCACAGTAGTATTAAGTGCTAGAGAGTGAAGGTTGCCATCGCCCGATATTGTCATATTGCGCATATACACATTGCCTATGCTTCCGTAGGGTATATCGGCACTTAAAGATAGTTTTTGGGCGCTAGTATTGAGCGAACCTGAAACAGTGGCATGGTCAAACCCTCTGAGCATAGGTATGGTTACGGCGAATATGCTGTCTATTTTAGCTGTGGTAATTTCAAAATTTAATTGCTGATCTGGGGCATATTTTTCAGGTGCTTTAATGTAGTTGGGTATGTAGCGAGAAAGATAATACTGTATTGACGCTGGTAGGCTGCTGAGCCTATAATTACCATTGATATGTGCGGTAAAGGCATCGCTGTTCACAGACAGGTTTCTGTGCATACTATCGCCCGATGACCTCAAATAAACGGAGTCTATTGCCAGTAAACGTGTGTTGCGGTGAAGGTCGATGTTGAAAAGCTTGGCATAACCCGAGAAATTATCAATATTGCTGCCAGTCCAATTCAGGTCAAAGTCGGCGGAGGCAGTAATATTATCGTGGGTAAGGTTCATAGCCTTGAAGTTGCTGCCCAGCAAGTGAGCCTCGGCGTTTATCTTCATCATTTTGTCCTCGTAGTTGAGACTACCATCAAAGTCTAGTGCCAGATTAGGGTCATCAACCAATACCTTGCCATCAAATTGTTTTCGTGCTAGTGTGCCTTGCGTCAGTATGTTGTGATAATTGTACCCATTTACCCCGAACTCCTTTATGCTTCCTTCGACTTGCATTTGCATAAACTCAGGATTGAAAGAGAAACCCGAAATTTTTTCATTTAGCGTAATGCTGCCTAGCAGCGGCTGCCGCACTAGCTTGCCCAGCTGTAGCTGCTCAGTGCTTATTTGACCTGAGTATGTGGCAGAATCGCTATTGAACCCCGGTATATACATTTTTACGTCAGTAGTCATTTTGCCAGTATTAGATGCAAATGCTCCTTGTACTCTGAAATTCTCGATATAGCCCTCATACACACCGGCAAAGTATACCTTGGTGATGCTATCTATAGCTAGGTTGGGTAGCTGACGAAGAGAAGGGGCATAATGCAATATGCCCTTACCAGTGGTAAGTATCTCGGCATCTGTAAAGGTGATGAGTGTGGTATATATGTCTGGCAGACCTTTCATGGTCAAATTGCCTTTGAGCGCAAGGTGACCATCGGCCAGTCGCAGATTTTCTACCAATAGGTCAGATACGGTTCCCTTGCCTTTACCGCTTGCTTTTATGACCATATCTGGCAGTATCTCCAGCTCTGGTGCAAAAAACTGAATATCTCTTTTGTCTATTTCAGACTCTTTCAGGTTGGCTACCATTTCCACACTGTCTATGTAGTCCAGAAAGTTGGGGAAATGTTTGTAATGCATAGCGTAGTAGTCCTTCAGCTTGCTGTTATTTGTCTCCAGATACAGTTCTTCGCACACAGATGCTATGGGCGATACTGTAGCCTTGCAATGCATCTTTTTCAGTATTAGTCCACATCGTTCTACTGCCGACAGGTGCTCTATTTTACCTCTTATGGTATCGCCTATTATACCCACCTCCGATACTGTGGAAGTGATGTTTTTAATATCTAGATGGTTTTCGTCAAACAGTCCGGCAACGGGTGTTTTATCATTGGCTTTCAGCTTAAAAAAGCAATCAGTCATTTCCAGATTGCCCAGCCTTACTTGCCACATGTCGGGGTTGAATGGGGTAGTGTCGAAGGTGTCTATGTGTTTTGGTTTTAGATGTTTAGGTCTTCCTCCGGTGTATTCATGCACATACATGCCACCATTTTTTATTTCTATATTGTCTATAGTTATCAGTTTCTTTTTTACATCTATGGCATCGCCATTCACCATTAGGTATCCTATGTCAAAGTCCAGATCTTCGCCTATCCATCGGTCGTCCATGTATATGCGCACATTTTCTAGCTCCACTTTTTTTAAGTCAAACTCTACAGGTTGAGACGGTTTTTTGTTTTTCTTTTTTGGGCTGCTGAAAGCATCAGCTATGAAGTCATAATTCCACACCTTGGAGGTGTCGGTTCGGTATAGATGCACATATGTATTGTGCAGCCCCACATACTTCAGTACAGGCTTGTCTTTGAATATAAACCAGTCTGTTATTCTTACTTCTATTTCGCCTGCATATACTAGTGTGTCTTTGGCCTGATCCTCAATATACACTCCTTGTACGAGCAGGCTATTGAGCAGCCCTATACGTACATGCGCTACTTCTACTTTAGTCTCTAGCTTGTCTGATAGGATTGTTGCCGCCTTGCTTACAATATATGACTGCACTGGTGAAAAATTGATAGCCGCTACAAGCGCTAGTAATAGCACCAGTAAAGAGAGCAGTATATATCCAGATATTTTGAGAAAACGTTTCAGGCAGTTGTGTTGATTACCGTAGTATATGCAAAAATAGTTCCAAAGAAGCGTAAATGGTAAGATTTCTGTGTTAAAGGTATTTTTAAAGTGACAAAAGTTAGGCAGTTGTGTGACAAATGTTCCACTACATATTACTCAACTGTTGCTAACTTTGTATTGTCGTGTTTAGGTTGATATCCATATTGCTGATGCTAAGCCTGTCTTGCCAAAGTTTGGTGAAGCTAGGTATACTGACTTGGTATGAGATAAACAAAGAATATGTGGCTAACAATCTGTGCGAAAATCGCAACAAACCACAACTACATTGTAACGGTAAGTGTTACCTGAAAAAGCAACTAAACAAGGCAAATAACAACACAGAAACTCACAAGTCTGTAAGTACTGAACGGACAGATTTGTTGGAGTGTGTATTGCCAGAATCTTTCAGCTTGCCGTATTTGTTTCAGTTTAGTGAGTCTATAACCCTGGCTTTGTATTACAATGGGTACTCCTATGCATTTGCATCTTTTGTATTCCATCCGCCATCTTTATAGTGCTTTTTATGGGAAACTATACTGCAATTATCTGTATGTGCAATTGCACATCGGTAACCTGCGTTCATCAATAAGAGCAATTGTAAGCTTTTATTGCGTTATTTTCTTTTCAATAAAACAGTTTATTATATGGATTCCAAAGTAAAACACCCACTATATCATATATCTATAGGCACAGCTGTAGCGGTTAGTTCATTGCTTTTAATACAGCAGTTTTCTCAAAACCAGATACTAGTGCTACAAATTTCCACCGCCATCCTATCTGCCAGCATTATTTTGCTGTCTATCAATCTGTATGCACACTCTCGCAGATTGAGTAGAGTAAGAAGGTAGTAGTGGCGTGTCTTTTTTAACATTAATTAAAATCAAAAAAAATGAAATCAGTTATCAAAATAGCCCTTTTATCGGCAGCAGTAATTACCAGTGTATCATCATGCACTAAAAAAGAAAATCCTACACCTAAAGCAGAGGATGGACAGGTGTATATGGAGTTTTTTAATGTAGTAGGAGAGGGTAATTTGCAAATGAACACACAGTGGTATCAGAATGCAAATGGCGACTCGTTTACGGTAAGCAAGCTAAACTACTACATATCAAATGTAGTGCTGAATGGTAGCGCAGGAACTGCCAACTATACCGAACCTGAAAGTTATCACTTGATTGAACATTCCGCCACGCCATCTGAAATGACATTTAATATGGCTACTGTGCCAGGTGGCAAGTATAAGTCTGTGACCTTCACCATAGGGGTAGACAGTCTGCGCAACGTATCAGGCGCGCAAACAGGCGCACTCGACCCTGCTTTGGGTAATTTTTGGTCTTGGAACACTGGTTACATTATGCTGAAATTTGAAGGAAATTCGCCCAAGGCGCCTACGACTGGAGGTAAATTGATGATGCACGCAGGTGGGTTTACTGGCGCTAACAATGTGTTGCGTACGGTAACGCTCAATTTCCCGACAGAGGTAGAGGTGAACAAAAACAAAACACCACACATACACCTTCAGGCTAACGTACTTAAATTGTTTCAATCGCCCAATGTTATAAATTTTGCTACTACAAATACTATCCATATGCCGGGTGCCGATGCTAAGAAACTAGCAGATAACTATGCGGGTATGTTTAGCGTCACTTACGCTGGTTTGTAAGTTAGTTACACTTTCATTTCAAGGATGCCTGTATGCGTAATGTATACAGGCATTTTTGTTTCTACAACAAATGAATGTATGCAAGTGCAAAGTAGTTGCGAACAGAAATTGAAATGCTACAATAGACAACTAGTGTGTCAAACTACTTTTGTTTTAGTTCAGTTTTGTGAGTTTCATTGACAGTGTTAAGCCATACTAGTGCGTTATATGCGGCATTGTGCAGTATAGTAAGGTGGCTTTCTTTAGCCATTTTTTCGAACTTTAACGCACTTCTTTTATTCATTTTTTGTTCAAGAATGGCTTTCAATTTCTTTGCATCTTTGCGCATCACTTTATGTTCTTTGCCGCCTACAGCTATGTATACTTTGTGCTGGTACTGCATTGTGTGTTGTTTCGCCATTTTCAGCAGCGATTGTTTGTTCCACCATAGGCTGGGGCTCACTATGATATAGTTGCTGAATAGTTCTTCGTTTTTTAGCAGTATTTCTGTAGCCAGAAGTCCTCCCAGAGATTGACCTATAAGTGTTGTAGTGCCATTTGTCCTGTATTGGCTATTTATGTAGGGTACAAGCTCTGATTGCAGAAATTGAATAAATGCGGCAGACTGCCCAGTAGTAGGGAAGTCTTGTTTGTCTTTGGTTACAGTGGTAGGAAAGGTAAAATCTCTTTTGCGATCTACGTTAGCTATGCCCACTACTACAGTAGGTGGCATAGCCTCTATCATGGTAAGAAACTGTACCAACCCTACTATGTGTATAAAGTCTTCATTTATAGAGCCGTCTAACAGATATATAACAGGATACTTGCCCGTATCGCTTTTGTATGCGTCTGGCAGGTACACATTTACTATTCTATCCTCATGTAGTGTTGATGACTGTAAAGTATGTACTTGTCCTACATCTATTGTTTTTGTTTGCTGTGCAGCTACATCTATCGACAATAGCAGTGCTGTATAAACTATAAAAATGGTGAGCTTTTTTATCATATACCGTTTAGTTAATAGCACTGCAAAGTAGGGTATATTGCAGGTATTGTAGGTTATGGCTAAGGTGGTTTTTAGGGGGAAACTCTTAACAGTACACTTACAGCTGTAGCAGAGAAATAGGACAATAGACACGTATATTTGTACATGTTAGTATCATCTAGCAGCACCTTTATGAAACGGTTTCTTATCACAGTTTTTGTGTCGTTTATGACATTTTGTGCTGTTGCACAGTCCATACCTGCTATGAGTATGGATGAGGTCATAAAACGTAGCTCATCAAAAGACACTACCTACATCATCAATTTTTGGGCTACATGGTGTGCTCCTTGTGTAGAGGAATTGCCAGTTTTCAATAAACTGTATCAGAGATATGCCGATAAGCCGGTAAAGGTATTGCTGGTAAGTCTCGACTTCAAACAAGATTACCCAATGAAGTTGACTACTTTTCTGCAACGCAAAAGCATAAAGCCAGAAGTAATTTGGTTGTCAGACACTAACCCAAATGTATTTGTACCCAAGGTAGATAATGCCTGGGAGGGCTCTATACCCGCTACAGTAGTGGTAAGACCAGCCACAGGCGGCAAAAAATTTATAGAAGGGCAAGTAACAGAAAAACAAATAGCCAGTATAGTAGACAGAATGAACAAATAATACGCTACACACCGCTGTGGGCAAGTAAAGTAGTGCAAATGACATAGAAAAATACACAGTATTATTGCCGAAATAGACAGAAGCACAAGTACACTACTTTTGAATAATTGGTTAATCCAATGTACCTTTGTGCGACCGCTACAGCTACTTCCCCTATTTTATTGTAATATCATAGCTGCGCACCGGTCTTTACAAAACAGGAGCGTTATGACAAAGTATATATTTGTGACCGGTGGTGTTACTTCATCATTAGGTAAAGGAATTATTGCAGCCTCTCTGGCCAAATTACTTCAGGCAAGAGGTTTTACTACCACCATACAGAAGTTTGACCCTTATATAAATGTGGACCCCGGTACACTGAATCCTTATGAGCATGGCGAGTGTTATGTAACAGAAGATGGTGCAGAAACAGATTTGGATTTGGGTCATTACGAGCGCTACCTTAATACATATACCTCTCAGGCCAATAATGTAACTACAGGGCGCATATACCAGCATGTTATAAACCGCGAGCGCGAAGGCGCGTATCTGGGCAAAACAGTACAAGTAATACCACACATTACAGATGAGATTAAACGCCGTATGCTACTGCTGGGCGAGAACAATAAATACGACATTGTTATCACAGAACTAGGCGGTACAGTGGGCGATATAGAGTCGCTGCCCTACATAGAGGCTGTACGCCAACTGAAATGGGAAATGGGTAATGAAAACTGTCTGGTAGTTCACCTTACACTCATCCCTTACCTTAAAGCCGCAAAAGAGCTGAAAACAAAACCTACACAGCACTCTGTAAAGATGATGAGCGAGCATGGTTTGCTGCCAGATGTGCTAGTGTGCCGCACCGAAGAGCCGCTATACAAAGACCTGAAAAGGAAAATAGCCTTGTTTTGCAATGTAACACAAGATGCAGTTATTGAAGCACTAGATGCTGATACCATATATAGCGTGCCACTGGAAATGATGCGCGAAAAGCTAGATGTAATATGTCTGGAAAAGCTGAATATGCCTCTGGGCAATGAACCTGAACTTACCCGCTGGAAAGAATTTTTGAATAAACTAAGGTATCCTACCAGCAAAGTAACCATAGGCCTTATAGGTAAATATGTGGAGCTGCAAGATGCTTATAAGTCTATACTGGAGGCGCTGATACACGCGGGAGCTATGAATGAGTGTAAGGTAGAAGTACGTAACATACACTCTGAATACCTGACAAAAGATACTGTAAAAGAAAAACTACAAAATCTGGATGCTATACTGGTAGCGCCAGGGTTTGGTAGCAGAGGCATAGAGGGCAAGGTAGATGCTATAAGATATGCCCGCGAGCAGAAGATACCCTTCTTTGGTATTTGTCTGGGTATGCAAATGGCGTGTGTAGAATTTGCAAGAAACGTACTGGGAATGCCCAAAGCACACTCTACCGAAATGGACCCAGATACCGACCAAGGTGTAATATGTATGATGGAAGAGCAAAAAGCCATTACACAACTAGGAGGCACTATGCGCCTAGGTAGCTACGAATGTGAACTGAGGCCAGACTCAGCAGTTGCTGCTATGTATGGTGCTGCTACGATTTCTGAGCGTCACCGTCATAGGTATGAATTTAACAACGAGTACCTGAGTTTGTATGAAAATGCAGGTATGATACCTGTGGGCAAAAACCTAAAAACCAATCTGGTTGAGGTAGTGGAGATAAAAGATCATCCATTCTTTGTGGGGGTGCAGTACCACCCCGAATACAAGAGTACGGTTGAGAATCCACATCCGCTTTTTGTAGCATTTGTAAAAGCAGCTAAAGCAGCTCAGGCTGAGCGCAATCTGCTCGCAAAACGTACCAGTGAAAAGAAGGCAACAGTGTAATGCAATGTTGGATAAAGGGTTTTTAAAGCAAATTGATATTGAATAATTGTGAAAGTGATTTTGTGGAGATTAAACTATAAAGATTTATGCAAGTACGTATTTTGTTAGGGTTGTTAGCGGTGGTTTTCATGTCGTCTTGTGCCGAAACTAGAATAACCGAACATGAAGAATGGGGGAAGAAATATGAGCAGTATGGCATTAAAAACGCCTGTATCATATTGAGAGACAATAACCATGAAGCAATACATTACTACAACAAAGACCGTTGTATTACACGCTACACACCTGCTTCTACCTTCAAGATTTTCAACTCGCTTGTGGCACTGGAAACAGCCATTGCACCCGATGAACGCTTGCTGATAAAGTGGGATAGCTCTGATGTATGGCCCGATGCATGTAAGCAAGACTTAACCATGAACGATGCATTTAGGGAAAGCTGTTTATGGTACTATCAGGAGATAGCCCGCCGTGTAGGTGCTGGCAGAATGCAGCACTTTCTGGATACTGTAAAGTATGGCAACATGAGCATGGCTGGCGGCCTAGATAAATTTTGGATCAATGACTCCTTGCAGATATCTGCCGATGAACAAGCTGGTTTTGTGAAGAGGCTCTATTTTGCTGAGTTGCCCATGTCTGAGCGTAGCCAGCGAATAGTGAAAAACATGATGCTCCGCGAAGATAAACCCAACTACAAACTCTACTACAAAACCGGAACAGGGCGTATAAAAGGTGATAAATACATATACTGGGTTACAGGATTTGTGGAGCGCATACAAAAGGTAAAGGAACCTAAAGGCTCAATGAACAAAACAGACGAGCGCAACTATCCCTATTTCTTTGCCCAAAACTTTGAGATGCCTGTGGCAGATACCAGCAAAAATTGGTTTGAAACCAGAGTGCAGGTGCTGAAAGAGGTGCTGACAGATTATGGTGCTATACCTAAAGATGAGCAGAAGTAGTGCAGAAGTATGAAGCTATTAGTAATCTGGTGATGCAAACAAGTCTGCAATATTTAGCGAAAACTCAGGCAAAATAGGTGTAGTCACTACATCTCCAGCTACGTAGTAAGGCGACTCCTGAAACTTTCCATTATGAAGTGTATATATGCGCAGCCATTGGTCTTGAGGGCTTACTACCCAGTATTCTTTTACTCCGGCATCTTCATACACCTCGTGTTTGTTTTTAAGTTCTTTTGCGTTATTTCCCGGACTCAATACTTCTACTACTATATCTGGTGCACCTATACATCCTCTTGCATCTAGCTTATTGTGGTCGCATATTACACAAATATCAGGTTGCAGTACAGTGTAGATTTCTTTATCTTCTTTGGACTTTCGTGGAAATCGTACATCAAATGGGGCTGTGTATACTTTGCAAGGTCTTTTTTCTAGAAAAGATCCCAATCTCAGAAACAAATGACCGGCAATTTCTTGGTGCAAACGGTTAGGGGCAGGACTCATTTTGAATATTCTGCCTTTAATAAGCTCTACACGCTCTTCAAAACGCCATTTGAAATAATCGGCGTAGGAGTATGTTTTTTCGAGATCTAAGTCAACTAATTGCATAATGCAAATTTAAATCAAATGGTTTCATTCTTTCATCATTGCCTCATAGCATTTGATAGTAATTATGGTTGCTATTTACCTGATTTTGTCTATTTTGTACCCAAACCAACAACATGCAATTCAGCGCACAGCAGATAGCCGGTATTCTTAACGGTACTATAGAAGGAAATCCGGACGTGAGTGTAAGTACACTTTCCAAGATTGAAGAAGGCAAGCTAGGGTCAATATCATTTCTTGCCAATCCGGCATATACCCAATACATATACAATACACAGGCTACGCTGGTGATAGTAAACAGCGATTTTGTAGCTACTGCACCCATTTCTGCAACATTGATACGGGTACAGAGTGCCGCCGCTGCATTTGCCAAACTACTGGAAATGTACAATCAGGTGAAGCTGAACAAAACCGGTATATCCAAGCAAGCCTACATAGCAGAGAGTGCTACTGTAGGTGATAACATCTACGCAGGCGAGTTTGCAGTAGTGAGCGATAATGCCCGAATAGGCAATAATGTAAAAATATACCCTCAGGTATACATAGGCGACAATGTAATAATAGGCGACAATACCACCCTCTTTGCCGGAGTAAAGATATACTCAGACTGTGTGGTAGGTAGCAACTGTATCATACACTCAGGTACGGTGATAGGTAGTGACGGTTTTAGGTTTGAGCCGCAAAATGCTGAAGGGCAACGCAAAGTACCACAGATAGGCAATGTGGTGATAGAAGATGATGTAGAGATAGGGGCTAACTGTGCCATTGACCGTGCCACTCTCGGGTCTACTATTCTACGCAAAGGGGTAAAGTTCGATAACCTAATACATATAGCTCACAATGTAGAAATTGGTGAAAACAGCTATCTGGCAGCTTGCAATGTTGTAGCGGGTTCTACTAAAATTGGCAAAAACTGCATGTTCAGTGGGCAGGTAGGTATTGTAGGGCATTTGCAGATAGCCGACAACACTATCATTACAGCTCAGTCGGGCATATCTAAGAGTATTACTAAGGCAGGCGAAGTGTATATGGGTTCTCCTGCATTTGATGCTAACAGGTATCGCAAAGCATACATCCATTTCAGAAATCTGGATAACCTAGCTCAGCGCATAAGTGAGCTAGAAAGAAACAAACAAGCAGAATAGTACTTAAATAATTTACGCTGTTTCTTAATGCACAGATATTCGTATCGTGTGATAATCGTGCGATGATTTGTCGTCAGGGTCTATTCCCCAGTAGGCTGTGGCTTCGCCGTGATTTACAGCCAGCTCCAAGTAGCCCGCTGCCGTAAACCTGCATAGTGGTGTGCCTACAGGTACATCGCTGTAGTGCGTGCTTATGGTATTGATACTGTCACCTTTGAAGGTGCGAATACTAAAAGGACGACTGCCTATAAATGTCTCATAATCTTGACGTGTAAGGTTTACAACAATATTATTGTAGCGATCTATGTAGCGGATATGACATACTACCCCAATAGGTGTTAGTTGTGGCGTGGGCAATGGTAGCATCAGTGGACTGTATATGTTTGCTGGTTCTGAAAAGAATTGAGGAAACTGCCTTATAATGCCCAATACTTGCTCTGTCCACCCCTGCAAGCTATACGCCTCAGCAAAACTATGACACAACCTTGCCGATTGCACACCCTCCGCGCCCAGTGCTGCGGGCAACATCCCATTGTCATGTGCCATAAAGTACTGTCCTTGTGCCATTGCCGCTATTATAGGTAATGCAGGCATGCCAGTATTGTTCTGTTTGCGTTTTTCGCCAGGTAGCATGCCTGGCATCGCTAGTGGAAACGGTGCTACTGTGGATATATGTACTGTACCTACCGGAAAAGCATGAAAAGATGATGCCATAATGTAAGCAGCCTCTCGCCAGCCATGCTGCGTTATATGATGAGATAAGGGCACCACCGTACTGCGCGGTATGTTACGTGCCAGCATTGCTTTCAGCAATGCTGATGTAGCGTCTTTCGTGCCTAGGTCGGTAGTAAGGGTAATTATCATGTTAGGCTGTAAAGGTAAAAAGTTGTGTGGGTTTATGGTTGCAGCTTTTTGCCTCAATATTTTAGTCGCTAATCCATATATAAGTTAAATTATAAATGGAATTCAGAAACGAAAAAAGTGTGCTTTGTGTAACTTATTTAGATTACTGTGTAATGATAATGAGTATAATAATTTGAACTTTGAATCTACACAATAGCAGTTTATTTTGTATAAAATATAGCTGACTATTTAAAACTCCACAGTGACCACATCCAATATTCAGGAATCAAGGTATGCAAGAAGTTTGATTGAAGCTAGCCTCGATCCGCTAATTACTATTAGTACAGGAGGAAAGATAACGGATATGAACCAGGCTCTGGCAAACATAATCGGCATGACTCGTGAGCAATTGACGGGCACAGATTTTTTCGTTTATTTCACTCAGCCCGATGAAGCTAAAAAGGTGTATGAAGAGGTGTTCTCAAAAGGTTTTGTGGTAGATTATCCTCTTACCATAAAAGATCATAAACTTACCGATGTTTTATTCAACGGATCAGTTTACAAAGACGACAGTGGCAATGTGCTAGGCGCTGTGGTTGTAGCAAGAGATATTACCGATCAAAAGCGAATAGAAACTGAAATGGTGGAAGCAAAAGTATTTGCAGAGATAGCAACTCAAATAGCCGAAGATGCAAAAAATAAAGCCGATTTAGCAAGGGGAATTGCCGAAAATGCAGTTAAGTCTAAGCAGCAGTTTCTGTCTAATATGAGTCATGAAATACGCACGCCTATGAATGCGATTATTGGCTTTACTAAGGTGTTATTGAAAACCAACCTCTCCGAAAAGCAGCAGGAGTATCTATCTGCAATTAAAACTAGTGGCGACGCACTAATAGTGCTTATAAACGATATACTAGACTTAGCAAAGGTAGATGCGGGTAAAATGACCTTCGAAAAAACACCATTTAAATTGGCATCGTCAATATCTGCAATGTTGCATTTGTTCGAGACAAAAATAAATGAGAAAAATCTTGAGTTGATAAGGTCTTACGACACTTCAATACCAGATGTGCTGGTAGGTGACCCTGTAAGATTGCACCAAATAATTATGAACCTTGTAAGCAATGCCGTTAAGTTTACATCTGAAGGGGCAATAACTGTAAGCGTGAAAAAGATTAGTGAAGATGATAATAAGGTGACGATATTATTTGCTATATCAGACACTGGCATCGGTATAGATGAGTCGAGGATAGATAGTATTTTTGAAAACTTTCAGCAAGCTACCAGCGGCACTTCGCGCATATATGGCGGCACTGGGCTGGGGTTGGCTATCGTAAAACAATTGGTAGAACCGCAAGGTGGCAAAATAACCGTAACCAGTAAAGTAGGAAAAGGGTCAACTTTTAGTTTTTTATTGAGTTTTGATAAAACAGATGCCAAAGTACAGCCCGAAAACGAATGGCAAGATGTAGATATTGAAGTGAAACCACTAAAAGTACTGGTAGTAGAAGATATGCCGCTGAACCAGTTATTGATGAAAACAGTCTTAGACGATTTTGGCTTCGAGCGAGATATAGCTGCTAATGGTAAAATAGCTATAGAATTGCTGGAGACAAAAATGTATGATATAGTACTCATGGATTTGCAAATGCCTGTGATGAATGGATTTGAAGCTACAACGTACATACGCAATACTATGAATTCTTCAATTCCTATAATAGCTCTTACTGCCGATGTAACTACCGTTGACCTAGAGAAATGCAAGGCAGTTGGAATGAACGACTATCTGGCAAAACCAATAGACGAAAAACTACTTTATAAAAAAATTGCAACGCTAGTAAAGACGGTAAATCACGAAAAGCAGGCTGTATCTATGGGCGAAGATCTGAATGGGCATACTAAATGCATAAACCTCACTTACCTTAACAAACGCACAAAATCAGATCCGGAAATGATGATGGAAATGATAGCTGTTTACTTGGAACAGACACCTCCGCTTATAATAAGTATGAAGGAGAGCCTTGCTAATAAAGACTGGCAAGCGCTACACGCAGCAGTACACAAAATAATACCGTCTTTCTCTATAATGGGTATAGGAGGAGATTCTGAGAACATAGCTAAGAAAGTACAAGAATATGCCAAGGCTCAACAAGAGACTGAAGTAATGAGTAAGCTTATAGCTCAGTTAGAACTTATTTGTGTGCAAGCGTGCAAAGAACTAGGGGAAGAGTATAACACAATTAAACAAAGTAAAAAGTGAACACTAAAAAAATTAGTTTGTTTCTGGTAGATGACGATGCGCTCTATCTGAAATCATTAGAATTTGAATTTAAGCAATACGCAGATTTTTTTGTAGAAACATATGCCACCGGTGAGTTGTGTATGGACAGCATTTCGCACAACCCTGATATTATTATCCTCGATTACCTACTAGATGGAATAGATAAAAAGGCATTAAACGGGATAAAGACACTAGACAAAATAAAATTGTATAATCCAGAAATAGCTGTAATAATGCTATCGGCACAAGATAAAATTGAAGTAGCAGTAGACTGCATGCACCACAAAGCTTACGACTACGTGGTGAAGAGTGAAACAGCTTTTACTAGATTGCAGAAAATTATCACAACCATATTTAAGTACAAAAAAATGGAAAAAGAACTCAACTGGTACATGGCAAGAATGTGATGCGATAATGAATGAACGAAAGTATGTGTATCGAGTATCAATACATAGTATAACAGTAAGAAATAGGATGTATGTTGTTGACTTCAAGTTATGTACATATATAATTCTATTTTATTGTTGATGTAAAATAATAATAAGAAATAAAGTCAATAAATAAGTGTAACTTACATTAATACCAACAGCAATGGAAAGCAGAATTAGTGTTTTTTACTAGTAAACATTTAGTATTGTCAGTTTGTATTTTGCTCCTGAAAAATATTCATTACTTATAATCATCAAGCCCTATGAATGAGCCAATGTGCTCATAAGGCTTGCCTCCCTAATACATACTTTGTACAATCTGCTGTAGCGTTGCTGCATCAAGTTTCGTACGTAAATTTTTCCCCTCCTCTTTAAACAATTAATTATATCAAACGCTGGTAGCCGCAGCATAAAAACGGTTTGTGTATAGGAGGCTTGTGTCAATAGCGCAGGTTTGCAATACTCCCAATAACAAAATGATACTATACATAAAATACATGGTGAGCCTTCGTTGCAAGATGATGGTAAAAGAAGAGCTTAAAAAGCTGGATTTACACTATATAGTAGTAGAGCTGGGTACAGTAGAAATAATGGAAGAGTTAACTGACCAAATGCGCGAAGTACTGAGAAAAAACCTTGCCCAGTCTGGGCTAGAGCTGCTTGATGATAAAAAAAGTATACTGATAGAAAAAATAAAAAACCTAGTCATAGAAATGATTCATTACTCCGATAACTTACCAGAGGTGAACTATTCTACTTACATAAGCGACAAACTTGGGTATGACTACACCTATCTTGCCAACGTCTTCTCTGAAATACAAGGCACTACAATACAGCAATACATTATCGTAAACAAAATTGAGCGCGTAAAGGAGTTGCTGCTTTATGGCGAACTCAACCTTACTGAAATATCTTACAAGTTGAATTACAGCAGTGTAGCCCATTTATCTAATCAGTTTAAGAAAGTAACTGGTCTTACACCTACTTTCTTCAAAAACTTGAAAGACAAAAAGCGTATGGGTATTGATGCTGTGTAGTAATCTGCACATCGTAACAAATACCTTACAGCCAGCATTTTTGATGTGCATTAGTTTATCATTCCTTTTTTCTTGTCTATTGTTATATCGCCCACACTGAGGGTGTTATAAATATGCTTTAGCCTATTAGTGTGATTTCTGTAATTCTTATACATACATGTGTAATGCTTATGAATGATGGGTTTTTAACCTTTGCAAAGTGAAGATTCTTTCACGAGTAACAAGCAATTATTTGAAAAACATTTTATTTTACGCGTTAACAGCAGCAGCTCTGTTATTTATGCCAAAAGTAGTGTTCGGGCAAGCTCCGAACCTGGGTACAGCGGCTAATTTCGTTCTGTTTACCACTGTTGGTGCAGTTACAAATTCAGGCATTCCATACCTCACACACCTTACCGGCAATGTAGGCTCCAACAGTGGGTCCAGCACCGGATTCGGTAATGTTGATGGCAGAATGCTAGACGGAGGTTTAGAAAGTGCCGCCGCAGCTACTGATCTCGGAATAGCCTATCTGGAACTGGATAACGCTATTCCCACATTTTTCCCATCCTCATTACTGGGTGGTGGTGCTACACTTGTTCCAGGTGTTTATTCTATACCATCTGCGGCTACTATGAATGGTATCCTTAACCTCGACGCTGGTGGCGACCCCAATGCAGTGTTTATCTTTCAGATAGAAGGTGCTTTTGCTACCGGATCTGGTACAAAGGTAAAACTGCTGAATGGTGCGCTGGCTTGCAATGTCTTCTGGAAAGTAGAAGGTATGGTGAGTCTGGCTAGTGGTACCACCATGCGTGGTACTATAGTAGCGCACAATGATGCTATAAGTATAGGTGTAGGCGATACGCTGGAAGGCAGAGCGCTGTCTATCAATGGTGCTATTACTACCAACGGTATTCTTGCTTACACACCTATAGGTTGTGGTAGTCCGGTGCTCACAGGTTCTGCAGCTCCACCGTTGGGTGCAGCAGCAATTTTTGGTGTGTTTTCAAGTATAGGTTCGGTTACAGCTACTCCTATCACATATGTCAATGGCGATGTAGGGTCTAACTCTGCTGGTGCTACTGGTTTCGATCCGCTTAATGTTACTGGTACCATACATCCTGCCCCCGATGCAGCAACAGCTGCAGCAGCAGCAGATCTAACAATAGCATATAATTTTCTGAATGCTACTACTACTGACATTGATTTATTATATCCAGCACTCTTTGGTCATGATTTGGTACTAACACCCCATGTTTACAATTTGGCAGGTGCTCCTACTACACTTACGGGCTCTATATTTCTTAATGCTCAGGGCAACCCTAACGCAGTTTTTATTATAAAAATGAGCGGTGCTTTTATTACCAGCACACTTTCCAGAATAATACTTATTAACGGAGCAAAAGCTGAAAATGTATATTGGAAAATAGATGGTGCTGTAAATATTTTCGCTAATTCGTACTTCAATGGTAACATAGTAGGTGCAGGAGCCATTACATTAAATACTGGCGATACACTTAACGGTAGAGCACTCACTATAAATGGTGCAGTAGCTATAAATGGAAGTTATATAGAACCCAATCCTGGTCCATGTCAGGCCTCTGAAATTACAGGTACTATGCAGGTATGTGTAGGTGGCACTACTTTGTTGTCTAATATAGACACTGGTGGTATGTGGTACAGTAATGATACCGCAGTTGCTACTGTAGATACTACTTCAGGCTTAGTAACCGGCGTTTCTGCGGGTACAGTTATTATATCTTTCCGTTCAGGCTTGCATTGCGAGGCTACCGATACTGTATTGGTTAATGCAGCTCCCGCTGCTATCACAGGGTCTGATACAGTATGTACAGGCGATACTGTTATGTTATCTAATATCACCACTGGTGGTACATGGCTCAGCAGCGATACTGCCATAGCCACTGTAGATACCACATCTGGTGTAGTAACAGGTATAGCCGCTGGACAAGCTACTATATCTTATACCACCACAGGTGGTTGTAGCTCTTTTATGACTATCAATGTTAGTCCTACTCCATTTGCGGGTACTATAACAGGCATTAGTCCACTTTGCCCTACTGATACCGCTACTATGTATTCCGATACTACTGGTGGTTTCTGGTTTTCTGGCAATACATCAGTTGCCTCTATCGATTCAGTTACTGGTTTAGTAACAGCCCTTGTCTCTGGCACTTCAGTAATATCATATACTGTTACCAATAGTTGTGGCGTTGCCGCATCTACTTCGGTAGTCACTGTCAGTGCGTTGCCATCTGCTGGTACTATCAGCGGCACAGCTACAGTTTGTCCTGCATCCACTACTACGCTTACTAGTACAGTTTCAGGTGGTCGTTGGGCTTCGTCAGATACAGCCATCGCTTCAGTCGATAGTTTGTCAGGTGTTGTTACGGGTGTTATAGCAGGCAATGCTACTATATCTTACACCGTTACTAATAGTTGTGGCATAGCTACTGCTACAGTAGCTGTTACTGTCAGCACACTTACATCTGCTGGCACACTTTCGGGTGTGGCGTCGGTTTGTCCTGCTACTTCATCTACGCTCAGCAGCACAATAGCTGGTGGTGTTTGGACCTCTACCAATCTTACCGTCGCTACCATTGGTAGTTCATCAGGTATTGTTACTGGTTTAGTACTAGGCACTTCTACTATTTCTTACACGGTTACAGGTAGCTGTGGCACTGCCTCTGCTACTATTGTTGTTACCGTCAATACAGTGCCCGTTACAGGTACTATCACAGGTACTGCTACAGTATGCGTTAGTGCAACTACTACACTTGCCAATACCGTTACGGGTGGTGTGTGGTCTTCGGTTACTACAGGTGTAGCTACTGTTGGTTCTCTTACTGGTATTGTATCAGGTGTTGCTTCAGGTACATCTACTATCTCTTACACTGTCACCAACAGTTGTGGCACTGCTGCCGCTACTCAGGTAGTTACAGTTGCTCCACTGCCTAATGCTGGTACTATCAGCGGCACAGCTCTTGTGTGTGCAGGTAGTAATACTACACTTAGTAGCACAGCTACAGGTGGTGTATGGTCATCTGCCAATACTGCTGTTGCTACAGTAGGCACATCTGGTGTAGTATCAGGTATTGCAGCCGGTACATCAGCTATTTCTTATACAGCTACTAATAGTTGTGGTACTGATGTGGCTTCGGTAGTTGTTACTGTTTCACCTTTGCCTGTTGTTACTGCCATCTCTGGTACGTTTGTTGTCTGTGAATCTGCTACTACTACACTTACCAATACGGCTTCTGGTGGTGTTTGGTCTTCGGTTACTACAGGTGTAGCTACTGTTGGTTCTCTTTCTGGTATTGTATCAGGTGTTGCTCCAGGTATATCTACTATCTCCTACACTGTCACCAACAGTTGTGGCACTGCTGTAGCTACTCAGGTAGTTACCGTTGCTCCATTGCCCAATGCAGGTACTATCAGCGGTACAGCCCTAATTTGTGCTGGTAATACTACGACCCTAAGTAGCACAGCTACTGGTGGTGTATGGTCTTCTGCCAATACTGCTGTTGCTACAGTAGGCACATCGGGTGTAGTATCAGGTATTACAGCCGGTACATCTGCTATTTCTTATACAGCTACTAATAGTTGTGGCACTGTTGTTTCTTCGGTAGTTGTTACCGTTTCACCATTGCCAGTTGCAGGTCCTATCTCAGGTGTTTTAGTTGTGTGTACATCGGCTAATACTTCTCTTGGTAATAGTACTACAGGTGGTGTGTGGACATCTTCAGATATTTCTGTAGCTTCTATCGGTTCTTCATCTGGTATAGCTACTGGTGTTACCGCTGGTACGGTTGCTATTTCTTACACTGTTACCAATAGTTGTGGTACAGCAGCAGTGGGTGCGGTGCTTACCGTCAATCCAGTGCCTGTAGCAGGTTCTATTACTGGTCTTGCTTCTATTTGTCCAGCTACTACCTCTATGCTTAGTAGTACAGTAGCAGGCGGAGAGTGGATATCTTCCAATACTACAGTAGCTACAGTAGGTTCTGTATCAGGTGTTGTCACTGGGTTGATACTTGGTACATCTACTATTTCTTACACGGTGAGCAACAGTTGCGGTGCAGCTACTGCAACAGTTGTGGTTACGGTAGATGTAGTGCCAAATGCTGGTGCTATTACAGGTATTGCCACCCTTTGTCCTGCGGCTACTACTACCCTCAGCAATGTGGTGAGCGGTGGTGTATGGTCATCTATTACTACTTCAGTAGCTACTATAGGTGCTACTTCGGGTATCGTATCGGGTGTTGCTGCTGGTACTTCTCTTATCTCTTATACAGTTACTAATAGCTGTGGTACTGCTGCTACTACAATTGTAGTTACAGTTAGTCCATTACCAGATGCTGGTGTTATAACAGGTACTGCTACTCTTTGTCCTTCGGCTACTACTACCCTCAGCAATGCTGTAAGCGGCGGTACATGGTCATCTACCAATACTGCTGTTGCTACCGTCGGTAGTGCATCAGGTATTGTTTCTGGTGTGGCTGCTGGTACTTCAGTTATCTCTTACACAGTTATCAATAGCTGTGGTACTGCTGCTGCCACTACAGTAGTTACAGTTAGTCCGTTGCCCGATGCTGGTATTGTTACCGGTATAGCTATAATTTGTGCTACAGCCACCACTAATTTCAGTAGCACTGCTACGGGTGGTGTTTGGTCATCTGCCAATCCTACTGTTGCAAGTGTAGGCTCAGCTACAGGTTTAGTATCTGGTCTTGCTGCTGGCACATCTACTATAATATATTCTGTTACTAATAGTTGTGGCACAGCTTCTGATTCAAGAGTGGTTACTGTCAATCCTTTGCCAGATGCTGGTACTATTTCAGGTGCTACCAGTGTATGTGTAGGCTCTGCTATCACACTTGCCAGTACAGAAGCTGGTGGTTCATGGAGCAGCAGCAGTGCTAATGCTACAGTTACCACATCGGGTGTTGTAACGGGTATTGTTGCGGGTTCATCAGTTATCACTTATTCTGTTACTAATTCTTGTGGCACAGATTTCGATACGCATCTGGTAGCTGTCAATCCTTTACCTAATGCAGGTGTTATTTCTGGTCCGTCTGCTGTATGTGTAGGTGGTGTTATAATCCTTACCAACACTGCTACTACAGGTACATGGAGCAGCAGTAATAGCACTGCAAATGTGAGCGGTGGTATGGTGATAGGTGTTCTGCCGGGTATAGATACCATTATCTACTCTGTAAGTAATGTTTGTGGTTCGGCTTCAGTTATCAAGATAATCACTGTCAATATACTGCCAGCTATGCCGGTTGTTACTACTCAGTCTCCTGCTGCATTGTGTGTAGGTACTATGTACCAAAACTTCGGTACGTCAATACCCGCAGCTACAGGCACAGAGTACAATTGGACTGCTGTTAATGCAGGTGTATGGGCACAAGGGGCATTTAGCAATTATGCATTGGTAAATTTCAATGTCATAGATACTGCTTTTGTTACGCTTACAGCTACTATCTCAGCTACAGGTTGTAGCAGTGCTGCTACTACGGCTGTTAATGTAGGTGCTAGTCCTGCACATACCGACTATGTGTCGTATTTCAACATGCACTTCGTATGTACACCGGCCGATAACAGTACTTACCAGTGGGGGTATGACGATGCCTATACACTCGATTCTGTAATACTAAAAGGCGAAATCAATCAGGATTATGTAAATGCAAATCCTGATTTGTCAAACAAGTATTACTGGGTGATGACAACTAGAAACGGATGTATGCAGAAAACGTATTACAGAGCACCGGTTACAGTACAAACTGTAAACGAAGAAGCTGTGTCTGTTACTGTATTCCCTAACCCTGCATCTAGTATCGTTAATATTTCTATCACCAACGTTGCCTCAGGCGAAATAGTAGTAGAAATTAGCAATATACTAGGTCAGAAAATTGCATCTACCACTGCTATCGCTGGCAAATCCACACTTGATATTGCTACCCTGCCTGCAGGTGCATATCTGGTTTCTTGCTTCCAAAACGGTGTAAGAATATCAGCTTCAAGAATTACAAAAAACTAAAGTTCAGTTTACTTAAACAAAAACAATGAAAAATATAATTCTCCTCATGCTATCTGCTGGCTGTTCTTTGCCAGCGATAGCACAGCGGGCACACACACACAGACAAGCAGATAGTTTATCACCTAGGTGGGTACTTGATGCCAACCTAATGGGCGGTCTTGCCAATAAAACTTTTACAGTAGCTAATAGTTTAGTTAATTATCCTGGCGCAGTTAATGCCAATACAGGTGAGCTGAAATACAAAAATGGGTACTCTCTGGGTGCAAATCTTCAACTAGGTTTTTTCTTCGGCAAAAAACGTCACTTCGGTATCGGTACAGGGTTGCATTATGCAGCACAAAACGGCGAGGCTACGCTAAATGATTTTCATATAGATACCAGAGCCACCGATCTTGCGGGCAATACATATAGAAACATAATCAGGGGCAATGATGTAAGAGAAGACATCTCTACTACCATGATTAACATTCCTCTGGTACTGAAGTACAAAGCACGCTTTTCTAAACATTGGGGTTTTGCAATGGATGCCGGCGCACTCATCAATGTACAAGCAAAAAATGAATACACTACTCAGGCTACTTTCGATCAGGAAGCTGTGTACAAATTTGTACAAACAATAGATGGTGGAACTACTTCTGTTTATGATGATGGTGTTACACCAGCCAACAGTAATTGGTTGATTACCAAAGCTGAATTCCTGAAAAATAACCCTAACGGCGACTGGGCTGAATACACACGCATCAAGCGTTCTATGGGCATCAATGTGGGTGAAAAAATGACCACCAATAATCGCTCTGGGTCTACTTCTTACAAGCCAGGTTCTATAGGTTTTATTATTCTGCCTTCTGTTAGCTTTTATCTTTCCGATAATGTAGCCCTTAATCTGGGTGGATATTATATCATGCAGACGTTCAAAAACGATGCACAGTCTGGTTACAGACTCACTGATGGCAATGGTTCTTACAGTTCTGTACTTAACAATGTTACCTCGGTTACCAACACACAGTATGGTGTGAACCTTGGTGCTCGTTTCTTCTTGGGCAGAAAAGATAAAGACCATGATGGTATACCTGATCGTAAGGATAATTGCCCTGATGTATTTGGTCTGAAAGAGTTCGAAGGATGTCCTGATACCGACAAAGATGGTATACCTGACACCAAAGATTCCTGCCCTACAGTATGGGGTTTGCCACAGTACAATGGTTGCCCTGATACAGACGGAGATAGCACTCAAGACAAGCTGGACGAATGTCCTTATGTAGCTGGTCCTAAGGTACTCAAAGGTTGTCCTGATAGAGATTCTGATGGTGTGGCTGATAAAATTGATCTCTGCCCTGATGAGTTTGGTTTGAAGGAGTTTCAGGGTTGTCCTGATACCGACAAAGACGGTGTGCCAGATCATAAAGACAAGTGCCCTGAAGATGCAGGTTTAATGTCAAACAATGGCTGTCCGTTGGTAGAAACTGACCCTAACAAAAACAATAACAAAGACGATAAAGCTACAGGTGCTCACATGGGCAACATGACTATGCCTATATTATTCGAGGTCAATAAGTCTAAGATTCATCCTATCTCTATGCCTGTTATCGAAGATGCAGTCAACGAGCTGAACATTCACAAAAGATCTACCATTATCATTGATGGTCATGCTGATGCCAGTGGTCCGGAATCTGTAAACAGAGTATTGTCTTTAGAGCGTGCCAATGCTGTAAGAGACGAGCTTAAATCAAGAGGCGTTAATACTACTCGTCTTAAAACTGTAGGCCATGGCAGCAGAGTGCCTGCTGCTACTAACGATACTTACGAAGGTAAGGAACAAAACAGGCGTGCAGTAATGAGGTTAAAGAGAGCAGATTAATTGCCAGGGCTCATTTGTAGTACTTACATATGAGCCCTCTTTTTTGGGTGGTTGATACACAAATTGTGTTGTTGATAAGCAGTTTATTTTCTAACAATAAAATCTACAGAACTTGAAAAATTTCATAATTATGACCCTGCTTTTAGTTGGTGTCAGCACTACTACAACGTATGCACAAAAAGAGGTGCCTACTAAAAAAGAAGAAAGAGCGCAGCGCAAAGCCGACAACAAAGAGCGACATGCAACAAATGCCAAAAATCGCTTAGCTCGCAAAGAAGCTAAGGTGACCAGAAAGGCTGATAAAATCGATAAAAAACGACGCAAAATGCACAAAAAGCAACGCAAAGTAAATGCCGATCAGCGTGCCATTAATGCTGACGCAGCCAACAAAAAACAAGAGTAATAATCAACAACAAATTCATTGAAAGTGGGGTAGCGATGCTCCACTTTTTTTATGCCATTTTTTTAAAAAATAGCTTTTTGCAGTCTTGTCATTTCTGTATCGTTAGTGGTATTCATCATTGTAGGGTAGTGTGAATGATGTAACCTTTAAAGCCTGTTGTGTAACACTTATGGGGCCTGTATAGTAGACCTTTGTGTAGTGGAAATTCATTCACAAATAACACACTAACAATGAAAAAATTAATAGTATTTATAATGATGGCTGGCATGTCATTTACTTTTATGCCTACAACTACTTTGGCGGCTAACAAAACAAATACCACTGCCAGCAGTGCAGACGCTACAGCAGCTAATGCGCTAATACTGAGACTTAGTGCCATCAATGAAATGGACATGAACGAGCTCAGCAGCACTGAAAAAAAAGGACTAAGAAAAGAAGTGCGCAGCATCAAGCAGCAGCTCAGCGATATCGGTGGTGGAATTTATATCTCTGCAGGAGTTTTGATAATCATCCTCATTCTGCTCATTATACTACTATAATATTTAATCATATTAGCTACAGCTATTTCGCTGTCGCTCTAAAATGCCAATAAAAAAATGAAAAACATGACAGAATTCAAAGGAAATTGGAACGAGGCGAAAGGTAAACTAAAGCAAAAATTCGCAATGCTAACAGACAATGATCTTCTATTGATAGAAGGCAAACAAGATGAACTAATCGGCAGACTGCAAGTGAAACTAGGCAAAACGAAAGAAGAAATAAGTAAGATTATTTCAGAACTGTAAACATCAATTTATCTCACATCATATTCTAAACAATCAAACCAAAATTATGAGCAAATCAATTTTAGTAGCGGCTATGGCCATCTTACTTACAGGAGCAACTTTCACATCATGCGATACTCCTAAAGACAACGTTATTGATGCACAAGAAAAAGTGGTTGACGCTAACGAAAACCTGGACAAAGCTACAGATGACTACATAGCTGACATCGAAAATTACAGAAATGAAACTAACGGCAAAATTCAAGCTAACGAAAATACTATCGCTAGCCTGAAAGCAAACGTTAGTGGCAAAGAAGCATCTGTGAAGTCTGAGTATTGGAGCAAAATAGCAGAACTTGAAAAGAAAAATGCTGAGCTCAAAGCTCGTCTGGCTTCTTACAAGGCTGAAAGCAAAGAAAATTGGGAAGCCTTCAAAACCGAATTCAATCATGACATGGATGGCATAGGTGAAGCTTTCAAAGACATTACCGTTAAAAATTCAAAATAACATCTCCGGTTACTATCGGCAGGTGTAAGTATTACCAGTGAACAACAAAACAAAAATGAAAAAAATATTATTAGCCATAACCGCAGTTTTATCAGTTAGTGCCTCAGGTTATGCACAAGAAGAACCACAAAAAGTTGTAGTAGTAGAAAGAGAGAATGATTTCAGAGATCGTATGATGTTTGGTATAAAAGGCGGTGCTAATTATTCTAATGTTTATGATTCCGAAGGCGAAGATTTCAATGCCGATGCTAAATTTGGTTTTGTAGGTGGCGTATTTTTGGCAGTGCCTATTGGCAGTTTCTTAGGTATACAGCCTGAGGTGCTTTATTCTCAAAAAGGTTTTAAAGCAGTAGGCCGTATACTAGGCAGCAGCTACGAGTTTACACGTACTACTAGCTACATCGATGTTCCAGTTTTTGTAGCCATTAAGCCTAGCAGTATGTTCACTATTCTTGTAGGTCCTCAGTATTCTTACTTGGTAAGCCAAAAAGATGAATTTGTATCGTCTACAATGAGCACTGCACAGATGCAGGAATTTGAAAATGATAACCTCCGCAAAAACACATTGTCTTTGGCTGGTGGTATCGATATCAATGTTCGTCACTCTGTTATAGGTCTTCGTGCAGGCTGGGATATTACCAACAACAACGGTAATGGTACCTCCACCACTCCTCGTTACAAAAACACTTGGTTGCAAGCTACTATCGGCTTTAGGTTTTAATGAGTTTATATTTTGTGAAAGGGGGTAGTCTTTTTTGTCTGCTCCTTTTCTTTTTTAATGTTTTATTCCATTTTTTTATTCGTTTTAATGAAAACTCGCAGTTTAGCCTTAGTGGCAATAATTATAATTTCAGTACTCAGTGCATCAGCACAAAACAAATCCGAGAAATACGGTAATACGCTTAATATAGGCCTCGGTCTAGGTTATTCTGGGTATTATGGCAATTCATCGCCCGTCATACATGCCGATTTTGAGTTCGATGTAGCTCGCAACTTTACACTTGCACCTTTTCTCAATTACTCTACTTACCGCAACTACAGTTATTGGGGCAATCCCTCCAATCCTTACAAAAACTATTACTACCGCGAAACAGTATTGCCTGTAGGCGTCAAGGGTACTTATTACTTCGACAATCTGCTAGAAGCAGGTAGCAAATGGGACTTTTACGCTGCAGGCTCACTAGGGTTTGTGTTTCGCAAAACAACCTGGGAAAATGGCTACTACGGACAAACAGTAGTGCGCAGAAGCACCGGACAATTGTATCTCGATTTGCATGTAGGCACTGAATACCACATCACCCGCAAAACAGGTCTTTTTCTCGATCTTTCTACCGGCGTTTCCACAATTGGCTTAGGCTTCCACTTATAGTACATTCATCATTCTTCATTATCAATAAACTTTACTTCAATCATGGGAAATCTCCTTTACATCATCGCCGTTATACTTATCATAGGCTGGGCTATTGGTTTTCTGGGCTACCACACAGGCGGGCTCATACACATACTGCTGGTTATAGCCATTATCGCCGTTATACTACGCATCATCAAGGGCAACAGAATCATGTAACAATTTTGTAAAGCTTTACCAAAAACAACTGCAATTAAATAACCTTTGTTTGGTAGAATATTTACACCTTACTTTGCATCACAATAGCGCGAGGTAGAGCAGCGGTAGCTCGTCGGGCTCATAACCCGAAGGTCATAGGT
>CAZRPA010000029.1:0-31705 GCA_964601855.1 uncultured Flavipsychrobacter sp. | reverse complement strand
AACCCATGAAAACACCGGCAACTAACCGGTAAAACCATAAATGAAAAATAAACCCAATATGATAGTAAAACCACAGCACCCATGCAAACCACATGAGGAAAATCCAAAACACCCTGTTCAGACAAAAACCACCAGCAATTACATACAAACCAGCAAAAGTGAACACCATTGATAATCAACGAGTTAACCTCAAAAACCTATGAAAACACCGGCAACAAACCGGCAAAACCGGAAATGAAAAATAAACCAAATATGATAGTAAAACCACAGCACCCCACTCCAGAAATTCTAAAACCCTATAGATCGTGCTCCAGAGAAAAACCAACCGGCAAACACCCACTACCTATTAGTAGCCATAGCTTTTTCAGCGAAGGCTACTGCAAAAATGAACACCATTGATAATCAACGAGTTAACCTCAAAAACCCATGAAAACACCGGCAACTAATCGGCAAAACCGGAAATGAAAAATAAACCCAATATGAACCCAAACCAAATTCAGAAAAGATGATACACCAACACTCGATCCACCATAATAAAATGAACACTATCGTATATTGCACATAATGTAGCAGTAGTATAAAGGAAAAAACTACATACAGATACTAAATACTAAACCTACTTAAACTCTAAAAATGAGAAAATCTTTAAAAATGATGGGCTGCATCGCAGTCACTGGGCTTATGCTGGTGGTAGCATGCAAAAAGAAAACAGACGAAGTAGCAGATGCCAAAAAGAACCTTGTAGGCGTATGGAGATTTACTGACGAAGTAGTAGACAGTAACCGAAATGGTATAAAAGACCCCAATGAGTATTACAACCTCGACAGTCTAGATACCGAAACCATAACATTCAAAGCAGACGGCACAGGAGACATAGAGCAAATACCGCTAACATGGACAATGATTGATGCCAATCGTTTCAAATTTAGTTATGTAAATAGCAGAGGCGAGCCAGATACTTTGGATGCAACTATTATATCTTCCTCACGGTTTGATATCACAGTGCCACCACAATCCACAGACCTAAATGCATGGTTAGTATTCAAAAAGAAATGACGTTACATTACTATTTTGCTGACAGCAAATAATTACTATCGCTGCAATTAGTGGACATATGTATTAGCCCCACACCCTTATTAGCGTGCTTTTTGCGGCTATTGGAAGGGGTATTCTGGGTGCTTGGTTCTTTCTATTGCACGCATCAGCACACAAAAACCAACCGGCAAACACCCACTACCAGCAAAAGTGAATAGTATTGATAATCAACTACTTAAGTGCCAAAATGCATGAAAACACCGGCAACAAACCGGCAATACCGGAAATGAATAATAAACTAAATATGATCAAAAAAGCCCTGAACGTACAAGAGATGCGACGCAAGCGGCGATGCCCAGAGTAATGCTGCTGGTAGCCAAAAAAAGCTAACTATATAATGCTGTGCTATGCGCCCGGTGTGAGAGGATTGCGTTGTTTCCAGCGCAGATCTTCTATAGAGGCAAAGTAGCAGCAAAACCACTTGATGGCCACATCGGGTATGTGGCGGAGTTTGATGAGGTAGTCGGTTTGGCGGGGTAGTGCGCCCAGGCTGGCTTTGGCGTCGAATGAGGTTCTGCCTAGTTTTAGGGTTTGTTTGCCTAGTACTATGGCACGCTCTAGTCCTGCCAGCATCATGTAGAAGTAGAGGGGGCACTCGCAATTGAGCTCTGTATCGAACCCCACATAGTAGAGCTCGTAAGCGGTGGGGCTGACAAAGGCACTGCTAAAGGCTACTAGCTGCCCCTGCATGAAGTAACCTGTGAGCTCGAACGCTGTGCCGTGTACCTGCTTGAGGGCGGCTATGTATGCGGCACCTGACCGGGTGAAGACAAACGACTGCTTATCTATAACCTGTGCAAATAGCCTATTGATATCGGTGGCGTGGTGCTCTACATCGGCCAGGGTAAACTGACGAGCGGTGAGCTGGGCAGTGGCTGATGCCAGTACTTTTTTGGCACGCGCTCTGTACTTGCGGCTGAGTGCGGCTACATAATCGGTGATGGTATGCCACTCTGGTCGTATGGCTAGTTCCATCACGCTATCTTCCATAGGCATGTTGTAGCCCAGCTTTTGCATGTGGGTAGCATCGACGCTGCTGATGCCCGGCATAAGCGTGGCAGACACATCGGCATCGGTAGCGAGGCGAGCGGCTACGGTGGCTATGGCAGAGAGCGCATCGGTGGTGTGAAGCTGGGTGGTATCATACCAATAGCTGCTGTCTTCGGTGTGGAGGGCATTGCCCAGCACCAGTACACGGGCTTTTTTGAGATTGAGAAAAAAGCCTATAATGCCCTTAACGAAGGAAGTATTGCGGTGGAGGTTGAAATTGTTGGCAGTGAGGGTATAGACCTGAAAGTAGGTAAAGAGCATTGGCTGGCCGTGGCGATAAACGATGGCATACCGGAAACCAACATCGGGCAGGGACTGCTGCTGTGCCTGCAAGTGGCTGTAAGTGAGTGCTGTGGGCAGCGCTGCACCTATGGCTTTTAGTTCTGTTTCTATCTCCTCTACACTGCTGCCTATGACGATGTTGGCGTCTTTGTTGCCGGTGGTACACCGGGCAAAAATACCCTTCAGGTAAACAGAAACCTTACTACACTGGGTGGGGGCAGCCCCGGCATCTCCGTAGCTATACATTCTGTACAAAAATACGGGAAAAACGAACTGTAACAGATGTAGGTACAGCTATATTTAACAATGAGTATAGAAGTGGGGTGGAGTAGAAGGGAAATGTGGATGTGCAGAAAAATAATATTGACAATCAAGGGGTTAGGGGCATATTTGTGATAACTGCATAATTGAGTTAATTTTCCACAAAATATAGGTAATGAATAGCACCAAGATGTATGGTAGTATAAGGGTGGCGGCACTGCTAGTGATGGCAATGATGGTGAACACTGCCACATGGGCACAACTACTCACCTACACCACCGACCCTGCTGGCAACATAGCTACTGTGGCTGCCAATGCTACTGCTACATCGCTGACGCGGGTAAATGGTGCTGCTACGCCGGGTGCGCCCTGTGGTAGTGGATACTCAGTATCGGCTTTTACGTTTGCAAGTGTGTATAGCCCTGGGCTGGCTGCTGTGGAAGTGACACTGATACCAGATGCGGGTTTTACGCTGAATATGACGGGTATGAGTGCAGACCTGCGGAGATCGGCAGCTGGGCCAGCTAGCATACGCTATGCCTATAGCACCGATGGTGGTGCTAGCTGGATAAACCAAGGTACTGACCAACTACCCAACAACGCCGCCTGTGGCATTACCAATACTGGCACCTGGACTACCAGCGTGGCTGTGCCTGCACCACTGCAACTAAGAGTGAGACTATATGGCTACAACGCTACGAGTGCAAGTGGCACACTACAACTACTGAACCTGACTGTAGCCGGAGCGGTAACGGCATCACCAGCATGTGCTACGCCTCCGGGTCTGAGTGCTACCCTTACCACTGCTAGCAGTGCTACCCTCAGCTGGACGGCTATACCGGGTGCGCTGAGCTACAACATACGCTACCGCCCTACGGGCAGCAGCACATGGAGCTTTGCATCGTCGGCAGGGGTGGGGGTTATACTGAGCAGCCTGTTGCCGGGTACAGTGTATGAGTGCGAAGCTGAAACGGTGTGCCCCAGTGGAGTGAGTGGCTATGGTGTGACTAGTTTTTTTACTACTACTGCGGCAGGTACGGCATCGGCATCGAGCGGAAAGATGGTGGCTTACTTCAACAAACCTGTAGATACTACGCTATCGGTAGGGGTGAATGCGGTGTACCTGAACAATGCACTGGACGATACTACGATAGCCTACCTAAGCCGTGCCAAGTACACGATAGACATAGCTCAATATAACTATAACCAGAGTGCGGGCTATACCAACCTAGCCGCTGCCATAAACGCCTGTGTGGCAAGAGGGGTGCGGGTGAGGTGGATATATGACGGTAATGAAGCCAACACTGGATTGGCACTGCTGAACCCTGCTGTGCGCACACTAGCCAGCCCTACTACGAGCTCGTACGGGTTGATGCACAATAAGTTTTTTGTGATAGATGGTAACTCTAGCGACCCTAATGATGCTATAGTATCTACAGGCTCTACCGTGTGGGGGGTGAACCAGTTTAACACAGACAATAACAATACAATATTCATACAAGACTCGGCACTGGCACATGCCTTTCTGGACCAGTTTCATATGATGTGGGGCGATACGGGTACTGCGCCAAACCCCGTTACTGCGAGGTTCGGACCTTTTAAGAGCGATCTGGGCAGGCACTTTTTTAATATAGGTGGCAAAACTGTGGAGCTATACTTCAGCCCGTCTGACAACACAGATGCGCACATACAGTCGGCCATCAACTCTGCCAATACAGACCTTTATTTTAGTGTATACACATTTACTATGGCATCGTGTGCAAGTGCGATACTGGCACGCAATACAGCGGGAGTATACACACCGGGTATAATAGATGAAAACAGTACGATATCGGGCGCAGCATACCCTATGCTGAATGCGGGGCTGGGGTCGCTGATGAAAACTAGGACGGGCTTTCAGATACACCACCACAAAACACTGATAGTAGACCCATCAAACTTCTGCTCTGACCCACTGGTGCTGACAGGATCGCACAACTGGACGAATCAGGCAGATACTAAAAATGATGAGAACACCCTGATTATACACAGCGATACGCTGGCTAATATCTACTACCAGTCGTTTGCGGGCGAGTATGCGGTGATGGGTGGCACAGTGTCGCCTATAGCGCCGTGCGCCACTACTACCTGCGGCACGCCTACAGGCCTGTCTGTGACCAGTGTGGGCACTACTACTGCTATCCTTAACTGGAGTATGCTGCCCGGTGCGCTGAGCTACAGCATACAGTATAGACCCACCGGTAGCACCACATGGAGCAGCACTACTGCTGCCACCAACAGTGCTACCCTGACGGGGCTAACAACTGCTACTGCTTATGAGTATCAGGTGCAGGCGGTGTGTACTGCAGGGTCGGGTAGTTATAGTTCATCTACAACGTTTACTACACTGGCACCACCGTGCAGTGTGCCTACCGGACTGGCCGTAACTGGGCTAGATACCAACCTGGCAGCACTGAGCTGGGTGCCGGTAGCGGGTGCGGTGAGCTACAATGTAGACTACCGCATAACCGGTGCTACTATCTGGACCACCACCACTACCAGCATAGCTGCTATAACACTGACACCACTGGCTACTGCTACCACCTACGACTGGCGGGTGCAGGTAGTGTGTGCATCTGGCACCAGTGGCTACAGTGCCATAGCGGGCTTCATTACCGATACTGTGCCGACAATACCTCCACCTCCACCCGCTACGTGCCTGGCACCTGCGGCGGCTGCAATACCAGCTACGGGCATCACGGGTACCTCTGCTACGCTGCACTGGCAGCCTGAAGTGGGTGCGCTGGGTTACAACATTAGGTACCACATAGCGGGTACTAGTGGCTGGTTGTTTACATCATCTGTTACCAACCTGAAGTCAGTAACGGGGCTGACGCCATGGGCTACATACGAGTTTCAGGTGCAGACCATATGTACTGGTGGTGAGTTGAGTGCATTTAGCGGGTCGTCGTTGTTTATGGCGGCTATACCCAATGGTGTGGCCACGCTACAAACTGATGATAGCAAAAGCCTAGCTGTGTACCCCAATCCTACTACGGGCAATATAAGCTTACAGTACTACCTAAGCGGCGGCACTACAGTGAGTGTGAGCATCTATGACATAGTGGGCCGCGAAGTAACGACTGTGGTGAACAGCACCAACCAAGGCACTGGCAACTATAACTACACGGCTACCTTGCCTAGTGCAGGTGTGTACTATGTGCGATTTACGGCAGGCGACTATAGCATTACCAAAAGGGTGGTGAGGATGTAAGGCGTGGTGCATTGGGCTGGATATAAGAAAATAGTAAAAACCAACTAGCCCCGGACTTACAAAATCTGGGGCTAGTTATGTATACCAGTAGTAAGCATCAATTGTGGGAGAGCATACGTGTAATGGTTTTGCCCGTATGGGGTGATGTGAACTGCAATAGGTAAGTGCCAGGTACAAGGTCTGCGAGCTGCACTCGGTTGTGACCAGTGGAGAGTATAACCTTGTTAACTACACGACCTGAAAGATCTACCAGAGTAGCGGTGCAAGGTGAAGTCCATGGTACATAGATTTCTACGTAACTATTTGCGGGATTGGGCCACAGCATTATTTCTTCGGTGCTTACCTCGTCTACGGCAGTAGTAGAACTTTGCAACATAAGGTCATCTATTTTCAAAAACGAGCTATTGCCAGCATCGGAGAAATAGGTGTGACCACCGTTGCTCATCAGCGACGGGTCGAGACTTACAATAACTGTATCGGGTATAGAGGGGCTGGTGTAATTGATGGCGCAAGTAAACTGCTTGTAGGTGTTTGAACCCAGAAGCGCTACAGTACAGTATCCTATTGTATCTGCCGACAAGGTAGTAGTGTTCCACTTAGTGAGGTAAACAGTGGCGTTGGCAGTATCGTTTGTGGTCAGATTGGTGGTTTGGTTCTTAATGGTGTTTTCAGTGTACTTGTACCAACCAGTGAGTGCTACAGGACTATAAGTGATTGGCACTCTCTGTACAGTTCTGGTATCTGTGTAATAATACCAAACGCCAATCTGCAATGCAGCACTGCCAGAGTGAGCATCGGAGGAGCGCCAGCTATCCATAGGGCCTGAGTGCGTTAAGCCATTAGAATACATGCCCCACTGGGCTGGCCAGTAGTTTGGGGCGGTGCCTGTCCATGTTTCGTAATCGCTGTTTAGTAGCTGTGCATGGACACTAGACATAAGTAAAAGTGCCGAAAATGTTATTAGTAATCGTTTCATAATCAAAAGCATTTTAAGCGTTAAAATATAACCCAAAAGTACTTGAGACAAACAGGGTGAAGAAGGTCAGATATTCGGTGCGACATGTAAATTATTTACCTTCCCTCCGGTAGTTGGCAGGAGAGTAGCCACATACAGATTTGAAGTACTTGGAGAAATTGGCAGGATCGTCAAAGTTCAGCTCATAGGCTACTTCTTTCACAGTAAGACCAGTGTTGTAGAGTAGCCTTTTGGCCTCAGCCGCAGTATACTCTCTTATGAGTTGCAAAGGTGTTTTGCCAGTATTTTTCTTACAAAGTTCTATAAGGTGTTTGGGCGAAATATGCAGTCTTTCGGCGTAGTCGTTGACGTTCAAGTGTTCTTTAAAATGCTGTTGCAGTGCCTGCCTGAATGCTAGTATCTGTGGCGATAGTGAACTTTGCACATCGGTAGATGCGTATATGCCCGATAGGTAGTGCAATAATGCCTGCATCTGCATACGTATAAACTGGTTTGCTTTTTCGTTATTTTGATTTAGCTCCTCGCGTATTATATCTAGCAACACACTTACTCTTTTCAACTGTTTTTCATTGAGTTGTAGTGTGGGTTTGGGGTGCGAAAAGGGCATTCTTGATAATAGCTCTTCTGGGAAAACCTCGTGAGTAAACATAAGGCTACACCCATCGGCATTTTTGTCACGAAGTAGGATGTGCACATTTTCTGGGGCTACAAAATGGACTGCTCCCTGGTGGGCTTTCCAGGTAGTGAAGTCGATGTCGTGAATGGCAGTACCTGCAAGGAAGAAGAGGATTTCATAAAAGTTGTGCCGATGTGCATGCTGGCCGTTGTAGCCATTATCTGTGCCCCACTCTTCATAGTTGATAGCTACATTTTTGCCATCACTATTCACCAAAATGTGTTGAGGTATTAATTGTGTTGGTTTTATAGTTTGCATAAATAAAAATAAGAATTTTTAAAACATGATAGCAATAGATAGGTAGGCAGTGTTTTTTTAGGACTAACAAGTTTGTGGTTTTCAAGTAGTCATAGAATTTCTTAATAAAAACGCAAAAGGCATGAAATTTCTAATATTCGCCTCTTACTCTGCAGAAGGCGCAAAAGGCTTATTTAACGCTGGTAGCGGCACTGGAAGGTCGCAAATGACTGAAAAAATTATTAGTGAGCTGGGTGGCAAAATGGAGTCGTTTTATTATGTTAGCAACTGTGATGCTTGTATAATATGCGAACTGCCAGATATTGCGGCAGCAGCGGCTACTGCTCTGGCTATAAAGGCTAGTGGTATGGGTTCTATTACAACAACGGTATTGATAACGCCTGAAGATGTAGATAGAGCCACCAAACTGACTGTAGGTTATCGTCATCTGGGTAGCTAATGTAATAGTTATGAGTAGGCAAGGGAGCAAAACATTACTTGCCGGGGTTTTATAGGTTGTACTAGATAGGCTGTGCAAGCCTCTGGAATAGCCGGAGATAATAGCTTCGTTGGGTGTTTTCTGCCGGATAAAATATATGGTCTTTTATTATCGAAAATGTTATATTCGTAGTGCTAGATGCTATTGGGGCATCTGGTAATATGTATAAACTAGCATTGTAGAACATAACATCAAATGAAACTTCTATATTTTACCTTAATACTTTCGATAGCGACGATATTTTTTGTGGTGAAGCAAAAGTCTGCTGACCAACAAAATTCGGTACAAACCCTGTTGGGCAGTTATAGAGATTCGCTGCGGGATTACGGAATAGTGGCGCTGGTGGATGATGGCACTAGGATAGATACTGGATCAGTAGGATTTTCGTACAACAAAACTCCGATAAACACTAAAAACAGATTTTGTATAGGTAGCTGCACTAAAATGTATACGGCTGCACTGATACTGAAACTACAGGAGAAGGGTGTACTGAATATCAAAGACAGCATCTATCATTATCTGCCACACCACCGCTATATAGATAGCACTATCACTATAAGGCAGTTATTAAACCATACCAGTGGGTTGACAGATTTCTCTAAAAATGATTTTATTAACGAGCCCTTGGTGGAGCCTTTGGGCGACTATTCTGATAGCGTTATTTTCTCTCGGCTGGATACCGTAGATTTTGAAAAAGGCAACAGACATATGTATAGTAACACTAACTATTTTTTGCTGAGAAAAATAATAGAAACTACTACTGGCAAATCCTATGAAACTGTATTGCAGGAAAACATCATAAAGCCGCTGGGATTGAAAAATACGTTTGCTTATTACTCAAATAATATTGAATCACTGGCGCACCCGATGATAGATGGGCAAGATCTGCAAGACATCTCGAAAGTGGGCATCAATACTATTTCGAAAGGAATAGGGAATATTGTTAGCGATGTGTATGACGTCAATAAGTTTATAAGAGCTTTGCTTATAGATAAGACAGTGTTACAACCCGCTACTGTAGTATTGATGAGTGATTTTTATCAATTCAAGAAGGATAAAGTAGGTTTGGGATTATTTGAAGAAAACTATGGCGGACGTACCGTAAGTGGGCATACAGGCAGACAATTAAGTTACATTTCTTTTGCCTTTGCAGATACCAAAACGGGGCAGAGTTTTGTGATACTAACGAACAATGCAAATGATGCGTATGCTGACAGAATTATAGTGCAATTGTGCGGAGGAAAGTAGTGCTAAGAGGGGAATTGCGGTATGTAAAAAAATAGTCTTCCCTCTATGATTAGCAAACGATATGCTTTTTGACGGGTAGTAAACTTGGGTAATGGTGGGATAAGATACCGGAGATATTCGCTGCCAAAACAAATAGCAGGTGGTCATTTATTGGTAGGAGTATTTTCGCAAGTCAAAAAGACTCTTGCGCCAAATGGGGAATTTCAAAATGAAAATAACTACACTATTTGCCCTTATTGCTGTACTGATCTCGCTTTCATCTTGCAAAAATGAAACAGTATACTGTACTCCGGGCAACGTAGATGTATATGCATTAAAATCTCTTCCTACCACGTTATCGAGCAAAGTAGTAGTGTACGATGCAATGACACGTACTGCAATAGATTCTTCTGGTGCCTATCTTGAAGAGCAAGGAAGAGATACTGTACTGCTCTTTAATATGAGGCAAGGACGCGAGTATAAACTGTTCTTGAACGACAGTACCAGCTACTTCATCAACAACATTACACTTTCTGGCTTAAAGCAACAGACCATAAAGACAAGCATCATCAATACTAAAGGCTATGGCTGCACAGAACGAATTATAAGCTATGACCTGAACGGCACACGGCAAGACATAAGCGGCAACAAAGAAGACCGTATCTATTTGAAATAGCTACAGCTGCTTAATGGTGTACCTCCCGATGAAAAATCGGGACTGGGTGTTACAAACAGGTACGAGTGGGGGTTGTGTATCACAAGTATTATCTGCCCTGCTCGAGCGTTGTTGGTGAAGAACACTAATAACGGGGGAACCGTGCGATAACCATGGAGGAAGAAAGGGGGAGGCTGACACCATTTTATTTATGACAGGTATTATCTGTCCTGCTCGAAGCTGTCGGTCAGAAAATAAGACCAACAGCGGCGGGAAAGCGAAAAAACATTTGCTCCCTTTAGACTATTTGTCCCGGAAGTCAAAATTAATACGATTGAAAGCAGCACCCCAGTAGGCATAAATAACGCGACCTATTATATCTTTTCTGGCTACTGCCCCCCTGTATCGGCTATCTAAAGAGTTGTCACGGTTATCACCGAGAAGGAAGTAGCTATCTGCTGGCACAACAATGCTGTCTATGGTTGCCATTTCCGGCACGTTTGATACCGCATTCATGTAGATATGGCAGCTATGCCCGTTGGGTAGCATTTCTATATACTCATCTATAGGGAAACCATTATCGGATGTATGCTGCACAAATGATGCTTTTACCGCACGGCCATTGATCGATACGAAATTGTGTTTTAATGCTAAGCTATTACCTGGCAGCCCAACGACCCTGGATAAATATACCTCGCCATCTTGCGCACGGAACACTATAATATCTCCATAGTCTATTGCCTTATTCTTGTAGGCCTTGGTGTCTGCAATTACCCAGTCTCCAATCTGTACCGTTGGATTATTTGAACCCGTAGATATTTTATAAGTCTTCATGCCAAGAATGGAGCTAGCATCAAAATTCAGCAACAGCAGAAATATGACAATTCCAAAAGATAGGTGATAATACCAGGTATTGTATTTCTTTAGAGCGTAGTTTTTCTGTTTTATTGCAGTAATAGCTGCATCGGCAATTACATATATGCGCAGCAAAACTTCAATTGCAAATAATGTAGCCAGACTAGCAAAGGATCTGGCGGCAGATGCCAGCCCAAACGCACAAACAAAGAAGATCAATAGAAATAAAAACAATATGCATTTCTTTAGCTGACCGTTATATACCTGCCCGAGGCCTGGTAAAAATAGCGACAAGAGAGATGCAACAAACGGATTCCTCCTATTTGTTTGTGGCGCAGCCGGAATTTCGTTCGCTATTGTATCCATTCTTTTAAGATTGTTTTGTAAGACGAGACTTTCCGAATCGTGAATAGAGCTTCGTCTTCTACTTCCTTCATCCTTACAAAGCTAACTATTCAGAGCGAGACTGATACGCTAGAATAGTAGCGGCAAATGCAAGAAAGAAAAATAAGTGCAGAGACCAACCTTCGCCCTCATTTTTGTGCCCCTAACAGACAATACTTGGAACCAAATAAGGGAGTACTTTCGTGAACTGTATGTGTCCTGCGCAAGGCTGTTGGTCAATCCATCGACTGGGATGCCGTTGATTAATTCATACAACCTGTAACTTTATATTGCTTCCAGAAGTAGCATTAGACTTCTTTTCCAAAAACTCTCATTATTAACAAGTTAGTAGATGGTTGTACAGGAGAAAATAAGACCAACAGCGGCGGGAAAATAAGGGATTTATTTTATGAGATATTCAAATCGAAGTCAACTTTGCAGTGATTGTTGACATGTCCCTTAAATCAAATCGTCTAAAGGTGGCGGATAATGTAATGCAATTTCCCAATCCTCATATGCCGGTGTCACCTTGTAGTTCCGGTCAAAATAGGAACGTAAATAGTCCGTTGCCCGTTTCTCAGCATATTTTGCATTCAGTACCTGTCCATTTTCATCTAATTCTATAACATTCGCATAAATTGCAAATACCTGCTCTATTGCACTTGGCTCCTCACCGTACAACGAAATATATTCTATACCTTCCAGCATATAGTGAGTGCCACTGGCCATGAAAAAAGCAAAAGTTCTAAGTGCTCCGCTAAAAGAATTACTCAATTTGACTGACATATGTTGCGGATTTGTTTATGATATAATCTATTCCGGTGTAGCATCACAACCAACAATTAAATATACGCAGTTTTTACGGCGATCTCTTATTTTGATGAAAGTTCGACTTTCCAGTTTGCCGTAGGTTGTACCTACGGCAAACTGGGAGTAGTTATTTGTTTGTTGTGTCATTTTCTATTGCATTGAACTGTATTACAGTGTGTTTGTCTGGCTTGGAAAAGCGAACCAATTTCTTATTAACTAAAGTTGTAAGGCTTGTTGAGTAGTACTGTTTTACTCCGATTTTGTCATCTCCGACAATCTCAAAACTCAAACTTTCAATTTCTAATCCATTTACGCAACAGGATTTGCCGCTTCCGAAAAAACTTGAAGGACTAAAGCCAACAAGGTTCTTCTCAAGGTTTTTTCCGTCCATTTGTTCGACAATTGGCTTAGAGTAGATCTTGTTAAACGTCCATTGGTTCAAATATCCGATTCCGTTGGTGTCAAGAGTTAAAATGTTGTCGTCGACGTTTGACAACACTAAATTGACTTCTCCCGTGAACCCATTTGGTACTATTATGTGCAATGTTGGTGAGTATAGTGTATAGTGGAGCGCTGAAAAAGCAACAGTTGTCATAACTGACAAAACAAATAGAAAAGAGCTTTTTTTGAATATTGTTTTAAATATATCTGTAAAAATTATACAGACAATGGTAATTCCAACGATCGCTAATCCTCCTAAAAAAAAACCAGACAAAATCATCCCTCCTGGGATATTTACCAATTTAATAAGCAAAGTCAATAACAATGCTGTGGAGAGGCATGCAAATGTTATTTTCAGCTTACGAGTTGTTGTCATATTCGTGCAGTACTCTCTATTGTAAGAAAGAATAAATTTAGGAAAAGCCGCTGAGTTAAATGCCTGAAATAAAAATCCAACCGATTAAAGAGACAAATGGGGTGTTTCCTAAGGAAATGGAAGACATACTGTTATGGTGTGGTACGAATGGGGTATTTACGCAAGTCGAAAAGACTTGCAGTAAGTTAGATAGAAGTCGAAAAGACTTGCGCCAAATGGGGCTTGCTATTTTCTCAGCAAAACACTCTTGCTGAGTACCTCTAAAATTGATTTTTTGCCGTTTGGAAAGGACGTAATTCCAAATGGCATGTTGAATAAATAAGATGAGTCTTTAAAAGTTGGATATAGCATATTGTTAATTTCATGTACTATGAAGTTATTGCTGTCTAACTGATGTATAGATATGTCAGGATTGAAATTGTGTTCTGTTACTTGTAGAAGAGAAAGTAATTTTCCACGAACAAGGCGAGGGTAAGAATGAGAAGCAGCCTTGTACTCATAAAAGTCGCTATTCATATAAAAAAACGAAAGTCCAATATCTTCTTGCACTGCGGCGAATTTTAATATTATATTAGTATTGGGTTGGTCTATTTTAATATAATCCAATGGGTTTTCGGTCATATCTTTTCCTAACGTCTGGAGTACTGTTTTGTCTTGAGGATATTTAAAAGATACCAGAATTTTTACAACAATGGAGTCATTCAACATTTCACGTAAAATATTATTTTCACTTTTGATTAGAATTGACGTTTTTTTTAATGAATCTATTTTGTGAGAAAATTTTTTAATTTCTTTGTGAGCAGTAATGTAGATAGCAATGCTGCATAAGAAGCATCCAATAAACACTATGACTGAAACAATTTTTATAATATTGTGAAAATTGTTTTTATTATTTTTTATTTTCATCTTTTTTATTTGACAAAATGCCTTTAATTTCAGCGTTTTGAACTTTTATTGACGTAATGTCTTCTTGGATTTTTTCAATTTTATTTTCCATTTTTTCAAAATCGTCTAATACTTTTTTATATCCACCAATGGTTACAGCTACCACTATTATTGTAGTTATTAATGTAACAAATGTTTTTACGGGGAAAGAGATTATTTTTTCTGATAAGTCGGACATGCTCAGTTCGGTTAAACTATTTTAAGTTAATGCAGCAAACAAAAATTATTGTCTCTATGAATAAACGAAGTTAAATTGTAAAAGTGTAATATGCAAAAAAAACTCAGATTCTTTGCCAAGCATACTCTAACTAAGTTAAATAAAGATAGCATTACATCTCTGATTTCGAAGTTTCGGCAACGAATCTTTAAATTGCTACAGCGTGATTCCGCATATAAAATACAAAATTAATAATAAATCAGTTCAGTGTAAGTCTCTGACTTAATTGATTACCCAGCTTTGCGTAGTTTCTTAAAAGTAGTAAAAAAGTTGTTCATCGTATATCTCCGTCTACGTCGAAGTGGCGGCAAATCTCCAGATTTGCGAATGTACTACACATACAAAACTGGAAGGGCTTCGCTCTCGCTCACCGCTCCCTTTCCCTTTTTGTGCCCCTAACAGACAAAACTTCGAACCAGATATGGGATTTCTTTTGTGAAATTTATAGGATTTGTGAACATGCAACTATATTCTAATCCATGTTTCTGAACTCCATAGATTTACTAAAATCAAACATGCTTTTATCAATGTGGCCTGATGCGTACAGAGTGTGATTGAGCGTTTTAGAATTATCCAAAACAAAACCCGATAGTATTATGTCCTGCACATAACTATTATCGCAAAAGAGTTTCCAATTCGATGGAAATTTCAAGTCGCACCTTGCATCAAATTCACATACGAAATTTGTATACAAAGCCGTGTTGAAGCTTATGTGAAATAGTGCAATTATTCTTAAGGCGCTACAATTAGATGGTGTTTTCATACTCTTGCTTACACCGAATATAGCGATAAAAACAAAAAAAGCGGAGAAACCGCTCTTCGCTCTGTTTCTCCGCTCTCATTTTTGTGCCCCTAACAGGAATCGAACCCTCATTACCTAGTCATAACCAAATTTTGAATCTGTTTGTCAATATAAATCATCAATTCACGAGCCCAGCCCCACCCTGCCCCGCCCGTACAAGGGAGTGACACAAAGCCCGCTGATAGGAGTGCTGAGGCTGGTGGCATAAAAATGGCTATGGCGACTCTGGTAGGAGCCGCCATAGCTGGGATGTATGTATAATAACTGTACTGACTAGTAGGTAATCACTTGCTCCTCTAGCACTGCGGGCATTTCGCGGAAATCGTATTGCTGGTTGCGGAGTTGTGGCTCGAAGCCGGCTTCGCGGATGCTGTCTTGTATGCTGCGAGAGGTGAACCTGTGTGGTGCGCCGGCAGCACTAACTACGTTTTCTTCGATCATAATAGACCCAAAATCGTTGGCACCAGCATTGAGGCATATTTGTGCTACTTGCTTGCCTACGGTGAGCCACGATGCTTGTATGTTCTTGACATTGGGCAGCATAATGCGGCTCATGGCTATCATGCGTATGTATTCCTCAGCTGTGGTGAGGTTTTTGGTGCCACGTATGCGCTGCAGCAGTGTGTCTACGTCTTGGAATGTCCAGGGTATAAATGCGAGGAATCCTTTGGCGTGCTCTGGTTTTTTGGCTTGCACTTCGCGTAGCTTCACCAGGTGTTCAAAGCGTTCTTCGAGTGTTTCCACATGCCCAAACATCATAGTGGCACTGGTAGTGAGGTCGAGCTTGTGGGCTTCGTGCATCACATCGAGCCACTCTTGTGCGCCGCATTTTCCGTTTGATACCAGTCGGCGCACACGGTCGTTGAGTATTTCGGCACCAGCACCGGGTAGGCTATCTAGCCCCGCATCTTTGAGTGCTTGCAGCACGGCGGTGTGGGTGCTTTTCTCGAGCTTGGTGATGTGGGCTATCTCTGGCGGGCCGAGGGCGTGTAGTTTCAGGTTTGGGTAGAGGTCTTTCAGTTGTTTGAACAGGTCTACGTAGTAAGCCAGTCCCAGATCGGGGTGGTGACCGCCTTGCAGTAGTAGCTGCTCGCCACCGTAGCGGAAGGTTTCGTCTATTTTTTGTTTGTAGGTTTCTATATCTGTAATGTATGCCTCGGGGTGGCCGGGTATGCGGTAGAAGTTGCAAAACTTACAGTTGGCTACACATACATTGGTGGTGTTTACGTTGCGGTCTATGATCCAGGTCACCTTGCCATGTGGTACCTGTATTTTGCGTAGCTCGTTGGCTACGTACATCAACTCGGTAAGCGGAGCGTTTTCGAAAAGAAATATACCATCCTCAGCACTCAAAAACTCGAAACGCATAGCGCGTTCATACAAACTTTTCAAATCTGCCATTATCTGTAATTAATTGTGGGTGCAAATTTACAGAAATATTCGGGAGGTTGTGATGGGTGTACGAGTGGTAAAGTACTATTGTGCTATGTGCTAAATTGATAATGTGCTGAAAATGTGGATGGTGGCGGAGCGGGAGGCAGGAGTAGGCTGAAAATGTGGGCAAGGTGTGCATTTTGACATTGTCATAACATAGACGGGCATACAGGTTTTGGTATTTTTAGTAACTTTGGTATAAACCCCGTAGTTATGTTTGACGACGATTTTAATGACGATGAGTTAGGGTCACTGGAAGAGACAATGATGCGGTATGAGCAAGTGAAACGAGGAGAATCTGCGTCTATACTGGATGAGGAGGAATTTGAGCGAGTGATAGAGTTCTACTTTCAGAACAGTAACGAAGAGCAGGCTATGATAGCCTGCGAGATAGCTAGTACTTATTATCCATACTCATCGGCCATACTGCTGCTGAAAGCTGAAATATTGACCCAAGCACAGAAATACGGACAGGCTCTGAAGGCGCTTGATGAGATGGAACAGTTTGACGTGCGCAACCTAGATGCAGTGCTGCTACGGTCGGATATACTGATGTCGCAATTCAGGCATGAGCAGGCAGCGCACTGGCTGGAAAGTAGGGTAGAGGAATTTACAGGTAAGGATAAGATAGAGGTACTGCTAGAGCTGTCGGACGTGTATGATGAGAGTGAAGACTTTGATGCGGTGTTTGACACACTGAAGAAGGTGATAAAAATAGACCGCCGCAATGAGGAAGCACTGCAAAAAATATGTTTCTGGGCAGAGTTTACCAACCGCCTAGAGGAAAGTGTGACCATACATACCCAGCTCACCGACGAGGACCCCTACAATGCGATAGCGTGGTTTAACCTGGGTGCGGCACTGCAAGGGCTGAAGCTGTATGAAAAAGCTGTGGATGCGTATGAATATTGCGTGGCGATAGATGATAAGTTTGAGTTTGCTTATAGGAATATGGCAGATGCGTTTATGCGCCTGAAGTACTACGAAAAGGCACTGGAGGTGCTGCAACGCCATATAGAAATAGCCAAACCCGAGGATGTGATATTTGAGGCGATGGCCTACTGCTGGGAGAAAAGGAAAGACTTTACCAGAGCACGGCAGTACTACAGGCAGGCATCGCAGCTGAGCCCGCAGGATGATGGTATATTTTATAAGATAGGCGAAACCTATGCCCGCGAAAAACAGTGGGAAAAGGCTATAAAATCGTACTCGGTGGCGCTGCACCTAGACAAGGATAATGCGGCCTACTGCATGGCTATAGGCAACTGCCTGATGGAGCTAAACGTGAAAAGCGAGGCACTGGTGTGCTACCTGAACGCGGTAAGGCTGAAACCCGACAATAAATCTACCTGGCTGTCGCTGGTGAAGGGGCTGTATGTGGCGGGCTACTATGACGAGGCTATACTGCAACTGCATGTGGCTATAGAGCACTGTGGCGAGAAGGGTGACTTTTACTACTATTATGCTGCTGCCCTGCTGGAGCTGGGCAAGGCTAAGGAGGCACTGCTGCAACTGGAGAAAGCACTGAGTATAGCACCATCGAAGGCTAAACTGTTTACGGAGCTGAATGCGGAGTACCTGATGCGCACACCTGTAGCAGAGCTGATAGGGAGGTATAAAAAAACCAAACCCGGCAAACAATAGTAATTCATTAACCATTGATAAGGTAGTAAGTGTGATAAAGTGTTGCAATATTTTGCGAAATTGCATCGCTGGTCATACACTGGCAGCTATGTATATATGGGAGAGTTATTAGCCGTACTATTTATTGCTACTGTGCTTTTCATTAGCGGTATCATACTTGCATTTATTACTGAAGAAGGTAGTGGTAGGAAGATGAGTGTGGCCATGATAGTAGCGGGTCTGATATTGTATCTGGCATGCTGGATATTTACCCCACGCAATGATAATTTCAGCATTTTTGACAATAAATACCAGATACATTGATCAAGGCAAAGATATTGCTGCCGCTGCTGCTATGTGGTGCTATGACCGCTAGTGCTGGTGGCAAACAAGAGCGTGCAATACGTACCATGCTGGCTGCGCAAGTGACAGAGTGGAACAAGGGCAACATAGCTGGCTATATGAATGGCTACTGGGAGAGCGATAGCTTGTTGTTTATAGGGTCGAAAGGGCCTACGTATGGCTACAAGGCTACCCTGAACAGGTATCTGAAGGCATATCCAGACAAGGACCACTCTGGCGTGCTGACTTCTACCATCACCAGTATCAAAAAACTATCGGGCAAGTATTACTTTGTGGTGGGGCGATGGGCGCTAGCCAGAAAAGCCGGTGATGTAAGCGGTGCATATACCCTGCTACTGCACAAGATAAAGGGCAAATGGGTGATAGTGACCGACCATAGCAGCTAGCACATACATGTTTACACCTTAGGCAATATCAGCGTAAAGGTGCTACCCTTGCCAGGAGCACTGGTGACCTCTATAGAGCCATTATTGGCCTTGACAAACTCTTGGCAGAGAATTAGTCCGAGACCAATACCTTTTTCTCCGTCAGTGCCATAGGTGTTTTTATTGGATTGGGTAGCAAAGAGGTTTTCTACCACATCGGCAGTCATACCTATGCCGGTATCTGTGACAGAAATGGCTATTATATCCTTGATAGTATAAGTGTTTAGGGAGATGCTACCACCAGAATGGGTGTATTTAATGGCATTCATGAGCAGATTGCGTAGTACTATGTTTATTTGGCCAGCATCGCAGAGTGCATAGGTGCTAGTGTTGATGTTATTGGTGATAGAGATATTTTTCCTTTCCGACATGCTTTGTAGCATATTGACGTTTTGCGTGGCAAGCTCGTAAAGGTCTGTTTTGGTGATATTGGCTGCTTTCTGTTCTTGAATGTGGCTCTTAGCCCAAAACAATACATTGTCTAACATGAGGTTCAGTGCATTGACCTTGCTATTGATTTCGGGTTTCATGATTTCATACTCTTCGGGGGTTATTTCTTTTTCGTTGAGCATGTGCACGGCGGCTGTAAAGGAGTTGACAGGGCTGCGGAGGTCATGAGAGAGGACAGAGAATATTTTGTCTTTAAACAGGTTCAGTTCTTCGAGTTTGGTGGCCTGAATTTGCAATGTTTCTTTGCTTTTTCTCTCGGACAGCTTGCTGCGGTATACTAAGAGCACAATGATAGATAGCAACAGAATACCTATGAGTAGAGAGGTAGATATAATAGTTTGCTTAGTGGCAGTGGCAGTTTGTATTTCTTTGTTTTTTTGGAGGTTGTCTATTAGCCGTTGTTTTTTCTCCAGTTCGTAGTTGAACTGTAGCTGCTGTAACTTTTTGTTATTGTTTTCGCTAAAAAGAGAATCGCTATAGGTGTTGTGTATTTTGTGAAATTGTAGTGCTTGCTGGTATTCTCCGGTTTCTTCGTAGTACAGAGCAAGGTCTACGGCTATTTCCATAGTTATTCTTTTCAGTCCATTTTCTTTAGATAAACTGAAAGCTTGGAGCAAGTGAGCGATGGCTTCCTTTTTTTTGTCTTGAGCATGTAGTAGCCTGCCTATGCCCGAGTGGGCAGAAAGTGTAAAGTTTATGTCCTGATTTTTTTCGTTTCTTTTGAGTACCTCGTTAAAGGCAGCAATGGCTCTATCGGTTTTGCCGGTGTTGGTGTATACTTCTGCCAGATTGGATAGGAAAACAGTGTTCCAGTATTCGTTGCCATCAGTTTTGGTAAGATCGTATCCTAGTTGGTATGTATGTTCTGCATTGGGAAAGTCTTTCATAAGCCCGTACACATACCCTATGTTGGCATAGTTTTGGTAGGTTTCTTCGGGGTTTGTGACTACATCTGAGTAGGTAAGGCTACGTTTTATGAATGCTTGAGCCTGTTTAAAATCTTTAAGCTGTGCATGTACGGTGGCTATGTTGGTAAGGCAGTTGGCAATTTGGTTTTTTTTGCTCCCTTTTTCGTACAGTTCCAGTGCTTTAAGGTATTCTTCCAGTGCGTTAATGTAGTTGCCTTGCTCATTGTGAATATCGGCAAGGTAGAAGTGTGCCCTTGCCAGACGGCTAGGTGTACTGATGTTTTTGGCTACTTTTTTAGACCGTTCAAAGTATTGAATTGCTAGGTCTAGTTTGGTTTGTTTGTAGTAGCTAAGGCCCAGATTGTGCAGTATTTCGTTGAGTTCTTTGCTGTCTGGTTGTTTTTCGAAGTAGCTCAGTGCATCATTGAGGTAGGATGTGCCTCTGTCAAAATCGTCATTGAGCAGCAATGCAGTGCCTAGCATAATGTGGCAGCGGGCAGTGCCTAGCGGATACTTGATTTTTGAGGCGAGTTCTATTCCTTTGTTGGCATAAGCCTCTATAGAGTCGATGTTTACATTTTTGTTTTTGTATTCCCAGGCAATAGCTACGTAGAGATTTACTTTGGAACTGTCGGGGAGTGATTTGGTAGCTAGTACATTTTGCAGACTATCTATGCGCGATGCTAATGAGTGGAAGGGTGTGAGCAATACACAGACCAGCCACAAGGCAAAAGAATAAATGGGTAGTCTGTTATATATTGTCATATAATTTTCAGAGCCGTTGTGTGTAGTGGTGGGCTTGTAGGTAAACAGATGATAGAAGAAAATAGTAAAGGATAGTAATCGGCGGCAAAAATATGATTAAGCTAGTTAAATTGTAAAAGATTTATTTGTACAAATCACAGGTGGAGTGGTATAATTTATTGAAACAACACCATTTGAACAATAGCCTTACCTTTGCGCAAATTTTCAAAAAAATAAGATGGCATTACAAGCAGGTATAGTAGGATTGCCCAACGTAGGAAAATCAACATTGTTTAATGCAGTGAGCAATAGCGCTAAAGCTCAGGCATCTAATTACAGGTTTTGTACCATAGAGCCCAATGTGGGTCAGGTAGATGTGCCCGATGAGCGGCTGGCAAAACTGGCAGAGCTGGTGCAGCCACAGCGCATACTGCCTACTACGTTTGAGTTTGTGGATATAGCTGGATTGGTAAGAGGTGCTAGCAAGGGTGAAGGGCTAGGCAATAAGTTTTTGGCCAACATACGCGAGGTAGATGCTATAGTGCATGTTATACGTTGTTTTGAAGATGATAATATATTGCGCGAGGAAGGGGAGATAAACCCTGTAGGCGACAAAGAAATAATAGACACAGAGCTGCAGCTAAAGGACCTGGAGAGTGTGGAGAAAAAAATGCAGCGTGTAGAAAAACTACTGAAAGCAGGCGACCCTAAAAACAAACGTGCCTACGAAGTGCTGCAGCGCTGCCAGCAACACCTGGGCGAGGGTAAAAATATACGTGGACTACAACTGGAAGGTGAAGATGCAGAAGCAACAGCAGATTTGTTTCTGCTCACCGAAAAGCCAGTACTGTATGTGGCTAATGTAGATGAGGCTGCCCTGCTTACTGGCAACAAATACTCTGATATACTAGTGAAGGTTGCAGAGCAAGAAGGCGCACAGGTGATAGTAATGAACAACTCGATAGAAGCACAAATATCTGAGCTGGAAACTGCTGATGATAAAGAACTGTTCTTGTCTGAGTACGGACTTACTGAGCCGGGGCTTAATAGATTGATACGTTCTACTTATACCTTGCTCAACCTGATTACCTACTTTACAGCAGGCGTGCAGGAAGTACGTGCTTGGACCATACTGCGTGGCTGGAAAGCTCCACAAGCTGCGAGTGTGATACATACCGACTTTGAGAAGGGATTTATTAAAGCAGAAGTGATAGCTTACAAAGACTATGTGCAATACAAAACCGAAGCAGCCTGCCGCGAAAATGGTAAACTGCGTATAGAAGGTAAAGAATATGTGGTGCAAGATGGTGATGTAATGCACTTCAGGTTTAATGTGTAATGCTAATTGGATACAAGTAACACGGCTACATGAATAGAATGTTCGTCCGCTTTTTGCTGGGAATAACTATAATAGCCAGTGTAAGGTGGGTGGCGAGGTATGTAGACTATATGACCACTCCTCAGCAACCGACACAGCAAATGCACAGTAGCTGGAACAAACATGCAATAGATACGGCAATAGCCTTACTAAAGGATGGATACGTGGTGCTGCGTATGGGCAATAGTACCCAAAGCCGTATGTTGGCCAACATCAATAAGCAAGACCAGCGTTTTTCGCACTGTGGGGTGGTGCTGGTAGAAGGTGGTTATCCGTATGTGTATCATAGTATAGGCGGGGAAGATAATCCGGATGCGAGGCTGAGACGCGACTCAGCCTCGCATTTTTTTGCTGCTACAAGTAATAACGCACTGGGAATAGTAAAGTACGATTTTATGACGGCTACTGTAGATACACTAAGAGCAATAGTGCATGCTATGTACCAACAAAAACCAAGATTCGATACCCATTTCGACCTGAGTAGTACAGACAAGTTGTACTGTACTGAGTTTGTGAGGAATGTGCTCATTGCCGCAACTACCGATACCGGTTACATACCACTCTCTGAAGCTATGGGGCGGAGATACGTAGGCACCGACAATCTGTACCTGAACAAGCACGCTGCCTTCGTTTGGCAGGTGAAATTTAAATGATACCTTTGCCTTATAAATATAGTATATACATGAAGAATAATCTGCGCCTGTTTCTGTTTGTAGCCATCATACCGTTTGCGCTCATGAGCTGCAACAAAAACACCCCGAAAGATGTAGCGCACACATGGCTTACGGGCTTTAATCAGATGGATTTTGAGCAGGCTATGAAACTATCTACCAACGATACCAAAAACCTACTGTCGACGCTAGAGCAGCTAACTGAGGGTGTGTCAGACTCGGGCAGGGCAGAGCTCAAAAAGATAAAAGTATCTATAAAGGACGTAAAAGAAGATGGCGATAAAGCCATGGTCACCTACACCTCTTCAGACAACCCCAATGAGCAGGTGCTGAGCCTCGTAAAGCAGAATGATAAATGGCTGGTACAGTTTACCAAAACAGACCTAGTGGGTACACTGCCACAGACCACAGAAGGCGAAGATATGAGCGAAGATGTGCCAACTACCGATAGCGCTGCCACTACTGCCGATACTACACAGACTGCAAAATAGACATGCCGAACACCTGTGTGTAATAATATACGCATGCGTACGTTTATAACATCTCTATCACCCTTTACTCACACGGCTACATGCATAAATATTTGTTAGTGATACTGCTTCTGGGTTTTGCTGCATCGTGTGGCAGGGAGGGTAGTGTCAGGAACAACCTACTGCCTGTAAAGTATGGCAACACTTACGGCTATATAGACCGTAGTGGCAAGGTTGTGGTGCCACTTGTGTATAGGAGGGTAAGCTGCTACGAAGGTGGGGTGGCTGTAGTGGCCGATACCAATGGCAACTGGGGCTACATTGACAACGCAGGTAAGTTTGTGACAAAGCCAGTATACAGCTATGCAGCAACCTATAGCGAGGGTGTGGCATGGGTGGTGCCACATAATGGATGCCCTACGCTGATAGACAAAAACGGGGTGCAACAGCTAGTGCTGCCAGATGCCCAAAGTGCAGAAATGTATAGCGAAGGCATGGCTGCCTACAGTACACTGACCACTGATGGAGAATTATGGGGCTTTATAGACAAAAAAGGTAAAGTGGTGCTGCCACCTCAGTATAGTGCAGTAAGTTATTTCTCTGATGGGCTTTGTGCGGTTATGAACAGTAGTGGCAAATGGGGTTATGTAGACAAAAAGGGAGACCTGAAAATACCTTATCTATTTGACAATGCAAATCCGTTTGTAGGAGGTAAGGCAAAGGTGGCCGCAGGTGGCAAGTATGGAGTAATAAACAAAAAAGGTAGTTATCTGTTATCGCCCAAGTATGAAGACCTGGACATAGATGGCGACCAATATCTGGTAAAAAATAAAGGTTTGTGGGGATGGATAAATGTAGATAAGGAAGAAGTAATACCTACTCAGTTTACAGATGCTTACCCATTCAGAGGGAACAAAATGGCTGCTGCCAAAAATGGTGGTAAATGGGGCTACATCAACACCAAGGGTAAATTTGTAATAGCGCCTCAGTACGATTTCGCCTTTGGGTATGATGGCGATAGGGCACTGGTGGAGATGAATGGTAAGTATGGCTTTATAGACCCTCTGGGCAACTACGTAATAGACCCTATTTATGATCATGTGCCAGTTGACTACTACATACGTTACTTTGCCCAAACATCAGCTTTCTACAATGTGAAAACAGATGTGAACGAACCCCGCAGTATTGCCTACAAATGGCTGACAGGGTTTTATCATCTGGACTATGATGAGGCACGCAAATATGCCACCACCGACACGCGTGCTATGATAGATGAAATAGCAGCGTTGAGCGGTTATATAGTAGACTCTACCCGCCGACAGATGCTGGGCCTGACTGTAGGAATAAAAAGCTGCCAGCAAAATGCTCGCCGAGCGATAGTAACTTATACCCTATCTGACAACAAATCTCAAGACCAATTATTGTTTCTGACCGATAGTAGTGGGCAATGGAAGGTACAGTTTAGGAAGGACGATATGTAAAAATAATACTGTATGATCATAGTGTATTACTGTATACTGGTTGTTATACTAATAATTATAATAGGTATTTGGTATGCTGTAATCCGTAAAAAAGTTAGCAGTAATGTGTTGTTACCTGTTAATGTCTCAGAATGTTCGATTAGGAAAATTGAAATCGAACTGGATAACCTAAGAAATAATTATTCATTGGATGATTATCATACAAAATTGCTTGCAACAGCCATGAAACTATACATTGCTTATTGGATTGTCATTTTCGCTGCTCCATTGGGTATTATTTGGATAATGGCTTTTTCGTGATTTCAGTATACTTTTTGTGCCTGAATCAGTTTACCCAAGTATAAGAAGTGAATACTTTCAACGGTATAAGCTATATGAGTTGTTTTTAATACCGTGAACAATGACCACTATCCTCAATAATGAAAGTGTGTTCATTTGAAAGTAACAAGGTCAAAAATGGGTAATTAATCTTGCGTTAACTCATTTACTACTCTGATAGCTGTTTCTAAAGCCCCATGCACTGTGGCGCTGTGACCTTTATAATTTGTTGCTTCACCAGCAAAGTATATTTTTTTGCCAACGTTTTTTGCTAACGCTATTCTTTGTGCAATGCCTCCACCGACTATTGGGTAGGAGTAAGCGCCATTTATGTAAGGTTCTTTTGTCCAATCTATGATGTAGGCTTCATCAAATGCAGCACTCGCTACATTGCCTCCATACATTAAATTCAATTCTGCTAATAGTACATTAGTTGCATCATTACCGAGAGTGCTTAAGTATTCAGCTTTTTCGCCCATTACAAATGTTGTAAGTATGGGTGTATTACTTTTTCCCAAACCAGGCGTCCATATTACGACAGAGTTGGTTCCACCTATTATCGAACCTGTAGCTGCATCCCAAAAGCGGTTTTTGAATTTTAGGATTATTTTCATTCCTGCGCCCATTCCTATTTTGGCAATAGCTGCTTTTTTTTCAGTTGGCAGTGCAGGTATAAAATTTATTGTTTCTTTTTTCAACATAGATAGTGGGGTTGTTATTACCAGTCTGTCTGCAGTATAGGTTTGGTTGTTGGTTGTTTTGACTGTTATTTTTTCGCCACTATAATCTATTTCAACAACAGCATTGTTCAATAGGACTTTGTCTATTACATCAGGGTAGTGATGTAATAGTACATCTTTGTACGAGCCAGTTTTCAAGTTGTAATTATCATCGCCGCTTTCCCAGAGGTTATCTTCTTCTGTTATGCCCTTTATACTTAGTCTACTATTGCTGGTGCCGTATTCATTGCCAATAAGTGCATTTGTAATGTTGAAGTTGGCAGGGTTGTTACCTTTGGCTACTTCTGCTTCTAGCACTGTAACATCAGCGCCATTGTAGTTGGTAGCAGCAGCTATGAATGTTTGCGCTTGTGTTAGGACACTATCTCCTGCCCAATCTGTTTCACTTTTCAATTTGTTATTCAGAAAGTAATAATCTTCACCATTTGGAATATGCAATGACACACCAGGGGTGCTAGTTACTAATTTATACCATTCAGAATTTTTGCCGTGTACTTCTTCTGCACCTAATTGTATATCATATTCAGCCATTCCACTAAGAGCTCTTATTCTGCCACCAGTTTTATCTGTCGCTTCTAGAATAGTGACATTTATACCCAGATTCATAAGTAGCTTACTGGTGTGCAGGCCTGCTATTCCTGCCCCAATTACTATTACATCTCCCCTCCAATTGCCAGTTTTCGTTTCATCATCTTTTTTGCAAGAGGAGAATAGCCAACTACTACCAAGGTACAATGCAGGGAAAGTCAATAAAGTTTGTTTAATAAATTTTTTACGCTCCATAGTGCTGAATGATTCTAATGCAATATAAAGTATTGTTCTATCTGAAACAATGTAGTGATGGATTGTTTCAACATGAGACTTAACTATTGGTAACTTATTATGTTGCTACAGGGTTCTATTTATTGTTCCATCTTCTGTTGGTATACATGCTACCAATTACTTTTTTACATTTGACATAAGATGGTATTGAGCAGATTTTGGTTGATTATTGTTATTGTGTCGGTGGTGTATATATTGGGTATGCTGGCTACGGGCAATGTATACTCAATAGACTATGCTGTAAATGGCAAAAAAGATGATGCCCTGGTGGTGCGCGAAACCTATGTGCCACAACTACCGGCTGGTCTTCGCGATAGTGTGCTGGCGAATGGTAGCTATGTGGTAAAGGGTGCTAGCCGAAAACAAGATACTACCTATACTGCCGAGCGGGGTATAGTAAAGGTGACCACTGGCAAACAAGCCACTGACGGCATACTGCCTACCTGCAAAAGTGCTATACTAGACCTGCTGCTGCCGCTAATAGCCTATCTGTCGTTTTTTTGTGGCATACTACAGTTGCTTATAGACTCTGGAGCGTCTGAGAAGTTGGCAAAGCTGTTGAGCCCGGTTTTTGTGAAGGTGTTTCCGGATGTGCCAGCCCGCCACCCAGCCATATCGTATATGACACTCAACTTTGCTGCTAATTTCCTCGGGCTCGATTCTGCTGCTACGCCCTTTGGGCTAAAAGCAATGGAGAGCCTGCAAGAGATAAACCCAGATAAAGAACGTGCCAGTAATGCCCAAATCATGTTTCTGTGCTTGCATGCTGCTGGGCTTACGCTGATACCCACCTCTATAATAGGGTATAGAGCGGCACAGAATGCCCAAAATCCGGCTGATGTGATGCTGCCCTGTATCATTACGTCATTTGTAGGTACTATGGCGGCGCTCATCATTGTGGGCATTCGTCAGCGCATCAACTTCAGGAGTGGGGTGCTGCTGCTGAGCATAGGGGGCATAGCAGGGCTATTGACAGGGCTTATGTTTTATATCACACATCTGGATATGGCGGAAAAAAACCATTTTACTAATAATATCTCTAACGTGATATTGCTGGTTATCATACTCAGTATATTGGTGTATGCGTTTCTGCATGAAAAGGAATTTACCACTGCTGGTAAAAACGTATTCTCTTCGTTTGTAGATGGGGTATCGTCTGGGCTCAATACAGGTATCACTATTTTTCCCTACATATTGGGTATGCTGGTGGCTATATCTCTGTTTCGCAATAGTGGTGTGTTTGAGATAATATCAGGTGGCATAGCCAAGGTATTTCTGATGATGGGTGTGGATAGGGGTGTGGTAGATGCGCTGCCTGTGGCCATTCTACGCCCGTTTAGTAGTAGTGGGTCGCGAGGGTTTATGATAGATGCTATGCAGACCTATGGGGTAGATTCGCTTGCAGGAAGGCTATCTAGCGTGTTTCAGTGCTCTGCCGAAACCACCTTTTATGTTATAGCCGTATACTTTGGGAGTGTGAAGGTGAAAAACACGCGCTACACACTATCTACCATGCTACTAGTGGACCTGATATGCGTGATAGCTGCTATAGTAGTGTGTAGTTTGTTTTTTTGATGGCGGTGACTCAGTATATCTAACGACTTAGTTTTTATATCTTGCATGTATGCAACTACCACAAAAACACTCAGCCACAGGCACTACTATATTTACGGTGATGAGCGCATTGGCGCAGCAGTACAATGCTATTAATCTATCGCAGGGCTTTCCTGATTTTCACATAGATGAGCGGCTATCGCAAGCACTGGGCGATGCTGCTGCCAATGGCTACAACCAGTATGCACCTATGGCGGGCTTGCCACAACTGAGGCAGGCAATAGCTGCCAGTTTTGCCCGCAGATATGGGGTGCAGGTAGACCCAGATACTGAGATAACCGTAACCCCTGGTGCTACCTATGCTATATACACCGCTTTTACAGCCATACTAAGCCCTGGCGATGAGGTAATAGTGATAGAGCCGGCATACGATAGCTACATACCCAATATAGAGATGAATGGCGCAAGGGCAGTAGTGGTGCCACTTTTATCGCCCGGATTTGGGGTAGACTGGCAGGCGGTGCAAGATGCCATTACTACCCGCACCAAGGCTATAATCATCAATACTCCTCACAACCCTACAGGTGCTATATGGAGCCGTGCCGACTGGGACCAACTGGCAGCCATAGTGCGCCACACCGACATAATAATACTGGCAGATGAGGTGTACGAGCAACTGGTGTATGATGGTGAGCGGCACTACACTGTGCTGGAACATGAGGAACTGCGTGCACGAAGTTTTGCATTGTATTCCTTTGGTAAGGTGTATAACAACACTGGCTGGAAGATGGGTTATTGCATAGCGCCACCCGCATTTACACAGGCATTCAGGCGCATACATCAGTTTTTGTGCTTTACAGTCAATACTCCGGCACAGTATGCATTGGCACAGCACCTAGACAACGATAGTGCACCTATTCACGAGCTTATGCAACGCAAGCGAGATTACTTTCTAGGATTACTGGCAGATACACAGTTTACCGTGCATGAGCCAGCAAGGGGCAGCTACTTTCAGGTAGCCAGTTATGAGCGCATTAGCAATCTGCCCGACAAAGAGTTTGCGGAATGGCTTACCCGCGAGCATGGTGTGGCTACTATACCCGTGAGTGCCTTTTACAGCAACGGCAAGGACGATAAATTGATAAGATTTTGCTTTGCAAAAAAAGAAGAAACATTGGCAGCCGCAATAGATAGGCTCAAAAAAATTGGGGTGGCACAGTAGCCACCCCTTGGTATTTGTTTTAGTTTATTAACTTTTTACTTCTTGCCTAACACCAGCGTTAGGTTGCTAAAGTCGGCAGCGGTGTTGAGTACATTACGGTAGCGCTCGAATTCAAATACTGAGAAGTGCAACTGGCTGTAAGACTCACTAACAGTTATTACCAGCTTGTCGCCGTTTTTGTTGTCTTTTATCAGTTTGTAATCTGATGCAAAACCTATAACCTGATCCAGTTCGCCATTCAGGTAATCGGCACTCATGCGTATATCTTCGGGGTTTAGTATTTTGTAGCCCTTAGGTATATCTATGGTTATGGTATAATTGTAAGATTTTGGGTAGTTTATATCCACCGGAAGCAATCTTTTCTTTTCTGGATACAGATTGTCTCGTTTGCCTACCAGTTTGCCCGCTTTTATAAGGTATCTGTTGCCAGCCTTGTTTACCAGAGTAGGTACGTTTACAGATGCATAAAGCGTAAGTGGAGTGTTGGTGTAATAATTGCTATAGTCGTCGTTAGAGAAGTTGTAACTGATAATGTTGTTGTAGTTGCTGGTAAGATCCAGTACTTCAGCAGCGTATTTTTTCATATTCTCGGTGCGTACAAAGGGGAGCTCTGAGCGAATATTAACTGACTGATAGCCATACCACTCATGCGATACATCTACCTTGGCATCCATATTTTTATTGAAAGACAATACAGCACTTATGTTGTGTTTTGTTTCCTGTGCGGTAAGTGGCGTGATGCGTCTTGTTTTGTATAGCGTACCAGTTACTTCTCCCTTGGTAGGAATGGTAACGAACAAACCTTTGCTGCCTATCACCTCAGTGGTGACGATAGGGTAGCGCAAGGATCTATCGGTAGGGCTGAGGAATTTCTTCTGATGAGGGAAATAGATAACTGGGTGTTCGCCCAGACCTAACCAGCTTTCGAATTTAGGGTCGAAAGTAAATTTGGTTTTATCCCAGGCCCAGCCTATTTCGTGGGCTACACCAGCCTGAGTAAGGCAGGCAGAGAATAGCTTGATGTAGCCAAACTCTGAAGCCGACTTTTTGGTGATGATGGTATCTAGTACGTCTTTAGGATTGTCGTATCCGGCAGCGTTTATAGACATAGAGCGAATGGTTTGGTATGCCATTACTTCTTTACGTTCTTCATAGTCTACTTCGTCATACAGGGCAATGTGTTTTTTAATGCCTTGTTCTATTTTTCTAATGTTGGTTGCTTCATCGCCGTTTGCCAGTACACCCAAATCGCTGAGGTATTTGTTGGCAGCTCTACGTTCTTTATCGGTCAGTTTATAATACTTGTCGTAGCGCGAGCGAGCGAAGTTATTCCAGGTATTGAGTTTTATTTTTTCGTTATTTTCGTTCAGGTAGTAGCTTACTCTGTATTCAAAAGCCATATACCTGAGGTTATAATAGCTGTTTTCCTCTGGCAACAGTGCTGGTATGTTATCCATCTCTATCAGGTACCTGTTGCGGTTGTTTACAAGCTCAGGTTTAATTTCCGGCAGATTGTTGTAGCTCTTGCCTTCGACCACCATGTTCTTGCGGTAAGATACAGCGACGCGGGTTTTGGCTACAGGTATATCAAATTGAAATTGAATTTTGCCAAAGTAATCGCATGGGTTTATTTCTTTTACTAGTACTTCTATTTCAGAGTTTACCTCCACACCTTCGGTGGGGATTACTATTACATATTTGCCATCCATTCCATAAAAAGGCAAAATTCTTTTTTTATCAATCACATGTATTTTGCCAGACGGCGATATAGTACGTGCTTTTACTAATGATACTTTGGTACCCAGTGCTAGAGGAATGTAAATAGTACTATACTTGGTAACACCACGGGTGTCTAACACCTTTATGAGGCGATGAATAGTAGAGTGTTTTACTATGTAACCGCCTTCAACACGATAGTCTATACCAATGTCGTTGATAAGCATTACAGCAGGCTGCGAGGCATGTTCTGGCGGTACAGGGTGAATAAGTGGGGTGTCTGCCCACTCTATCCAACGAGGATGTTGTTGTAAGTATAATTTTTTCTGTGCCGATACCGTAAGT
>CAZRPA010000028.1:0-31734 GCA_964601855.1 uncultured Flavipsychrobacter sp. | reverse complement strand
CAAATGCCTTTATGTTTGGGCTCATACTATAGTCAGTAGAGATGCTATCATATCGGGCAGATATTGGCTGTAATGCTTTGTTGACAATCATGAACTTATTGCTTTCTTTTACCACATGAAAGTTCACTTCGCGATTCACAGTGCTATATATTTCGTCATATTGTGGCGGAAAGTAACACTGGTTATTGGTGTTATAACAGCCTTTTTTGCCGCCTTTGTAGGTAGATATTATACCTTTTTTGTTGTTTACACTGTCGCATGTTGCGGGTTCTATCCAGCCATCGGTAGGGTGATATAGTCCCCATCCAGTTTTTTTGTGTAGTGCAAAAACATAACTCATCTCTACAGCCGAGTCTATTTCTGTATCCCATAGCGTAGTACCTCGGGCAAATGCGATACCCACTTTCAGCCCTGCTGCACTGAACTTAACTGTTTTGCTATTGCCGAACATATAGCTCTTATGCTCTTCCAGCAGCTTTTGTTTAGTAGCAGAGTCTATTGATATTGCATCTGTTTTGGTTGTTTTTCCGTCTATTCTATATAGTGTATCAACAGCATTTTTGTTTACACTTATTATTGATAAATAATTGGCTATCAACAATTTAGGTTGTATTATGTACGGTATAACTTCATATCCACTTGTGTCTATCATTGATATTTTCTCCTTTGCAGCGTCTGCTACTAGCATTAGGTTGTTGTGGGTATAGTTGGTAAAGTTGTCGTGTATGTAAGCTATTCTTTTGCCATATCTGTTATAGATACCTGATTTCTGTCCTTGTCCTCTGTATGTATTCCAGCGTATATATTCTTCATTGTTGGGGTTATATATTGTTTGCTTGATGTGGGCGGGCAGGGTAGTACCCAGATCATTGTACCCACCGGCCGTTATCTGGTAGTAATGCCCATCTGCTGTGCCAGCTAAGTTGTCAAGTGTTAGTGTGGGCGGGTAAGAAGACTGTAATGGGTATTTCAGGTAACCGGTATTGGCAATGGCTGAATATTGCCCATCTTTTACCAGCACAGTTTCCTTAGTTTGGTAGCTGGTGAAAAATGAATCATATATAAACGGTGTGATGGTGATACCCGCAGCGTCTATTACACCATATTTGCCCTCGTTGTTGCTCAGCAGTATAGCATAGCTTTCTAGTATGGTACAGTTTCTACCACTGAACCCTCGCCCACCATATAGCATTTTGCCAGTGTGGCTTATAAAGTATAGGCTATCACCTTGTTTTAGGGTGGTTGTTCCGTTCATTTTGCTACTTACTATATGGTAAGTGTGTGGGTATAATTGCTTGCCATCAAGCGTATATATTCCGTCATAGCCATTATCATCTGTTTTGGCAAGCAGGGTAGGGATAAAGTTCTCATTGTTGTACTGGTTAATATCCCTCACGCCTAATACTGATGTATTGTTTTTTCCTATGTACAGTACACCAGTACTATCGGTTATTATCACACTATCGCTATTAGACATTTCTACTATCCATTCCTTGCTCCTTACAGTGCTATTGGCACGGGCTTGGGCTATTAGTTTTCCTTTTGGTGTGTACAAGTATGTACCATCATACCCATCGGTATGTATTATGTTTGTTTTATCTATATATCTGATGCTCATAAACTTCATGGGTAGTATCAGTTTGAAGTTGCTGTCCAGCAAGCCAACTTTATAGGCATTAGCAGATAATGTAATTAATCTGTTGTTAGAGCTATATATACTGTTTTCAATTGTTCTTTCTTCTTTTGGTTTTTCTTCCCATTTTATAATATATAAAGGGATTTTGGCGTTTAGTTTTTCTAAACTGGTAAACTCTGGTAATTTTTGTATCTTGTTGTTTATCAATAGTTTGTATTTTCTATCTTCTATATTAGTTACGGTGTACACATCGTTTTTAATGGGTTCTTCAACCTGTATATCCACAAACTTGCGCTGTATGCGGTCGTAGTTTTTGGGGTTTTCATTATCTGTATAATTGTTGGTGAGTGTAATGAATCTTTTGCCTTCGAAAGTGGAACTACGAAAGGTACCTGCCTTTATTATGAGGTTAAATTTTTCGTCATATATATTGCCGTTGTAACTCAATTGCCACCATCCGCCTTCTTTTGGTTCTGGTGTATTATATCCGCCGTCTAGTACTATTTTTCCTGTTTTGTCTATCAGTTTATTGTCGGCTCTTATTACATCGGGGTGGTTCACATTTTCCAGCTTGCCATAGCTGTATGGTGTTAGTAGTTTGCCGTCTGCACCTACTAGTGCCCACAAGCCATACAGCCTTATGCCTATCATATCATTTTTCATTACTTGGCACCTATCAGCTTTTTTAGCCCATAGCAGTTTGCCGGTTTTGTCATACAGGTACACTGTGTCTCCTTTGGTGCCACTTACATATTGTTGGCCTATGCTCACATCATTGTATATGGCGGGTATAACTATGCGTTCCAGTGTATCTTTAATGCCTATTAGTTTTCTGGGCATTCTGTTTGCTGCCTCATAATATGCCACCATTCCCTGATTGTAATGTGCTATGGTGAATGGTTCGTACAATCCACTGCTGCCTGATGGGCTTACATCTTCACCCATGTAGTTAAGTATGCCGTAGTAATCGCCAGCTAAGATGCTTTTATAGGTATTGGTAGCATATCTTACCTCTTCTATTCTGTTGCTTGTCTTAAATAATACATTTCCCAATGTATCCATTACTCTGGTTCTGTTAAGGATGAAGTAATTGGGCAGACCTGATGTTATTTCCTCCTTGGTAAATGGCACTACAGGAATGCCTTTACTATTGAATACACTGTACATATTGCCCTGATACACTATGTAATGGTTCCATATGGGTGTAACCTTTATGTATAGCTGTCGCAGATTAGCAAGAACAGAGTCGGTGTTTTCTTTTTCCTTTGCTGTCATACTCAGCTCAGTGAGTAATAGTAGTATTATTATAAGGGTTTTGCGCATATGGTAGTTGTTGAGGGGTAATGTTGCTTGATTATAAAGACGTAATTCAAAGACAATTCTTTGGTATTGCATCCAAATTAATACACCCAAATGGGGTTACTTCGTTAGGTAAAGCTACACATGTTCAATTGTTTTGTAACTTTATATAACTACATTTTCCAACACAACCCATATATGACCCGTCTATTATTATTCATTTGCTGTTTGGGAGTAGCCTCTTTGCTAAGGGCTCAGTCGCTTCCTGATCTTATACCTTATCAGGACAGCACCCTGTGGGGCTATGCCGATACCAATGGAAATGTAGTAATAAGACCTCAATGGCTGGCTGTATCTTTTTATACTGGCAATAGGGCTAAGGTTAGATCAGACACATTCAGTAAAGGTTCGCCACAGTACTACAGTATTATAGATAAACAAGGTAATTATATATTGCCACCCAACAGGCGATGGAATGGTAGCTATACTGGCTGGCAGTCTATGCTCAACTGTAGCAACGAATATGGCCAGTGGGGACTGGTGGATACCAATAATAATCTACTCATAAATTGTGAATGGGATGCACCGACTTATAGTAGTATGTTGCTGCCCAAAGGATTGGCAGATTCTTGTCATATTGTGTACAGGAAAGGCTTATGTGGTTTGGTAAATAGAGAAGGTAAATTATTGATAATCAATAAGTACAGTAGTATTTCTGCTACCGATGCGATGTGGGCAAATACTGGTATGTTACTCGTTACAGACCCCGACAATGTAGGTAGAAACAACAAAGGAATTGTAGATATATACGGAAAAGAGTACACGCCACTGCGGTATAATGATGTAATATATACTGAGAATAAGAGACAAAAAGGATTTATATGTAAGACGGCAATAGACAACGACCCCATGAGTGGAAATGGTGAATTCAGAACTACTTGGCTTAGTTATCCATCTATGAAAGCAGGGGCAATGCCTAAGGATATACTTACCTATTATGAGCCAGAAGTGCGCATGAATGGCTACATACTGAAAGGACAGCCTCCAAGGTATATTGTGGACACAAATGGAAAGGTGTTGTTTGCAGATACTTACATAGAGCGCATCAATGGTGATACTATCGTAAACATGAAACGTAAACACATATCAGATACACTTACCATCATTAGGTCTTACCTGAGCGCAACTACACTACAGCCATTAGCACCACCACAGCAGCAGCTATTGTACCTAGAACAGCCACTATACAATTATAATAGTGGTAATATGTGTGGTTCTAGTTTCAGTAAGTTTGACAGAATTATGGCGAGCAAATCATATGTGCCAAATTTATATGTGGGAGGAATGCAAATTAAGTCCTTCTACAAAGATTCATTTATGTTTCATGTTAGGAGATACGTAGGTAATATCGCACTGCCATACAAAGAATATCATAAACACTATCCGGTAGTGGCTCCTCCCAAAATACGATCACATATTGACGATGATTTCATACCCGGTCAGTTGTATCTGGTAAATGGCTATGTGAGAAACTCCAATTATGATAATAGTAGCCGCAATGCTATAGTAGATGAATCGTTGAGATATGTAGTGCCTCCAGTTAAAAATGGGGAGATTATAGCATACAACACAGCAGATGATTTGCTCACAGTGTCAAAACTGGGGCATGACAAAGATGGCTGGGGGCAACATTTAGGAGTTACCGACCTGAAAGGCGACACACTGGTGCGCTTTCGTAATTGGGATCTTGCTGGCGCATATAAGATGAATAACACGATATATGTACTGAAAATCACCAAACAGGAAATACCCAGCTCTATACCAGCAGAGCGTTACAACTCGCTTAATTTTGAAGAGCGATACTACCGCTATTATACACAAGCCGCCGATACCAGTGGTGAGGTACTGAGCGGTTGGAAAAGATATACTGTGACTGGTGTGCTGCCCGAAGGGTTATTGCCCAGTGGGCAAACAGGTTTTTATGTACAAGATACCAATCATACTATAGCACAGCAACGCAGCGGCATGCTGGCACCAGATGGTAGTGTACTTTTCCCAAAAATTAGTTTCAAGTATCGCACCATTAGTTACGAAGGATGCAACATGTTTATAGTGCAAGATTCCACATCAAAGCGGCTGCTAGACACTGATGGTAAAGACTTATTAGCAGGGATGAAAGTATATCAAGTAAAAGTTGCTGAAGATTTGATACAACCTAGGCAAAACGGGCATGCAGAAAATGAACACAACAGATTAAGACTCGTAACTGCCACACTGGGCAATGATAAGCATTATGCTTTTTATGTAGATGACAAAGGGAGGGCATATACGTCACTTGTGAAGAAAGAAGGGAAGAAGACGGGTAGGTGAGTGGTGGTGGGAAAAAAATATTGTAAAACTGGTATTATCAATGGTAACCTGAGAAAGCATTTTTTCAAACATTTTCATTGAGGGCTAGAAAAATGATATATGTTTTCGTTTGTCCTATTTTGTTGTGCGTCAATACATTCAGAGAGTTAAACGCTCAGCCTACTTTTTAGATTCATTCTGCTATGCAATATTCTTACTATCTCTATTTCTTTATCTGAGGTGACTTTATAAAAAATAATATGCTGATACGCTGTATATCCCAATAGGTTTGGGTACACTTCATCATATTTTTTCCCTGTATTTGGCTTCTCGGCTAATTCTTTGCAAGTGTCCAGCAACATTGAATAATACTTATCAGCTTGTTTTTCTGACCAAGTTTCAAAAGTATAATTCCAAATGTCTGACAAATCCATAACTGCTTTGTTAGTAAGCAAATATTTAGCCATTAGTCCTTTTTTTAGTTTTCAGCCCTTCAAGATGCTTTTTTGCGTCAAAACTTATATCAATGCCACTATTAATGCCTTCTTGGATTGCTTGACTAAGTAACATAAAGCGGTTTTCCTCCTCTTCCAATAATCTTAATCCCGCACGTATTACTTCACTAGTATTCTGATACCTTCCATTAGTAATGCGGTCATCAATAAAGGCTTCATAATGTAGCCCTAGAGATACAGAAGTGTTCTTTCCCATAGTACAATATTATACCTAAAAGTACCAAATTTTGGTAGTTTCGCAAAGAGGCGTTGTTCCAAAACTTGTATAACATACACAGATGTTAGAAAATAGTACATTGTTTCATCACAAATCCCCAATCACCGGCAGCGTAATGCTAGATGGCATACTGGGCGAAGTATAAATACGTATGCGAGATTTTATGAAATCTGAAGCATTGCACCTATAAATGTTTACAAACTGCTGAGGGTTACGGTCGGCTAGCGGAAACCAGCTACTTTGTATCTGCACCATCAGCCGGTGTCCATCCATAGTGTGATGTTACTTAATTATAAAGACGTAATTCAAAGACAATTCTTTGTTATTGCATCTAAATTAATACACCCAAATGGGTTTACCTCGTTTAGTAAAGCTACACATGTTCAATTGTTTTGTAACTTTATATAACTACATTTTCCAACACAACCGATATATGATCCGTCTATTTTTATTCATTTTATGTATATGATAAAGAAATGTCATATATGTCACTTGTGAAGAAACAAGAGAAGGTGAAGGGTAGGTGAGTAGTAGAGTTATTGTAAATAAAATCTCATGTTTTATTCTAAGTATGCATCTAAAATTAAGGGCACTGCTAGTATTGTAGTGTTGTTTATGGTATGGGTAGGTTTTGGATGCAACAATAATGGTCCAGCAGAAAATGTAAAAAGTGATAGCACATTAATGTCTGCTATTTACATTCTGGAAAAACATACTATTGACAAGAGAAAGAAATCCCAAGAGACTAGTGTGGAATATTACGGAAAATTCGAATATCGCGACATCAGGTATGAGCCTTACAGGCAAATGGCAAAGTCAATAACCTTTTCTGCAGATTCTTTTTTTAGTTTTTTAGATTCCTTTAGTAGAATTCTGATAGATGATAAGGCGCACCACTTGCAGGTTTCTGATGTTTTGCCTTATTTCAAGGATAAAGGACAGGCACTCAGCTATGAGATGGATAAGACTTACTGGCGCATGCTACGCAATGCCACATGGGAAGATAGTGTAAGGATAGATGAAGATATTGTAAATGAACATTTAAAAGGTAAGTATGGGAATACTAGAGGTTGGAATTATCACAATATTAAAAGTAATACTCGTGCAATAGAGGCAGCGCTTGAGATTGCCAATATCAAGGCACAATTGTCAGATATTGAACAGTACCTAGTTGATAAAACATTGTTTCATGGGCGCAGTAGCTGTGTTTTGAAGTTTTCAAGAAATACAGCAATAGCTATCCCTTCTCAGACGTACGCTTTTCCGGGTGATAGGGTACATGTAAAAGTTATATTACAATCAGATTGTGATTTCGAACAAGGAAGGAGGGTGAAAAATATGAATGTTGGTAACAAGACGATACCATTTACTAATGAAATTGGTATCTATGAGAGTATTGCCGACAAAGAGGGTATAAAAACAGTATTGGGAACTGTTTATGATGTCGATTACTTGGGTAATGAACATAGTTTGCCCTTTAAATGTGAGTATCTTGTCGTTAAACCAAAGGCAGTACTCACTTTCGATAATCAACCCACTATTCCTGTAGGTATACCTACTCCAGTAACTATCAATTTTACGGCATACTGTCCTTTCCCCCTACAGGTATCTATCAATAGAGGTGAAATAGTGGGTGATCACAATAAGTATGTTATCACCGTTAAGGAACCCGGCCCAGTTTCCGTTACTGTGGGGTACAAAAACAGTCAAGGTTTATTAGTTGGGTTGGATACATTGAATTTTGAAGTGAAATAAATGGCAGGGTATTTAGTTGTCATTTCCAGTAGCAATGTTACTATTCCGCATAATTATTTGCTTCATTCCTATCAAAATTGAAATTACTCAAGTCAACTAAAGATTTTTTTGTTATCTCCTGAATTCTTGCCAGTCTAGTTGATTTTTCAGTATTGCTATTAAGTAATTCTTTGTCGGCTTCTTTTAGTTCAAATGCAATTATTTCTACAGTTTTCCCAATCATATCAGGTGGTAACTGTAAAGTAAGTGTTGATTCCAAAGGTCTTATAATTTGTCTTAGCATAACGCAAATTGATAATATAAATATACAAAAAAGCTGCTAGTTTTCTGGCAGCTTTTTCAATATTAAGAGTAATAATAACTTCCTACAAATCCCCAATCACCGGCAGCGTAATACTGGATGGCAGGCTGGGCGAAGTATAAATACGTATGCGAGATTTTATAAAATCTGAAGCATTGCACTTATAAATGTTTACAAACTGCTGTGGGTTGCGGTCGGCTAGCGGAAACCAGCTACTTTGTATCTGCACCATCAGCCGGTGTCCTTTCCTGAACACATGCGCTACATCGGGCAGTTTGTAGCTTACTTCGGTTATACGCCCCGGCTCAAACGCCTCAGGGTATTCAAAGCTGTTGCGGTATCTGCCCCGCATTATTTCGCCCCTTACCAGCATTTGGTAGCCACCCATAGGGTAGGGTTTGCCATTGCCTATGCCATAAGTGGTTGTGTCATATTCAAAGTTATCTGGAAACACATCTATAAGTTTTACCACAAAGTCGGCATCTGTGGTAGATATACTTGCCATTAGGTTGGCCATTACTGGCCCTGCTAGTGTCAGGTCGCTTGTTAGTACTTCAGTTTGGAAAGTCAGTACATCTGGTCTGCGTGCCGCAAACCGCTGGTCGTCTGTCATATACTCTGTAGTGCGGCGGTGATGCACATCTTCTGTGTAGGGCACTGGGTGAGCTGGGTCGCTTATGTATTCATTATAGTTGTCGCCGTTGTTAGTTGGTGGCTCAAATGATAGTGTGCCATTTGCATACAGGTACATTTCTTTTTTGGTGCGTTGTGCAGGTGGCCATTTGTCAAACTGTTTCCATTTATTGGCTCCGGTAAAAAATATACTAGCTTCTGGTATTTTATTGATGTCTCCCTTGCCGGTAAGGTAATAGTCGAAGTAGGGCTGCTCTATGTTTTGCTGATACCACTGAGCCGTGGCGCTACCAAATCTGGCATTGCCTAGATAGTCGCCCTTTCCTCTCGACCATCCCCCATGATTCCATGGGCCCATTACCAGCTTGTTGTTGTTAGAGGATATTTTTTCTATTGCCTTATATAGTTCCCACGCGCCGTAACAGTCTTCAGCGTCAAACAGTCCCCCCACTACCAGTGTAGCTGTGCTGGTGGGTATGTGTTGCACATAGTTGCGGGTATTGCGCACTTGCCACCATTGGTCATAGTTTGGGTGCTGGTACAGTTCTTTCCAGAAGGCTACACTATCTCCCATCAGGGCAGAAAGGCTTTTTAGGGTGCCGTTCTCCAAAAAGAATTTATAGTTGTCTTTTATAGTAAACTGGTATCCCGGGCTACCAGTGGTAGTGGGTTTAGGTCGGGGTTTGCCAAATGATGAGTAAAACCCAAATGCATCGAGCTGCATAAATGCGCCATTGTGGTGAAAGTCATCACCCACAAACCAGTCTGTGACTGGTGCCTGAGGGCTAGATGCCTTCATAGCTGGGTGCTGACTTAGTGCCCCCATAGTGGCATAAAAGCCTGGGTAGGAGATGCCATATATGCCCACATTGCCATTGTTGGAGGGTACATTTTTAACCAGCCAGTCTATGGCATCGTAGGTGTCGCTTGCCTCATCGGTTTGTGTTCCCGTTTTGTTGGGGTTGTAGGGGCGTACATCCATATATTCGCCCTCACTCATCAGTTTGCCACGCACGTCTTGCAGCACTATGATGTAGTTTTTGCGCAGGTATGCCATGGTGGGTGTTTTCCAGAATGCCCGGTACTTATCTGCACCATAGGGGGCTATAGAGTAGGGGGTGCGGTTTATGAGTATAGGGTGTTTGGTTTTGGTGTCTTTGGGTTTATATATGGCGGTGTAAAGGCGTGTGCCATCGCGCATAGGTATGTATATTTCCTGTTTGGTATAGTTGCGGTGTAGCCATACCGAGTCTTTATTAGGTGTGGCGGCCGCTTGCTGGCATACTAGCAATGCCAATGCTATGATACTATTTTTCATTTTCATCGTTTACGAACCTTAAAAATATGTTGTTTTCCCTTCGGGTTCTATTTATTTTTAAGTTCTTTCGTTAGGTTTGCAGCCTCATAACAAAAAACATGCAACCATCAGTTTTAGAATTAATGCAGCAGATGAACCACGAACAAGTGGTTTTTTGTCAGGACCCCCATACTGGTCTTAACGCTATTATAGCCATACACAATACTACACTTGGTCCGTCGCTAGGTGGTACCCGCCTGTGGAACTACAGCAGCTACGACGAAGCACTGGTAGATGCCCTGCGTCTGAGCCGTGGTATGACTTATAAATCTGCCATTAGCGGTCTTAACCTAGGTGGTGGTAAAGCTGTATTGATAGGTGATGCATCTAAACTAAAGTCTGAAGCATACTGGCGCAGATATGGCAAATTTGTAAATAGCCTGAATGGTAAATACATAACTGCCGAAGATGTAAACACATCTAAGGGCGATATGGAGTACATAGGCATGGAAACAAAATTCGTAACCGGCAAACCGGAATATATGGGTGGTAGCGGCGATCCTTCGCCGGTTACGGCTTATGGTGTGTACATGGGTATGAAGGCTGCTGCTAAAAAAGCTTTTGGTACCGATGTACTCACTGGCAAAAAAATAATGGTGCAGGGTGCCGGCAATGTGGGGCAATACCTGATGGGCTATCTGGTAGATGAAGATGCTAAAGTGTACACATGCGACATCAACGAAGCTAAACTAAAGGATGTAAAAGCTAAATATCCATCGGTAGAGGTGGTAGATGGCAGTCAGGTGTTTGAGCTGGAGTACGATATATATGCACCATGTGCGCTGGGTGCTACCGTAAACACTGAGAGCATCAACAAAATGAAGTGCCCAGTGATAGCTGGGGGTGCCAATAATCAGCTGGCAGATGAAAATGTACATGGCCCAATGTTGGTGGAAAAAGGCATCATTTATGTGCCCGACTTCTTGATCAATGCTGGTGGTATCATCAACATAAGCATAGAGATTGATGGTTATAACAAAGAGCGCGCTATGAGTACTGTTGCCAAGATATATGACCGTACATTAACCATATTCGATATTGCTGAGAAAGAAGGCATTCACACACAGCTAGCTGCTATGCACATGGCAGAAAAGCGTATAGCTCAGATTGCTAATCTTCGTGTAGGTATTTAATACTTCATTATTCAGGTAGCTTGCCCCAATAAGCTACCTGAATACAAATAGTAAACTAAAAAAGACGCTGTTTTGCAGCGTCTTTTTTAATATTAAGTAAGTGTAGAGATTTATTTTTTGCTAGCAATTTTAGTGGAGAATTCTTTACCAGCCTTAAACTTAGGTACTTTACGTGCTTTGATTTTGATAACAGCGCCAGTTTGTGGGTTGCGACCATTGCGGGCAGAGCGTTCAGATACAGAAAAAGTACCAAAGCCTACCAGCGTAACACGATTACCTTTTTTGAGGGTAGTAACTACAGTGCTTGTGAATGAGTCAAGCGCAGCATTAGCCTGCACCTTTGTGATGCCAGCGTCTTTTGAAATCTTGTCAATTAATTCAGCTTTGTTCATAACTGTACGTTTTTTTGTTTTGAATAATAAATACTGAGGATACAACAAATATACTCACCTTTATAACACTTCCAAATAGTACAGAAAATTATTTTTCTGCTCAAACCCTTGCCTGTTGCAGCTTTCCTTCATATTGTTAACTATGTGTTTCGAAATTATGAATTGTGCTTAATTGGCTGAAATCCTTTACTGTATTATGTTTCGGCAGTTTTTGTTACTTATTCATCCTCAGGATAATATTAAACAAATCGATTTGCATATAATAACTTACAATACCTCCATCACTGATCTAAATGCTATAAATCTTCCACCAAAACGTTTAAATCCTTTTTCGCGCATAATAGGCGCATAATCAGAGATGTATGTATTGTATTTTTCTAGGTTATCGCACTCGTACTGCGCTGAGAATGTAACACCATCAGTTTCGTCTTGCTCCAGCAGCCGGCAAAGTCTACATCTTACAAATAAACCTGTGGCTATTAGCTCGCTAATATGTTCACCCTGCATCCAGTTTATCCAGTCTTCTACTATGTCGTTCTCTACCTTTATCGTTACATTGTATATTATCATGTTTTAGGTCGTTTTTTTGTGTCGTAAAAGTAATTCTAAGCTTTGAAAAAATGAATACAGATAACAATTTAGTCACGACTTACTTCTGTGTTATTGCTTGCTTCCAGTGCTTTTGCTGCCGCTACTGCACTGCTCCATGCATGCTGAAAGTTATATCCGCCTGTTATGCCATCAGCATCTATTACTTCTCCGGCCCAGTATATGCCTTTGCATATGCGGCTCTCCATGGTTTGTGGGTCTATTTCTTTTAGCTGTATACCTCCACACGTCACAAATTCTTCTTTGAATGTAGTTTTGCCTGCCACTTTATGGCTATCGCGCAGCAGGTGTTCAGTCAGCTTGTTTTGAGCAGCAGCGGGCAGGTCGCCCCACCTCATTTGTTCCGTTATTCCGCATTGTTCGGTTAGGTATTCCCATAGCCTTCGTGGCAGCCCAAACGGGTTTTTCTGACTTACAAATTGTTTGCCTTGTGTGCTACGCAGCCCTTGTATTATTTCTTTTAGGTCGGCATCGGTGGTTGTCGGTAGCCAGTTGATGAGTATTGTAAAATGGTAATTGCATTCAGCCAACTCTCTGGCAGCATAAGCAGATGTTTTCAGTACTGCAGGGCCACTCATTCCCCAGTGGGTTATCAGCAATGGGCCACTTTGAGTTGTTTTAGTACCTACTATTTTTACAGTAGCCTCTGGTACACTTACCCCCATCAGAGAGGTTATGGTGTCGCCCGGCATATTAAAAGTGAATAGAGAGGGTACTGGTTTTTCTATACTGTGCCCTAGAGCTTCCATCCATTGATATTGTTCTGCCTTGGGGAAACTTCCTGTTGCTATTATTATAGCATCTGCCGCATATACCGATGTGTCTGCAAAATGTATGATGTACCTATTGTTAATACCGCCTTCTTCCCTCACTATGTTTTTTACCGATTTATGATAATACACTTGCACTTTCTGGCGCATCATTTCTTGCCATATACAATCTATTATGGTCTGTGAGTCATCTGTAACCGGAAACATCCTGCCATCTTCTTCGGTTTTCAGGGTTACGCCTCGCTCCGCAAACCACTCAATCGTTTGCTCTGGTCCAAAACCATATAGCGATTTACGCAGTAGTTGTTTGCCTCTAGGGTATCTTGTCAGTAGCTCAGGTATGTCAAAGCACTCATGTGTCACATTACAACGTCCACCGCCCGATGCCTTCACTTTTTGCATAGCCTTTCCTGTTTTTTCAAAAACAGCAACTTCTACACCGGGTCGGTAGTGTATATTAGCCGCCGCAAAGCAGCCAGCAGCTCCGGCACCTATTATAGCTATTTTCACGCTAGTGTTTGTTTTAATTGTTTACTCAAAAAAAAGTAAGTTCAAATCTCTGTATACTGAACTATCGCAGGTAACATTGTCCAGTTGCAATAACAAAGCCTAAGTGCGTAAAGATATTGTTTTTGCTATTGCTGCCTACAGTCCTTCAGAAATCTACCACATCACCTACTTTATGGTTGCGCATACCATTATTACCTGCAAAAGTGAAATGTATCAGAAAACTTACATTCACCTTTCCATCACCAACCTTTTTATATAGATTTGGATATAAAACAGGTACTATGCTCCAAAAGTCAACCATTCATTTCTTAGAACAAATTGTATTAAACAACAATAAACCTTGGTTTGATGAACATCGTAACGAGTACCTCTCCGTCAAATCTGATTTCGAACAGTTGGCGGCAGATGTACTCAAAGGTATGGGTGAGTTAGATCCGGTGTTCAAAGAAATCAATGCAAAAGATTGTGTGATGCGTATATTCAGAGATGTACGTTTCTCAAAAGACAAAACCCCTTACAAGACCAACCTTGGTGCTGGGTTCAGTTCAGGTGGCAAAAGTTTTCCTGGCGCAGGGTATTACCTGCACATTCAGCCCGGAGGGTACAGCTTTGCTGGTGGTGGCATGTGGCAACCCGAAAGTGCTAGACTAAAAGCCATAAGGCAGGAGATAGATTATAATTTCGACGAATTCAGCAAAATCATTAATGACAAGCAATTCAAAAAAATGTTTGGAGAAATAGAGGGTGAAAAACTGATTAAAGTACCCAAGGGTTATGCTGAAGACAACCCTGCTATCGAATACCTGAAATTGAAAAGTTTTACAGTAGGTTGTAAAATAGCTGATGCCGACCTCACCAAAAAAGGACTAGACAAAAAAGTAATTGATGCCTTTGGTGTCATGAAGCCTTTTGTCGATTTTCTCAATAGGTCAGTAGGGTAGTAAAGTACTTTTGCATCACTTATAGGTGTATAAGTTGTGAATAACGATAAGGCGCCATTTTATTTTTTGCCTATTATTTTTTACTTTTCCATGCATACCCCTTACCTTTGCGCAAAATTTCACAGACCTAATTAGTAATTTAATTCATACTTATGCCAAACGTTGGTAAAATCAAACAAATTATCGGACCGGTTGTAGACGTATATTTTGGTGGCGATAACAAGCTGCCTGAAATATTCAGCGCACTGGAGCTGAAACGCGAAAACGGTGACAAATTAGTACTTGAAGTGCAGCAGCACCTGGGCGAAGACAGCGTTCGTGCTGTAGCCATGGACGGTACCGAAGGTCTGGTACGCGGTACAGAAGTAGTTGACACTGGTAAGCCTATAGCTATGCCAATAGGTGATCAAATCAATGGCCGCTTGTTTAATGTAACAGGTGATGCTATCGATGGTCTGGCTGCTCCCGACAAAACTAATGGTCGCCCGATACACGCTAAACCACCATTGTTTGAAAACCTAAGTACGGCATCTGAAATACTATTTACTGGTATCAAAGTTATCGACCTTATTGAGCCTTATGCAAAAGGTGGTAAGATTGGTTTGTTTGGTGGTGCTGGTGTGGGTAAAACCGTATTGATTCAAGAGCTTATCAACAACATCGCTAAGGCTTATGCTGGTTTGTCAGTGTTTGCCGGTGTAGGTGAGCGTACACGTGAGGGTAATGACCTGATGCGTGAGATGATTGAAGCAGGCATCGTTAAATATGGCGACAAATTCCTCCACAGTATGGAAGAAGGCGGCTGGGATTTGAGCGCTGTTGATATGAACGAACTTAAAGACAGTAAGGCTACATTCGTGTTCGGACAGATGAACGAACCGCCAGGAGCTCGTGCTCGTGTTGCCCTTTCTGGTCTTACTATCGCTGAGTATTTCCGCGATGGAGATGGTACTGGCAAAGGAAAAGACATCCTGTTCTTCGTAGATAATATCTTCCGTTTCACTCAGGCAGGTTCTGAGGTATCGGCTCTTCTAGGTCGTATGCCATCGGCGGTGGGTTACCAACCTACGCTGGCCACAGAAATGGGTCTGATGCAAGAGCGTATCACCTCTACCAAAAACGGTTCTATTACTTCAGTACAGGCGGTTTACGTACCTGCAGATGACCTTACCGATCCGGCTCCGGCTACAACATTTGCCCACTTGGATGCTACAACGGTACTAGATCGTAAAATCGCTGACCTTGGTATCTATCCAGCGGTTAACCCACTGGAGTCTACATCACGTATCCTTACCCCAATAATAGTAGGTGAAGCACACTACAACTGTGCCAACCGTGTTAAGTTGATATTACAGCGCTACAAAGAGCTTCAGGATATCATCGCTATCTTGGGTATGGACGAGTTGAGCGAAGAAGATAAAATGACTGTTGCTCGTGCACGTAAAGTTCAGCGTTTCTTGTCACAGCCTTTCCATGTGGCTGAGGCGTTCACTGGTCTTAAAGGTGTACTGGTACCTATCGAAGAAACTATCCGTGGTTTTAACATGATTATGGATGGTGAAGTAGATGGTTACCCAGAGGCTGCGTTCAACCTGGTAGGTAGCATCGACGATGCTATTGCAAAAGGTAAAAAACTGATGGAGCAAGCTAAAAACTAATGTGAAAATGTGGCAGTGCATTAAAGTATAACGCTTTAACATCTGTACTGTCTCTTTTAGCACATTTTATTTTATCAAAATATCACAATCACAAAATGGACTTAGAAATATTAACACCAGAACATAAAGTATACAGCGGCAAAGTATATGGTATACAATTGCCTGGTACCACTGGTTCGTTCGAGGTATTTGAAAAACACGCCCCACTGATAGCTTCTCTCGGTAAGGGTAAAATGAAGGTTATTAAAGATAAGTCTATGACCAATACCGAAACTTATGAAATATCATCAGGTTTTGTAGAGGTACTGAATGGTGCTGTTAGCGTACTGATAGAAGACGCTACTGCGGTTGACTAGTCTTGATATATTGACATAATTGAAAGGCGAATGCTGGTTTATCTAGCATTCGCCTTTTGTTTTATGATGTTGTGTTGTACAACCATATTCAATCAAAAAGTGTTTGTGAAAACACTAGTATACACGTGTTCATTCTGCTAAGGAACGTTGACTGTATAAAGTTCATCAAGATAATTTGTAATTTTTCTTTTTTGCAAGTTGCAAAATCCGCAAATAGTGGTCTATTTAAGGACTTTTGCAATGTAGCAAAAATGGAAAAGAACTTTTAGATTGAGGGACTTTATACAGTCATCGTTCCTAACTTTGCTACATGGAAAAATTGCAAAGCATCCCTAAACCTGACAACTACTTACACAAAGGATTAAGAAAACAGCTCGTACAAACCCTGAGAAACAAAGGCATAAAAGATGAAAAAGTACTCACTGCCATAGACAACATACCCCGCCATTTTTTCTTAGACCCAGCTTTCGAGCGACTGGCATATGAAGACAGAGCTTTCCCTATAGTTGCCAGCCAAACCATATCGCACCCTTACACCGTTGCCTATCAGACCCAGTTACTAGAGATACAGAAGTACGATAAAGTGCTGGAAATAGGCACAGGCAGTGCCTATCAGGCATGTGTACTGGCTGAGATGGGTATTACGTTATACACCATCGAAAGACAGCGAGAATTGTATGATTATATTACTGATTTCTTTTTCATAAAAAAGTACCTGAACATCAAGCGGTTTTATGGCGATGGTTTCGAAGGGCTACCGTCTTATGGGCCGTTCGACAAGATCCTTATTACCTGTGGTGCACCTTTCATACCACCCAAGCTACTACAACAGCTAAAGCCAGGCGGCATTATGGTAATACCAATAGGGGATGATGGCAAGCAGAAAATGACAAAAATCACTAAAGACAAAGAGGGTAAACTATACAAACAAGAAATGGGCGATTTTTCGTTTGTACCCATGCTGCAAGGGAAAAATAGTGTGTAATAAGAACTAATTGTACAAAAAGTAAATCCCCAGAAATTGACGTTTCTGGGGATTGTTATTCTAGCAATCTATGTTATGCAGCCTAGCTTTTTGCAAGTATCCTACTTAGCCACAGCTGGTCCTGCTATTTCTTTAATTTTTGCAAACACTTCATTCTCACCACCTTCTTCATAGCCTATGTGTTTCCATGCCATTTTGCCTTCTTTGTCTATTATCATCGTGAAGGGTACTGACTGGAAGTTGAGCGAACGTTTAAGGTCAGAGTTAGGGTCTATGTAGTAGGGGAAAGACCAACCCTGCGATATGGCATAAGTACGCACCAGACCTTCGGCGCGAGCTTCATCTATCGACATAGTCATAAAATCAAAGTCTACTTCTTTTTTCCAGTCAGCTAGTTTCAGCGATATATTTTTTATTTCTTTTTTGCAGGGTACACACCATGTAGCCCAAAAACTAATAACAGTAACACGACCTTTTTCTACGGTTTGGTTAAAGGGTAGTTTTTTGCCTGTATTCACATTTTTTACCTGTGTACTTGGCAAATCTTGCGCATGTATAATGGTTGTTGCTAATAAGCATGCCGCAATGGCGAGCATTTTTTTCATATTTTGTTTGTTTTTTAAAATATTAAGCGAAAACTTTGCCACATTTGATTTTCGGGGCTAATTTCGGAAAAACTTTAACAATTACAGCGTTTAAATGAAAAAACCAGTTCTATTATTTCTTGCATCAATTCTTACAGCTAGTTCTTTCGGTCAGGGTACACTTTCAGGCGATCTGATGATGAACCTCAACTTTTTTCATAAAGATACGAACATTCAGGCATCTGGAAATCCTCTTTATGACAATGCACTAAGCGGCAGCGATGGTTGGCTTACTTTAAGATATGCCACCAACAACGGTTTCACGTTTTTTGTACGTGCCGATGCATTTAACAACTCCAACCTCAAAAATCCAGTAACTGCCAACACTGACTTTGGTATAGGTGCCTGGAATGTTACCAAAGAACTAGACGATCTTACTATATCTGTAGGTACTATCTACGACCAAATAGGTTGTGGTATATTATTCAGGGCTTACGAAGATCGTGGATTGTTGATAGACAATGCCTTGGTGGGTATATCACTCAAGTACAAGTTTGCCGATAATTTTATGGTGAAAGGTTTCACCGGTCAGCAGAAAAACAACAATAGCGACAACAATCTGGTGAACAATGTAAGGTATGCGCCTGTTATAAAAGGTATCAATGCAGAGGGCGATTTCACATCTGGTAATTTACATGTCACTCCTGGTATAGGCGTGCTTAATAGAACCCTAGATGCTGCTAGCATGAATGCCGTTGCTGCTACCATCAATGGTCAGGACACACAGGCAAGGTTCAATCCTAAATATAATATGTATGCATTTTCGGCATACAATAGTCTTACTTATAAAAATCTATCTTGGTATGTAGAGGGTAATTATAAAACCACTGAAGCCATTCTGAAAGACAACATACTGCAAGACAAGCCAGGCAATGTATTATACACATCTGTAAGTTATGGCATGAAGGGTATAGCGTTGAGTTTGTTTGGTAAGCGTACCGAAGATTTTATGATGCGCACCTCACCCAATGAAACACTATTGAAGGGTATGCTCAACTGGCAACCTATCATAGCCGTGTTGCGCCCATTGCGCCTCATGTCGCGATACACACCAGCCTCTCAGGATATATCTGAAATGGCAGGTACTGCAAACCTTACTGTCACCCCTAACGATGTTACCAACTTCACCTTTACCTACACACACATCAATACGCTGGAGGGCAGCAAACTCTACCGCGAGGCCTTTGCTGAGGCTATCTACCAAGGCTGGGATAAATGGGTAATAGAGGGTGGAGTGCAGTACATGGAGTACAATATTCTAGCCTATCAGAGCAGGTCATCTTCTATCACAGTTCCGGTACAGTATGCGATCACTCCGTTTGCCGAAATCACTTATAAAATCAACGACCAAAAGTCTCTAAGATTTGAGGCGCAGTATATGGATGCGAAACGCGATTACGGTTCATGGGCTTTTGCATTACTCGAGTTCAATATTGCTCCTAAATGGTCTTTTTCAGTGTCAGATATGTTCAATAGTGTACCTAACAAAGGTGTAGATAATGTGAACTACAAAAATCCAGGAAATCACTACTACAGTGTGTTTAGTGCATACACTAAGGGGCCACACAGGTTCACATTGGCTTATGTAAAGCAGGTTGATGGTATCAACTGCACCGGAGGCGTGTGCCGTTATGAGCCCGCATTCAGTGGGGTAAAGGCTATGATCAATACAAGTTTCTAATTCTGTAACACTACTATCTGTATAAAAGGCAAAACGGGTGAGGTTTTTCGAAGTGCGCAATTTTTCGTTTTTATTTGTTTTGCTTTTTTGTTCAGGAAGTGTCTTAGCCCATCCTGAGTATAAGGCTGCCAGGGCTCATGTAGTTACTGGTAAAATGGTAATAGACGGTAAGTTGACGGAAAACGACTGGATTAGTCAATCACCTGTGTATAGGTTTACACAATCTACACCTCACCCAGGAATTGCCTCTGCTCAGCGCACATCTGTACAAATATTGTACGACGATGAAGCGGTGTATGTAGGGGCAATGATATATGAAGAACACCCAGATAGTATCGTTCGCCAATTGTCGCCCAGAGACGATTTCGAGGACAGCAATACAGATGCTTTTGGAGTTACTTTCGATACCTACCTCGATAGGCAGAATGCTACACAATTTGTGGTAACAGCAGCAGGTGTACAGGCAGATGCGATCGTGAAATTTGACAACGTAGACCGGTCATGGAATGCAGCATGGTATTCTAAAGTGTCTATAAATGACAGTGGCTGGAGCATAGAGATGAAGATACCTTATTCTGCACTCAGGTTTCCTAAAAAAGCAGTGCAGAAGTGGGGTGTCAATTTTGTGCGTGTTATCAGGCGAAACAGAGAGCGCAGTTACTGGCACGAAGTATCGCCTGCAGTACAAAACGTAATCAGCCAGTCGGGTATACTAGAAGGAATACAAAACATCAAAGCACCTATTAGGCTGGCGTTGTTGCCTTATATGTCGTCATACATCGAAGATTATGATGGTGCCATGGCCCGAAGCCTGAATGGTGGCATGGATATAAAGTACGGACTTAATGAAAGTTTTACGCTTGATATGACTTTAGTACCCGATTTCGGACAAACTTTATTCGACAATCGGGTTTTGAATTTATCGCCCATAGAGGTGCGATATGATGAGCGCAGGTATTTTTTTACTGAGGGGGTAGATCTATTCAACAAAAATGACCTTTTCTATTCGCGCAGGGTGGGAGGCACACCCATCAATCTCAATGCCCTGAATGGGCAATTAAACAGGGGCGAGATTATTACTAAAAACCCCGCTAATTCCCGATTATACAATGCAGCCAAGCTATCGGGCAGAACCAGAACTAACACTGGTGTAGGTTTTTTTAATGCTGTGTCTGCAGAAACAAGAGCCACCGTTACTGATACTTTTAACAATACTGAGCGCAGCATTCAAACATCTCCTCTTACCAACTATAACGTCATAGTGGTAGATCAGGCATTGAAAAACAACTCTTTTGTAAGTCTGGTAAACACTAATGTATCCAGAAAAGAAACCAGCTATGATGCCAATGTAAGTGCAGTGTTATACAGATTTGCAGATAAAGCCAAAAGGTATGCCATTAGCGGATCTACAGATGTGAGTCAGCTTTTTTACAGTACTGGTACTGATGTTGGGTATAGGTCAGCACTAACTTTGGGCAAGCAGAGTGGCAACTATACTTGGTCGCTCAATACCAGAGCGGTTAGTGATAGGTTTAATGCCAATGACCTCGGTTATCTTGATCGTAATAATATCATATCCTGCCTGTACTACAACATATACAATACTTACAAGCCATTCTGGATCATTAATACTACCTACAACAAAATTGGGATGGAGTATTACAGGGCTTTTAATCCAGATGTTTTCGCGCGTTCAGCTGTGCACGGCAATCACGTTGTGACGTTCAAAAACTTTCTCACTTCAGGCTTGTATTGGGATGCTCAGCCGGGTGTGTCTTATGATTTTTTCGAGCCCCGCACCCCAGGCAGATACTATGTTTATCCTGCCAATAACATGAATGGTGGTTTTATTTCGTCCGATTACAGAAAGCGTTTTGCGCTAGACCTTGAAGCCAGTAAGCGATGGTTTGGTAGCAGCAACCGCCAAACCGAGTATTGGTCTATATCGCCCAGATACAGGTTTAGCAATAAGTTATCAGCAATCTACAGCCTCACCCGCGAAAACCGGGCTAATGATGTAGGTTTTGTAAGCAAAGCAAGCGATTCCATTTACCTAGGTTCTCGCACGCTCAATACCACCATCAATACATTGTCTACTGCTTACATCTTCACGCGAAACATGTCATTGAAGTTAGATGCACGTCATTATTGGTCGCAGGCAGAGTATACTAAATACGAATTGCTAGATAAAAGCGGGAATCTGAATAGTGCCAATTATAGTACTAATCACAATGTCAATTACAACTCTTTTAATGTCTTTATGAACTTTGTATGGCAGTTCAAGCCTGGTAGTGAGATGAGCGTGGTGTACCAAAATAGTATTTATTCTGCAGGGCCTAACATAATACCTGACTATGGAACAGATGTTAGAACCACGCTGCAAGCCCCCCAGAGCAATAGTTTATCTGTCAAGATCATTTATTTCCTAGATTATCTTACCATCGACAAAGCCATACATAAGAAGAAAGCTAACAACAGCTATGAAAATACAAATACGATTTAGTAATTGCTAGTATTCTATCTGCATACCAGTTCCTTCTTTTAATCTTGCCAGATTAGGGTTTTTTTCTGCCATAGCTTCATACATTTCACTTTTGCTTAGCGCACGTGGCGTATTGTCTATCATGCTTTCATCTATCTGTATTTCGGTAGTGATGCGCACATTTCTACCAGCTCGTTCGCTGAAGAATTCTATCAGTTGTGTACGTTGCTCTCGGGCGTAGGTGTCAGTCATTTCGCCCGGGGTTATAAACCGCACCTCATCTGGCGGGTATGATTCTAGCCGCATCATGCTAAACTGTGAGAAGAGCACACTCTTTCCGGCAGCTTGCAGGCTTTGTTTGTATTCTTCAAATATTGCATGGGCTCTTTCTGCCGTCAGTGGTGCAGATTGTGGTATTAAACCAGCTACTGCTAGGTTCATCTCTTCTTCCAAATCGCCCAATATATCCATACTTACCTTGCGGTTAGTAGGTGCTGGGCGAGGCGCTGCTATTGGCTGTGCAGCAGGAGCATAATTTTGTGCTGGTTGTGCTGGTTGCACAACTGGTGCGGGCGGAGCACTCATTGGGGTTTCCACTCTGGGCGCTTCCTGCACCAGTTTGCCATATCCTGTATTGGTGTCTGCTGCCACTGCATACGTGGGTGCTGCTATGGGCATTACCACAGGTTCAGGTGCTTGTATGTTCAGTGCTGTCGGTGGTTGAGCTACACTACTAGTGTTTTTTTTTTCACCAGGCATTTCGCCCGCAGTCAGTTTGCCTTGTTCGCCACCATATATGGGTGGGGCAGATACTGCCTGCAGCAAAAAGCACAGTTTTATGATACACAGTTCTACATGTAGTCGTCTGTTGTTAGCGTTTTTATATTGCAGTTCACAGTCATTTATTACATTCAGCCCCGATATCAGGAAAGAAGGTGGCGTTTGATTTGCCTTCTCGTGGTACATCTTCCCATGTACGCTAGGTACATCTAGCAGCTTAGCCATCCTGCCATCTTTGCAGAGTATCAGGTTTCTGAAGTGTTCGCCCAGCCCGCCTATTACCACATCCCCTTCAAATCCTTTTTCCAGTGCCTCATCCAGCAGCAGCATGGCAGCAGCTACATCTTGGCTCAGCATAGCATCTGTTATGCTAAAATAGAAGTCAGCATCTAGTATATTCAGATGCTCCATAGTGTTGGTGTAGGTAAGCATGCCATTTGTAAAGCTCGCTATACGGTCAAGCATTGATAGCGCATCGCGCATACAGCCTTCGCTTTTTTGGGCTATTACATGCAGTGCAGCCTCATTGGCTATCATGCTTTCTTTTACAGCTATGCCCTGCAGGTGTGCTACTATATCGTTGGTGGTAATTCGTTTGAAATCGAATATCTGACAACGACTGAGGATTGTAGGTAAGATTTTATGTTTTTCGGTAGTGGCTAGAATAAATATAGCATAGGGTGGTGGTTCTTCTAGCGTTTTTAGAAATGCGTTAAATGCCGCAGCACTCAGCATGTGTACCTCATCTATGATGTACACTTTATACCTGCCATGTTGCGGTGCAAAGCGTACCTGATTAGTCAGTTCTCTAATATCATCAACAGAGTTGTTACTCGCAGCATCCAGCTCAAAAACATTGAAGGAGGCACTGTCTTTCATGCTGGCACAGGTACTGCACACACCACAAGCCTCCATGTCGGCAGTGGGGTTTTCGCAGTTTATGGTTTTGGCTAGTATACGTGCACAGGTAGTTTTACCCACTCCACGTGGTCCGCAAAACAGAAAAGCATGTGCCAGATGTTGGTTGCGAATAGCGTTTTTGAGCGTAGTGGTTATGTGTTCCTGACCCACCACCGTATCAAAGGTTTGTGGACGGTACTTTCTGGCTGATACTATATAGTTATCTGACATTTATTGTTCTAATTTTTCACCTGTTCGTTCAGTCCTTCTCTCGCAAAGTTCCTGAAGATTCACGTTATAATCTCACAAAGTTTCCCACAACATTACATGCCATAGAATCCTACTATTTCTTTCCCCTCGCTATTGCGCATACCTCTATACATGCCAGCAGAATTGAAGCAGAAATCAAAGTTACCCATAGCATCTACTGCTATCAGACCACCTTCTCCACCCATTTTTACCAGTTTGTCTTTTATCACTACAGCACATGCTTCTTGCAGCGTTAGGCCTTTATACTCCATCAGGCAGGAAACATCATAAGCCACTACAGCCCTCAAGAAGTACTCGCCGTGGCCAGTACATGATATAGCACAGGTTTTGTTATTGGCGTAGGTACCAGCGCCGGGTATGGGGCTGTCGCCTATGCGGCTAAAGCGTTTATTGGTCATACCGCCAGTAGAGGTGCCTGCAGCTATGTTGCCCATAGCATCGCAAGCCACTGCACCTACAGTGCCAAATTTATGGCCGGTATTGGGTGTCACTGGGCCGCCTTTCAGATTGTCGCCTTTGTGGTCTAGCTGTGTATAGTCGGTATCACGTATTTCCACCCATTGGTCATATCTCGACTTATTGAAAAAATACTCATCAGGAGCCATTTCTACGCCTTGTTTCAGCGCAAATTCTCCTGCGCCTTCATTGCATAGCAGCACATGCCCGCTATGCAGCATTACTTCACGTGCCAGCTTTATGGGGTTTTTTATGTTGCGTACACCAGCTACAGCACCTGCGGCTATGTTACTGCCATCCATTATGGCAGCATCCATTTCATTCAGGCCTTTTTTTGTAAAAACTGATCCTCTTCCTGCATTAAACAGCGGATTGTCTTCCATTTCGCAAATAGCAGCTACTACAGCATCTGTGGCTGAGCCCCCAGCACGTAGCACATCAGTGCCCTTTGCCAAAGCTTCTTTGAGCGCTATAGTATATTCTGCTTCTTGTTGTGTGTTCATTATAGCAGGGGTTATGTTACCTGCGCCACCATGTATTACTAAAGTATAAGACATTGATTGAAAAATAATTGTTTATGTATCATGAAATGTAGCTAACTGACACCAATTGTTGTGCTTACATTTCCATTTCTTCTTTGCCCGTCTAAAGTAGAAATTATAATTATCGCCACCAAAAATATTGACAAAGTTAGTGTCATTAATAATCTGAAATCGGGTTACATATGCTGATGCAAAGTGTCATATAGTGTGTATTTTTGGGTGTGAATATTTCTATTGATTTTCGGGATATACAGTTGAAGCTGCGCAAGGCAGAAGACAAAACTCAGGTGTATGACCTTATAAGGAAAAAATGGCTGATTCTCACCCCCGAAGAGCATGTACGTCAGTATATATTGGGGTATTTTATGGTTGCGTTAGGCTATCCTCAGTCATTGATAGCTGCCGAAAAAGCAATAGTAGTAGGTGCCAGAACCAAACGATTTGATGTAGTGGTGTATGACCGCAACCACAAACCATGGATGCTGGTAGAGTGCAAGAGCCCCGATGTGCCAGTGAGCAGAGAAACTTTTATGCAGTTGCTAAGCTATCACACCACCCTGCAAGCTCGGTTTTGGGTTCTTACAAACGGTCATCAAACGTTTTGTGCCGATGCTACTGATGCCAATAATATACAATGGTTGTCAGCTTTGCCAGCTTTTGGGTAGTAAGTTCACCGTAAGTAGGTATCCCTTTTATTTCCCCAGTATTTGGGTATAACGATTGGTGTTGAGCACATCCAGTGCTTTATTTACCACATTATCATCATGTAGTTTCACTGAGTAATAACCATTATCACGAAATAGAAACCTGGCAATTTGTGCCTTTATCTGCATCTCGAAATAGTGCTGGCTCATGGGTGTTGTAAATTGTTTCAGCAGTGTTTTGCGCTCATTGGGTGGCAGGAGTGCCACAAACTTATCAATAACCTGTCCTTCACCTTTAAAGGAATGAGTAAAATCTGCAATGTTTTTGAAGTTGAAAGTGTTTCTGTTTTGCAGGTAATAATCCCATATCACATTCCTCATTTCCTGGCTGAAGGCGATATTGAGTAGCGGTGTAGACCATTTAGAAGTATCGTAGGGTACATACACATCTGGTTTTATGCCACCACCACCATACACCACACGTTTGTGCGCGGTGTAGTAAGGGGTACTATCGGCAGGAGGGATTACATCATTGCCAGTAAGTTCGCCATTATCATATCTTTTTGCAAAGTCTTCCTGATAGGCATCTCTACCTTCTGCATAAGACCGTTGTATACTTCTGCCAGATGGGGTGTAATACTTGGCAGTGGTGAGGCGCAGAGCCGCTCCATCGGGCATTTCATACTGTTCTTGTACCAGCCCCTTGCCATAGGTGCGCCTGCCCACTATCACGCCTCTATCCCAGTCTTGTATGGCACCTGCTATTATTTCGCTGGCAGATGCAGAGTTTTCGTCTACCAGTATCGCTATCCTTCCTTCTTCAAAAGCGCCTGATTCTCCAGCTTTGTAGTCAATACGGGCACTGTTTCTTCCCTTGGTGTAAACGAGTAGTTTTTCATCAGCAATAAGGTCATCGAGTATAGATGTCGCCGCATTCAGGTATCCACCGGGGTTGTCTCTAAGGTCTAAAATAAGTTGTGAAGCTCCTTCATTTTTCAGTTGTGTCAGTGCTTTTGCAAACTCGTCGTAAGTGGTGGCGCTGAACCTGTTTATTTTTATATAGCCAGTTTTGTTGTCTGCCATAACACTAGCATCTACACTATAGATAGGTATGATGTCGCGAGTGATGGGTATTTTCTTTTGTGTGCCAGATTCTATCAGTTTCATGGTCACTTGTATGGTGCTGTTTTGTTTGCCACGCAGCAGCGACATTATTCTGTCGGATGTTATGCCATTGCCAGCCACCACACTATCTCCTACCTTTATTATTTTATCTCCAGCAGTTATGCCTGCTTTTGATGCCGGTCCGTTTTCTACTACTGATGTAACCTCTACAGTGTCTTTAAGTATAGAAAATTCAACCCCTATACCTGAAAAACCACCATCTAAATCGTTGTTGACCTCTTGCAGTTCATCGGCGGGAATGTATACGGTGTGAGGGTCGAGGGGGGAAAGTAAGCCAGTTACTGCATCTTCATAGAGCAGATTAGTGTTGATGGTGTCGACGTATTTTTGTTTTATCAGTTCTATTATTTCTTCCAGTCGGTCGTTTCGCTGAATGACTGTTGATAAATCCCGCTTGTTGCGGAGCGTATCTTTGAGGTTAAAGCCCAAAATCATCCCTATCACCAATACTAATGAGTATAATAAAGGTGTCCATATCTTACTCCGATTCTGTTCGTTTTCGCTCATCTTGTTGTAACTCCTGCAAAGGTACGCAATAAGCACTGCCACAAAAAAGTAAAACTTGTATGTATTAGCAGGTTATCCACATTCGTATGGTATAATGCTTGGTGGGTTTGGGGTTATTGTTGTATTGTCATTGTTCCTCATTACTTTTGACAGGGCAATAATTAACATGCAGGGAAAAGTATATAAATCTACAGGTAGCTGGTATTCGGTTTGTGGGGAAGATGGACAGTTTTGGAATGCCCGGATAAAGGGTAAACTGAAGATAGATGAGGATATTTCTTCTACCAATCCGGTGGCGGTGGGTGATGTAGTGATCTTTGAGCCTGAAGACGAGAATATATTCACAGCCATAATAAGTGGTGTAGTGCCCCGGCACAACTATATGGTGAGGGTTTCGCCCCATAATCCTACTCAGAAACATATCATAGCATCTAATGTAGATCTGGCATTATTGGTGGCTTCTATTGCGGATCCTAGGACTTCTACGGGCTTCATAGACCGGTTTTTGGTGACGGCTGAGGCCTACCATATACCCGCTATTGTGGTGGTGAATAAGATGGATATTCTGAAGCCTAAACATAGAGAAGTATTTGATGATTGGGAGCGAATATATACTGCTGCTGGCTATGAATTATACCCTGTAGTAGCTACCGATAAAAGCACTCTGGTGGCTCTGGGTGAGCGTATAAAGAATAAGATTACACTGTTCAGCGGGCACTCTGGAGTGGGTAAAAGTACCCTTATTAATCAGTTTATACCGGGTTTGGGGGCGAGGACGAATGTGGTGTCGGGGTGGAGTGGTAAGGGGCAACATACTACAACATTTGCTGAGATGTTTGACCTGCCTGATGGTGGGCGCATTATAGATACTCCGGGTGTAAAGGAGTTTGGGTTGATTGATTTTGAGAAGGAGGAATTGTCGCAGTATTTTCCGGAGATGCGGAGGATACTGAATGATTGTAAGTTTAATAATTGTCAGCATATAAATGAGCCGGGCTGTGCGGTGAAGCAGGCTGTGGCTGAGGGTGTAATAGCTGCTGATAGATATGTGAGTTATGTGTCTATGCAGGATTCGATTGAGAAGAAGTGGTAGTTTTTTGTTTAGTAGATAGTTTTTTTAGTAGATAGTTTTTAGTAGTTAGTAGATAGTCATTTTGTGGAGGTTTTTTTATAGTAGATAGTTATTAGTAGTTAGTAGATAGGCATTTTTTTATAGTAGATAGTTGATAGTAGTTAGTAGATAGGCGTTTCTTATAGTAGATAGTTATTAGTAGTTAGTAGATAGGCGTTTTGTGGAGGGTTTTTTTATAGTAATTAGTTGTTTTGTGGTGGGTTTGTAGGTATTAGTATGTAGTTTTTGTATTTGAATTTAATATAATATTTTTTTGATGAAAAAACCCCGGAATTTTGGTTCCGGGGTTTCTTTTAGTTTGCACAGTGTTTGGTAATTATTGTGCTATTACTGTGGTTGGAGCTGGTGTGGCTACAACGGCAGTAATGGTAGTTTCTTTTTTTACTGGTAAGTTAGCTTGTTTGTTTTTGCTGATGGTGGCAATGGTTGGTGCTATAACTAAGGCTACAATAGACATCAGTTTGATAAGGATGTTCATAGATGGTCCTGATGTGTCTTTGAATGGATCGCCTACGGTATCACCTGTTACAGAAGCTTTGTGTGGTTCTGATTTTTTGTAGTAGATCTCTCCGTTTATTTCTACGCCTTTTTCGAATGACTTTTTAGCGTTGTCCCAAGCACCACCTGCGTTGTTTTGGAACATACCCATGAGTACACCACTAACGGTAGCACCCGCCAAGAAACCACCTAGAGCCTCGGCACCTAGACCTGGCATAAAACCAATGATAAGTGGAGAGATGATAGCAATAGCACCGGGAGCCACCATCATTCTGATAGAAGCCTCGGTAGAGATAGCTACACATTTGTCGTATTCTGGTTTGCCTGTACCCTCCATGATGCCGGGTATGGTGCGGAACTGACGACGCACTTCTTCTACCATGCTCATAGCCGCCTTGCCTACTGCACGTATGGCCAGTGAGGAGAAAATGAACGGGATCATAGCACCTACAAACAAACAAGCCAAAACATTGGCTTTGTAGATATCTATACCAGATATACCAGCCACACCTACAAAGGCTGCAAACAATGCTAATGCGGTAAGCGCTGCTGATGCAATGGCAAAACCTTTACCAGTAGCTGCTGTAGTATTACCCACTGCATCGAGTATATCTGTTCTTTCGCGTACTTCTTTAGGTAGTTCGCACATTTCGGCTATACCACCAGCGTTATCTGCGATAGGGCCAAAGGCGTCGATAGCCAACTGCATAGCCGTAGTAGCCATCATACCTGCTGCGGCAATAGCCACACCATAAAGACCTGCACACTCGTAAGAGCCCCAAATACCACCTGCCAACACTATAATAGGCAGGGTAGTAGACTCCATACCTACTGCCAAACCACCAATGATATTGGTAGCGTGACCAGTAGATGACTGACGAATGATGCTCATTACCGGACGTTTGCCCATAGCAGTGTAGTATTCGGTGATCATACTCATCAAAGTACCTACTGCAAGGCCTACTAAAATGGCATAATAAACACCATCTCTTGTAAATTCATTACCACGAAGTGTAAGTGTTTCGGGTAATATATTGTGTACTAAGAAATAACAAGCAACAGCAGTGAGGACTATAGAACCCCAGTTGCCCATGTTTAAGGCTCTCTGAACAGCGGCTGTGCTATTGCCTACGCTATCAGATATACGAACAAAAAAAGTGCCTATAATAGAAAGCACAATACCGACGCCAGCTATAAGCATAGGCAACAGAATGGGAGCCATGCCTCCATAATTATCGCCTGCAGATTTTGTTTCTATGCCCAACACCATTGTGGCCAATACTGTAGCTACATAAGAACCGAAAAGATCTGCACCCATACCTGCCACGTCACCTACGTTGTCGCCCACGTTATCGGCAATGGTTGCGGGGTTGCGGGGGTCATCTTCGGGTATGCCTGCTTCTACTTTACCCACTAGGTCAGCGCCAACATCAGCAGCCTTGGTGTAGATACCACCACCCACGCGGGCGAAGAGTGCTATACTCTCAGCACCCAAAGAGAAACCTGTAAGTACCTCTATGGTAAGTTTCATTTCTTCGCTATCGACAGCTGCTTCTGGTGCAAAAATCATTTTGAGGATGATGAACAAACCACCCAAGCCTAGAACTGCTAGTCCAGATACGCCTAAACCCATTACTGAGCCACCACCAAATGATACATTTAGTGCTTTGGAAAGGCTGGTTTTGGCAGCTTCGGTGGTACGAACGTTAGCTTTGGTGGCTATGCGCATACCTATAAAACCTGCTAATGCGCTGAAAAATGCACCAATAACAAATGCAAGTGCTATCATAGGGCTAGACTTAGGATTGCTGTAGCCCATAAATGCCAGCAGCAAACCAGCGATGATAACGAAGTAGGTAAGGATTTTATACTCAGCTTTTAGGAATGCCATTGCACCCTCGGCAATGTAGCGCGAAATTTCCTTCATTCGGTCGCTACCTGCGTCCTGTTTGGTAACCCAGGCACTTTTAATAAATGTGTACAGCAAGGCTAGTACGCCAAATGCTGGAACGAGATAAAAAAGAGTCATAATTTGTTGGTTGTGTTAAATAATGTTAAAGTCCGCAAATATAATCGTTTGATTCATAAAACCACATAGAAAGGCATCTATTTTCAGTGTATTTGTGCTGGGTTGCCAGTTAGCTACGAGTGTATTAGTGTCTTTGTTAATGTGGGTTATGAGGCTTTAGGTATGCTGAGAGGATATTTGCCGGTTTGTTGCCGGTTGTTTCTTATGTTTTGGTGTTTTAGTGGTTGATTATCAATGGTATTGGTTTTTCCAAGCAATGTTTGGTTTGTCGGTAACTTATAGGGTTGTTAGGAGCGAGGAAGAGAGCGAGAGCGGAGGGACAGTCGAAGGGGTTGTTTGCCGACTCCATTGCCGGTTGTTTCATGGGTTTTGATGAATAAGTGGTTGACAATCAATGCTATTCACTTTGCCGGTTTTAGATGTAAAACACCCTGCGCTCGAGGATGGCGGGGCCTCCTTTTTTGATGGTAACGGCTGGACGACCGCCGCCGTAATCGTAACGGATGCGACCATCGGGGTATTTAGTTATTAGCATTTTGGCACTGTAATAGGTATATGGTACGGTAGG
>CAZRPA010000027.1:0-33355 GCA_964601855.1 uncultured Flavipsychrobacter sp. | reverse complement strand
GAAAAAGAGCAAATTGATAAAATTGACCGTTTGAGTGGATATTTACTTTTTAATCAGGAAAACTGTCGTAAATTAGTGTAAAGGGTTAATCACACAAAGTACTACTGCTATAGTACAAGATCATCTGAAAACATATGGAAACAAAATCAACGGCGCCACTCGGCGTATACGACAAATCGGAAGAGGAAGAGAAGAAAATAATACTTAGAGAATACCGCGCACTGCTGCGGGCGCTCAAGCAAAACATAAAAAAAGGCGACAAATCGTTGCTCAGGCATGCCTTTGAAATGGCGGTAGAAGCACACAAAAACACCAGAAGAAAATCGGGGGAACCCTACATACTGCACCCACTAGCAGTAGCTCGTATAGTGGTGGAAGAAATAGGACTCGGTGTAACATCTGCCATATGTGCACTACTACACGATACTGTAGAGGATACCGAAATAACCCTGGAAGATATAGCCCGAGAATTCAACAATAATGTAGCAAAAATTATCGATGGCCTTACTAAAATATCTAATGTTGTAGACATCAGAGGCAATAGTACCATACAGGCAGAGAACTTCAGGAAAATACTACTCACACTTGCCGAAGACCCAAGAGTAATACTGATTAAGCTTGCCGATAGGCTGCATAATATGCGCACCCTTGATAGTATGAATAGGGAAAAGCAGCTAAAAATAGCCTCTGAAACCACGTACATCTATTCTCCACTAGCACACAGATTGGGGTTGTATGAAATAAAATCTGAGATGGAAGATCTGGCACTAAAGTTTACTCAGCCAGATATATACATGGATATTACCCGTGGGCTCAAAGAAACCAGAAGAGAACGCACCCGATACATCAATGAATTTATAAAACCGCTGAAAGAAGAACTATCGCATCTCGGACTAGATTTTGAGATATATGGCAGACCCAAAGCCATTCACTCCATATGGAACAAAATGCGCAACAAACATGTGACATTTGAAGAGGTGTATGACATATTTGCCATAAGGGTGATTCTTAAGTCGCCACCAGAACGTGAAAAGGAAGACTGCTGGAAGGTTTACTCCATTATCACCAGTTTCTATCACCCCAACCCCGAGCGCCTCAGAGACTGGATAAGTGTGCCCAAGGGTAATGGATATGAAGCACTACACACCACAGTAATGGGACCGGGTGGCCGGTGGGTAGAGGTGCAGATACGCACTGCCCGCATGAACGAAATAGCTGAAAAAGGACTTGCAGCCCACTGGAAATACAAAGAAGGTGCACCAACCGTACAAGAAAGTAAGCTGGATAGTTTTCTGGAGCATCTACGAGAGGTCTTAGCTAGCCCCAATACTGATACTGTGGATTTCATTCAGGATTTCAAACTAGATCTGTTTACTGAAGAAATATACGTGTATACACCCAAGGGCGATATGAGGGTGCTACCCAAGGGAGCTACTGCGCTCGACTTTGCTTTTGACATACACTCACAGCTGGGCACACGCTGTATAGGGGCAAAAGTGAACCATAAATTGGTGCCGCTAAGCCACAAAATCAACAGTGGCGACCAGATAGAGGTGATTACCTCATCTAAACAACATCCTTCTGAAGATTGGTTGCAATTTGTGGTAACAGCAAAGGCAAAATCGGGTGTAAAAACTTACCTTAAAGAAGATAAACGTAAGACAGCCGAAACTGGCAAAAACATGCTGAAACGGAGATTGGAGAAAATGAATACTACCCTATCTCAGCACAACATAAACGAACTAGTACAACATTACAAAAAATCATCTCCACTCGACTTGTACTATGCTATAGCGGTGAGTAATGTAGATCTCAACGAGCTGAAAAACTTTACCCTATATGGAGATAAATTGCAACATCAGTCGAGAGAAATAAAAAATGACACTCGCGAATTGGTGGATGAGGATGCACTGAAGGTAAAACATGGCAAAGGTGTAGAATTGGTAATATTCGGAGAACGGTCAGACAAAGTACTTTACAAACTGGCTCAATGTTGCCAACCTATACCAGGTGATGATGTATTTGGTTTTGTCTCATCGGGCGAAGGCCTGAAAATACACCGTACAGATTGCCCCAATGCTGCCAAATTACTTGCGAACTATGGCCACCGAGTAGTAAAAACTAAATGGGCTAAAAATAAGGAAATCTCTTTCCTCACTGGAGTGCGCATTACAGGTATGGATGATGTGGGGGTTATTCAGAAAATAACCAACATCATATCTGGGGAGCTAAAACTGAATATGCGATCTCTGAGTATAGACTCGAAAGATGGCATATTTGAGGGTACTATAATGGTGTTTGTACATGACCGTGAAGAGCTCAATATGTTTTGCAACAAACTGGGCGCACTGGACGGTATAACCAAGATAGAACGTGTAGACAGTCTTGAGGAATAGTCTATTATTATGAGATAAGTTTATCTATGGCGGCTGCTAAGTCGTGGTCTTTGGTGGTGATTTTATTACCAGCATCATGGGTGCTGAGCCACACCTCTACAGTATTCCATGTATTGGTCCATGTGGGATGGTGGTCTGCTTTTTCGGCTAGCAGTGCTACCCTAGTCATAAATGAAAAAGCCTCACTGAAATCTGCAAATACAAACTTGCGATACAACTTATCGTTTATCTCTTGCCACATATCGTTTTCGTTTGCTGCAATATAGGCAGAAAACCAATAACAACCTTTATAACAAAACGGCTTTAAGGATAGACATCCTCAAAGCCGTATATGTATGTGCATAACCAACAATTATCTATGAGCTACAAGTAATGCAACCTTCCTCCATGCTACAAGTAGGTCCGGCATATTCTGTAGTAATGTCGTCTATATCGTTGTTTTCTGTAATTGCCGTTGCTGAAGGCAAAACTGGTTCCATTTCTTTGCTGCCTTGTTTTTCTACGGTGAACTGTACTGCCTGTGCAGCTGCTTGTGTGCGTAGATAATACATGCCTGTCTTCAGTCCCTTCTTCCATGCATAGAAGTGCATAGATGTAAGTTTTGACATAGTAGGGCTGTCTACAAACAGATTGAGCGATTGTGATTGGCAGATATATGCGCCTCTATCGGCAGCCATATCTATCAGGTTACGCTGTTTTATTTCCCATACGGTTTTGTACAGTTCTTTGATGTGTGCTGGTATTTCGTCTATGTGTTGTACAGAACCATTTGCTGCAATGATGCTGTTTTTTATGTTATTGTTCCACAATCCCAGTTCTGCTAAATCTTTCAACAGGTGTTTGTTCACAATTATAAACTCACCACTTAATACTCTGCGTGTATAGATATTAGAAGTGTAAGGCTCAAAACACTCATTATTGCCCAGTATCTGTGAAGTAGAAGCAGTAGGCATTGGTGCTACCAGCAATGAGTTGCGCACACCATGTGTCATCACTTCTGTGCGAAGTGCATCCCAATTGTATCTATCTGATGGCTGAACATTCCACAAATCAAATTGGAACTGGCCTTTTGATAGTGGAGAACCTTGGAAGGTTTGGTAAGGACCTTGCTCAATTGCTAGATCTTTACTAGCTGTCATGGCCGCGAAATAAATAGTCTCAAATATGTTTTTGTTGAGCAATTTAGCCATGTCGCTTTCGAAAGGCAAACGCATAAGTATAAACACATCTGCAAGCCCCTGCACACCTAAACCAATAGGACGGTGACGAGTATTAGAGTTACGTGCTTCTTCTACCGGATAGTAGTTGTTGTCTATAATTCTATTCAGATTGCGAGTGATATGATAAGTAACTTCATACAGTTTATCAAAGTTGAACTTACCATCCTGAATGTACCGTGGCAAAGCAATAGAAGCCAAATTACATACCGCAACCTCATCAGGGCTAGTGTACTCTATGATTTCTGTGCATAGATTACTGCTTTTGATTGTACCCAGATTTTGCTGGTTACTTTTTCCGTTGGCAGCATCTTTGTACAAAAGATATGGTGTACCGGTTTCTATCTGAGCTTCGAGTACAGCAAACCAAAGTTCTTGTGCTTTTATAGTTTTTCTTGCTCTGCCTTCTGCTTCGTATCTGGTATAAAGTTCTTCGAACGCTGCGCCATGACAATCAAACAAACCTGGAGCTTCGTTGGGGCAAAACAGACTCCAAGTACTGTTTTCTTCTACACGCTTCATGAAAAGATCAGGAATCCAGAGCGCATTAAACAAATCTCTTGCTCTTAGTTCTTCCTTACCATGGTTTTTGCGAATGTCAAGAAATTCAAACACGTCGGCATGCCAAGGCTCCAAATATATTGCGAAAGCACCTTTGCGTTTACCACCACCTTGGTCTACATAACGAGCAGTATCATTAAACACCCGAAGCATAGGCAATAAACCATTGCTGGTACCATTAGTACCACCTATGTAACTACCTGTAGCACGAACGTTGTGGATAGCCAAACCTATACCACCGGCACTTTGTGATATTTTAGCTGTTTGTTTTAGTGTATCATATATACCATCTATGCTATCATCTTTCATGGTAAGCAGAAAACAAGATGACATCTGAGGCTTAGGAGTACCAGCATTAAAGAGCGTAGGTGTAGCGTGGGTGTACCAACGCTCGCTCATTAGGTTGTACGTTTCTAGCACACTTTTAATATCATGTTTGTGAATACCCACCGCCACACGCATATACATATGTTGCGGACGCTCTACTACCTTGCCATTTAGGCGAAGTAAATATGATTTCTCCAGTGTTTTGAAACCAAAATAATCGAAACCGAAATCTCTGTCATATATAATAGAGCTATCAAGCAATTCTGCATTAGCCTCTATTATTTCCATTACATCGTCAGCAAGCAACGGCATTTTTCTACCATTTTTTGCATCTGTGCAATCGTAGAGTTTTCTCATCGTTTCGGAAAACGACTTAGTAGTATTTTTATGCAAATTACTTATGGCTATTCTACTAGCTAGCAAAGCATAATCGGGATGTTTGATAGTAAGAGAAGCAGCTGTTTCGGCAGCAAGGCTATCCAGTTCTGATGTAGCTACACCGTCATAGATACCCTCAATTACTTTTTTGGCTACATCTATCACATTGACAGACTTGTTGAGGCTATAAGAAAGTTTCTCTATACGCGCAGTTATTTTATCAAACTTTACGCTTTCTCTCTTACCGTTTCTTTTTACTACTTGCATACTACTTAAATATTATATAGGTTGATATTTGTCTTTTTATGTTCATTTTGGTGTGTAATGCACAAAAAATGAAAATTCAGTTTTGCTTCACTTAAAAATCTTCGTCGAGCGAAAAACTCTGAGATGCAGCACCAGCTATTACTCCCGCTTTTTGATAATCACCCACTCTTTTTTCAAAGAAGTTAGTTTTACCTTGTAGTGATATCATTTCCATGAAATCGAAAGGATTTGTAGTGTTGTATACCTTAGGATAACCCAATTCTTCTATCCATCTGTCTGCTACGAACTCAATGTATTGTTGCATCAATTTGGCGTTCATACCTATAAGGTCTACCGGTATCGCTTCGCTGACAAACAGTTTTTCTATTGCCACTGCATCGCAAATAATGTCATAAACCTGTTGTTGCGACAATTTGTTTTGAAGCATACTGTATAGCAAACAAGCAAATTCGCAGTGCATACCTTCATCTCTACTAATAAGCTCATTACTGAACGTGAGCCCTGGCATCAAACCTCTTTTTTTCATCCAGAAAATGGAGCAAAAACTACCACTAAAGAAGATACCTTCTACTGCAGCAAAAGCAACCAATCTTTCAGCAAAAGTTCCATTTTCTATCCATCGCAATGCCCATTCCGCTTTTTTATTTACTCCTGGCACTGTTTCTATTGCATGAAATAATCTATTCTTTTCCTTTGGGTCTTTGATGTAAGTATCTATCAGCAAGGCATACGTTTCTGAGTGGATATTTTCCATCATTATCTGAAAGCCATAAAAGCAACGAGCCTCTGGCAGTTGCACTTCGCGCATGAAGTTGACAGCCAAATTTTCGTTAACTATGCCATCGCTTGCTGCAAAGAATGCTAAAACATGCGAAATGAAATGGCGTTCGCCATCATTCAGCGCATCCCAATGTTTTTGGTCGTCACTCAAATCTATCTCCTCTGCTGTCCAGAAACTCGCTTCGTGTTTTTTGTACATCTCCCATATGCGTGGGTAGTTGATGGGCAGTATCACAAAACGGTCCTTGTTCTCTCTGAGTAATAACTCTTCCTGCATAATCGTTGTTTATAAATTTATCTTTTAGACTACTTGCGGTGAGGGGCAATACTTACTGACTAGATAACCATTTACTTCAAGACTTGCCACTCACTCATTCACACACCACACTTATTGCTGCGACCTATCTTCTACTGTTATTTTATTAGACGTTCTTACGCTCAAAATTCCTTCTGTTGACTTTAGTTGATAGTTGACACGCTAACAAAAGTACCCTCTTTAGTATTGAACAAAACAAAATGATTTGCACACCCTGTGGAAAACCCTGAGTAACTGTTGATGACTGAAAAAGCAATAATGATATGCCAACAGACATCCCAATTTTAGAATATTAATGCATTGAGCCATGTACTTCTAAAACCCTTATCTGGTTGTCTTATTACAAATATTACCCACTATATTTTATCGCAAAAAGACAAGTTATATTGCGAATCTGCAATTAATTGATTGTGGAAAAACTTTTTTTTGATAGAGAAAACGAAAACACACAGCTAACAAAACCTAATATATACTATCTTGGCTGCAACAAATAGACTACACAAAATTACCTGTCAATTTAACCAAAAAAACGAAGAGATAAAATGGGTAAAACAGACGAAAGAATAGATGCTTACATTGCCAATTCAGCACCATTTGCACAGCCTATCCTTACACATTTACGTGCATTAATACATGAAGTTTGCCCAGATGTAGTAGAAACCTGGAAATGGAGTTTTCCGAATTTCGATTGTAATGGCGCGTCATTTGTAAGTATGGCAAGTTTCAAAAATCATTGTTCATTCGGATTTTGGAGAGCATCTATTATGGAAGACCCTGACAATATTTTGCAGATAAGCGAAAAGGCTGGAATGGGAAATCTGGGTAAAATCACCAATATAGCAGAACTCCCGTCGGATACTGTATTGAAAAAATACCTTAAAGCGGCTATAAAACTGAATGAGGATGGTATAAAAGTACCAAAAGCAGGTAGAATAAAATTGTCAGAACCAGTAGCTACACCTGATGACTTAGCCGCTGCAATATCAGCCCACGAAACCGCCAATGAAGTGTACAGTAAATTCAGCAACTCGCATAAAAAGGAATATGTGGAATGGATAGAGGAAGCTAAAACACTGACCACAAGAAACAAAAGAATAGCACAGGCAGTAGAAATGATAGCCGAAAACAAAAGTAAAAACTGGAAATACAAGTAAGCGACGATGTATAAATAGTTAGTACCTGATATTTGTACGGCATATCCTTGATTTGGTCCGATACTGGTATATTGTATTACTTTTGTGCTGCAAAAAACACTGACATATTGAACGACAGATATAGCCAGCGGGGCGTATCCGCACAAAAAGAAGATGTACACAAGGCTGTGGCCAAGCTAGACAAAGGGCTGTTTCCTAATGCATTTTGCAAGGTATATCCTGACTACTGGGGAAATGACCCAGAATATTGCAACCTGATGCATGCCGATGGTGCAGGCACAAAGTCAATATTGGCTTACTTGTACTGGAAAGAAACTGGCGACATGAGTGTGTGGCAGGGTATAGCCATAGACAGTATAGTGATGAACATAGACGACATGCTTTGTGTAGGTGCTACCGGTCCGTTTACTTATTCCTCTACCATTGGTCGGAACAAACATCTGATACCCGGTGAGGTTATATCTGAGATAATAAATGGCACACAGGCATATTTCGACAAGCTGAACGAATATGGCATAGATGTGCGGTTTATGGGTGGCGAAACGGCAGACGTAGGCGATGTAGTGCGTACAGTAATAGTTGATGGGACGATGGCCTGCAGAATGAGGAGAGATAAGCTGGTGACCACCGAAAAAATGCAGCCGGGCGACATTGTAGTGTCGCTGGCTAGTTACGGACAGGCAACCTACGAAACCGAATATAATAGCGGAATGGGTAGTAATGGTCTGACAAGTGCCCGTCATGAAATGCTGCAAAAGAAATATGGTAACAAATATCCAGAAAGTGTAGACCCAAATTTGCCGCAAGAAGTGGTGTATAACGGCAAGTATGACCTAACCGATGCCACAAGCACACCACTGAATATAGGTAAAATGATACTCTCCCCTACCCGTACCTATTCGCCTGTGATATTGAAGGTGCTAGAGCAGCATTTTGACCAAATACATGGTATTATACATTGTAGTGGTGGTGGGCAAAGTAAATGCCTGCATTATCTACCATCGGCTATGCGTGTGGTCAAACACAATTTATTGCCAGTTCCACCGTTATTTACTATGATTCAAGAATCAGCAGGTACTGAATGGCGAGAAATGTATCAGGTATTTAATATGGGGCAGAGATTAGAGATATTTACCGACGAAAATACAGCGAAGGAAATAGTGAAAATATCTGAAAGTTTTGGAATAGCTGCACAGGTATCTGGCTATGTAGAGGCTTCAGCTAAAAAAGAGGTAGTGATAGAGTCTGAGTATGGTAGATTTGTTTATAACTAAAAAAAATGATTTAGGATTGACGGTCAAAATGGAATTGAATTAAAAAAATCATCTTATCTTTATTATGTCATTTACTTAACCTTATTAAATACAAACGCCAAAATCGACAAAAGAATGAAAAAACTATTGATTACAGCACTATCGGTTATGTTACTCAGTAATGTAAACGCACAAGAAAACTCGGACGACGATGGACCAATGAATGAGCGCATTTCGCTTGATGGTTCTCCTCAACCAAGAAACAAAATGTTCAATAACACTAATTGGAATCAACTTACAACAATATCTCTATCTCCGTTTCAATACACAGAAAACGGTGTGGGTGTTGGTTTGAGTTATGAGCGTGCTTTGGACATAGATGGATATATATCTGCATACGTTCCTTTTATTGCTACGTTTAACATGCAAGACAATAGGGATATGTATAACTATAACAATCAATACGAAAATAGGAATAACATCATGTTTTATGCAATGCCGGGTATTAAATTTTACCCAACAGGTATGGGCAGGGTTAAATATGCTGTAGGTCCATCGGCTGTTATTGGTGTAGGACAGAAAACAATGGATGATTATTATTATGACCCATATTATGGCTACGGAACATCGAGAAATGGTACATATGATAGAGTGCTGTTTGGTATGATGATCAATAACTCTTTGAACATTTATGCTACCAAACGTGTATACGTTGGTGCAGAAATGGGCTTTGGATTTACGTACATGGATATTATAAACAATGTAAACCGTGGCGTAACTTTCCTCACTCAGGGCAGCTTCAAAATTGGGTATACTTTCTAAGTACTTCCTCAAAAATCAATTTATATCCCACATAAAGCTCTGCTAACAGCAGGGCTTTATTTTTTTGATGCGAACATAAGAAATTTTGTGTCTGCATATCAAACAATATCTCTTACATTTGTTTTACACTTTAGGGGTGCCATTTACCGATTGGCTGAGATCATACCCTTGTACGTGATCAGGATAATGCCTGCGAACGAAAAAAGTAACAATAGCTTGTGTACCTCTCAGCTACCTGCGTAAATCCCTCTGCCTACTGGTAGAATTATGGATATTTTAATCAACAACAACACCGTTTCTGTACCCGAAGATGCCACTGTAACTACAGTGCTCACCCACGCCAATATAGTAGCACAAAGAGGTGTGGCTGTAGCTGTGAACAGCACTGTAGTGCCTAGTGCAGAATGGGAAAATTATAAACTGAAAGAAAATGACAAAATAATGGTTATAAAAGCCACACAAGGTGGCTAAAAGTGAGAGAATTGATAGAAAAAGAAAAAAAGACAAACTAACAAAAACAACCAACTATATGAAAAAAGACACAACACCACAAGCCGGTGTGATAACAACAGGCGTTTATTCGGGATCGAAGAAAATATACGTGCAAGGGAAACTACATGACATACGTGTAGCTATGCGCGAAATAGAAGTTAGCCCAACCAAGACCAAATCTTTTGGAGTGGAGGAAATAATACCTAATCCATCAGTGACTGTGTATGATACCAGTGGTCCGTACACAGACCCTAATATAGCCATAGATGTGACCAAGGGCATACCCCGCCTGCGCGAACAATGGATAAAAGATAGAAATGATGTAGAAGAATTAACGGAGTTTACATCGGCTTACAGCAACGAAAGACTGGAAGACAGCAAACTAGAAGCACTAAGGTTTGAGCACATAAAAAAACCATTTCGTGCTAAGGAAGGTTGTAATGTATCTCAAATGCACTATGCCAAAAAAGGCATCATTACTCCCGAAATGGAGTACATAGCCATCAGAGAAAACCAACGTATAGATGAACTGATGAACGATAGTGAGTTGTGGCATCAGCACAAGGGTAACAGCTTTGGCGCTAACACACCTGTGAAGCTGATAACTCCAGAATTTGTGAGAAGTGAAGTAGCTGCAGGACGTGCTATAATACCTGCCAACATCAATCACCCTGAAAGTGAACCTATGATAATAGGAAGAAACTTTCTAGTGAAAATCAATACTAATATTGGCAACTCTGCGGTAACATCAAGCATTGATGAAGAAGTAGAAAAAGCTGTTTGGAGTTGTCGTTGGGGTGGCGATACCATAATGGATTTGTCAACCGGTAAAAACATACACGAGACTCGTGAGTGGATTATAAGAAATTGCCCAGTGCCAGTAGGTACTGTACCTATATATCAGGCTCTGGAAAAAGTAAATGGTAAGGCCGAAGACCTGACTTGGGAAATATTCAGAGATACGCTGATAGAGCAAGCTGAGCAAGGTGTAGATTACTTTACCATACATGCAGGAGTGCTGCTGCGCTATGTGCCATTGACCGCGAAACGTGTGACGGGCATTGTATCGCGTGGAGGTAGTATAATGGCGAAATGGTGTTTGGCACATCATAAAGAAAACTTCCTGTATACCCACTTTGAGGATATATGCGAAATAATGAAGGCTTATGATGTGAGTTTCTCATTAGGTGATGGTCTGAGACCAGGCTGCATTGCCGATGCTAATGATGCAGCACAGTTTGGTGAACTGGAAACACTAGGCGAATTGACGAAAATAGCTTGGAAACACGACATACAAGTAATGATAGAAGGTCCAGGCCACGTGCCTATGCACCTGATAAAGGAAAACATGGAGAAGCAACTGGAGTGTTGCAGCGAGGCTCCGTTTTATACACTGGGCCCATTGACCACCGATATAGCTCCGGGTTATGACCATATTACATCTGCAATAGGTGCTGCTATGATAGGCTGGTATGGCACTGCAATGCTGTGCTATGTAACACCTAAAGAACACCTAGGACTACCTGACAAAAAAGATGTAAAAGATGGCGTAATAGCTTATAAAATAGCAGCACACGCCGCTGACTTGGCCAAAGGACACCCAGGAGCGCAACACAGAGACAACGCACTGAGCAAAGCAAGATTTGAGTTCAGGTGGGAAGATCAGTTTAATCTATCTCTAGACCCTGAAACTGCACGCTCTTACCACGATGAAACACTACCTGCAGATGGAGCTAAAGTTGCACACTTCTGCTCAATGTGTGGCCCTCACTTCTGCTCAATGAAAATAACTCAGGATATACGCGACTATGCCAAAGAAGAAGAACTACAAAAGTCAATGGCAGAGAAGTCGAAAGAGTTTGTAGAGGCTGGCGGGGAGATATATAGTTAGAATTTTGACTTGATAGATGTAGGTATGATTATGAAATATTATTTTTATTTACAATTAATGGACGCTACTGAATCTCACGATATAGAAGCTCTGATGAGCCAAAAAATGCAGTAAAAAATTGGATACGTAATCGCAATACAATTGAATTTCTGTGACATTGGGAGAGAATATATAATCCAGTTTTTAAAGCGGTCGAATTCGACCCCTAAATGTGACAAGCCGGTAATTTTCACTATTTGGCTGTTAAACCCCTCGAATTCGAGGGGTTTAACAGCCAAATAAATAGGCTATAATAATAGATATAAAGCACAATAAAATATAGAATTATCCATCAATGCCAGATCAATCGTTCAATCCTTTACCAACAACTTCAGTGCTATCCATCGCTGGTTTCGACCCATCGGGCGGAGCGGGTGTGCTGGCAGATGTGAAAACATTTGAGGCCAATGGTGTGTATGGTTTGGGTGTAGTGTCTGCACTTACTTTTCAGAATGATGCAGAATTTGATGGTGTAAAATGGGTACCAGTAAATGATATAGAACAACAGATAGCTGTGTTGCTACGCCGTTTTGAAGTGAAATATGTAAAAATTGGGCTGATAGAAAGCTATGACGTGCTGCAGCAGATTATTTCATTTCTCAAAAAACATATTGTTGACCCAGTAATTGTTTTCGACCCTATAATAAAGGCTAGTGCAGGTTTTCAGTTTCATAAAGGTGCTAGCCAGTTTGTTAGCTTGCTGAAGGATGTATATTGTATTACCCCCAACATACCAGAAGCGGAATGGATACTGCAATCCAACGATTTAAACGATCAACTGGAACAACTTAGTGAACGAGTAAATATATACCTAAAAGGTGGACATAGTGATAATGAAACTGTAACCGACCTGCTGTATACAGCAGACCACACCTATGCATTTGCCAATGACCGACTACCCTATGGCACCAAACATGGCAGTGGATGTGTGTTATCGGCATCGCTTACTGCACAGCTGGCACAGGGGCACGACTTGCCCACAGCAGCCGAAAATGCTAATGCGTACACATATCGTTTTTTGGGTAGTAGTAACACATTGTTAGGCACACATCAACCTTTTGTATCATGAAACCAGTCAGCAAACTACACTTTATAACCACCAATGCCCTCATAGCTGAGCAGGCATGTAAGGGCGGAGTAAATTGGGTGCAGCTTCGCCTTAAAAACGTTAATTATGAGGAGTACAAAAAAGTAGCCTTAGAGGTGCAGAAAGTATGTAGCAAGTATAATGCCGTGTTGATCATAAATGACAATGTGCAATTAGCTGCCGACATTGGTGCAGATGGTGTACATATTGGTAGCACAGATATGACACCTACTGAAGCGAGAGCATTATTGGGAGAAAAATTCATCATAGGCTGCACTGCTAACACTTTTGAAGACGTTGTGAGGTTATCTGCACTGCCTATTAACTATATAGGGTTAGGACCGTTCAGATATACTACCACAAAACAAAATTTAAGTCCTGTTTTAGGCTTAGATGGCTACAAAAGCATACTGAACCAATTAAAAACAACAAGTACCACTCACCCACCAATAATAGGCATAGGTGGCATAATAATACATGATGTAGTATCATTAATGGATACAAGTATACATGGCATTGCTGTGTCGGGCGCAATAGGCAATGCAAGTGATGTGAGTGGCAAAGCAGCTGATTTTATAAGCATAATAGAAAATAAAGATACAGTACTCACTTCTTCTACTAGTGCTACCAAAAATAGAGCTGCTGTTTCAGATGGTGTAGGAGAAGTTATTGTCAGTGGCATCATAGAAATAATATCAGCTGTTTCATCAGATTAATAATAAGAACTACAAGAAAAAGAACTTAAATACATAATGAACGATACACTTATTATAGCCGGAAAGTCATTCAACTCTCGTCTGTTTACAGGTACAGGCAAATTTGGCAATCATCAGTTGATGGAGGAAGCATTGCTGGCTTCAGAGTCTGAGCTGGTAACAGTGGCACTGAAACGCGTAAGTATAGATGGTGATGACGATGATATATTGCGCCACCTCAACCATAGCCACATAAATCTGTTACCCAACACATCGGGAGTAAGAAATGCTAAGGAAGCGATTTTTGCTGCGCACCTAGCCAGAGAGGCAATGCAAACCAACTGGCTGAAACTAGAGATACACCCAGACCCTAAATACCTGATGCCAGACCCAATAGAGACACTAAAAGCGGCCGAACAACTGGTGAAGGATGGATTTGTGGTACTACCCTACATACATGCCGACCCAGTACTTTGCAAGCGACTAGAAGAAGTAGGCGTAGCGGCAGTAATGCCGCTAGGTGCCCCTATAGGTAGCAATATGGGGCTGAAAACACTGGAGTTTTTGCAGATTATAATAGAACAGAGCAAAGTACCCGTAATAGTAGATGCGGGTATAGGCGCGCCCAGCCATGCAGCCGCCGCTATGGAGCTAGGCGCTGACGCTGTACTGGTAAACACCGCAATAGCTGTAGCTGGCAACCCTGTAATGATTGCTAATGCGTTCAGGATGGCGGTGATAGCAGGCAGAATGGGATTTAATGCTAAACTGGCTGGTGTAAAACTACATGCTGAAAGCAGTAGTCCACTAACTGATTTTTTGAACTAATGTGATGTTTGCAGTAACAACAGCACATTTATTAATTACAATTAAAAGAAAATGGGGCTGACCATATTTTGGTCAGCCCCATTTAAACTTTATTGAAAAAGGACAATTAGTTGTTGCCTTTACCTTTTACTTTAGCTACCACTTCATCTTCTATGTTGCGAGGTGCAGCAGAATAGTGGCTAAACTCCATCACCGATGTAGCACGACCAGATGACAATGAACGAAGCTGAGTAACATAACCAAACATTTCGCTCAGTGGCACTTTAGCACGTATCACCTGCAGGTTGTTGCGGCTATCCATACCTTCTAGCATTGCACGACGACGGTTAAGGTCACCTGTTACATCACCCATGTACTGATCAGGAGTAGTAACTTCTACTTTCATGATAGGCTCAAGGATAACAGTTTTTGCTTTGCGACCAGCCTCACGGAAACCAGACTTAGCACACAACTCAAAAGACATAGAGTCAGAATCGACCTGGTGGAAAGAACCATCAAAAATACGAACTCTCATACTCTCAACAGGGAAACCTGCCAGAGGACCATTGTTCATTGATGTTTCAAAACCTTTCTGTATTGCAGGTATAAATTCACGAGGAATAGAACCACCAAAGATATCGTTGATGAACTGGAAGCGTCCTTTACCTTCTTTCAGGAATTCTTCTTCAGCAGGGCCAATCTCAAACTGGATGTCGGCAAATTTACCACGACCACCCGTTTGTTTTTTGTAGATCTCGCGATGTTCTACTTTCAGCGTAAACGCCTCTTTGTAGGCCACCTGAGGAGCACCTTGGTTGATTTCTACCTTAAACTCGCGACGCATACGGTCAACGATGATTTCAAGGTGCAACTCACCCATACCACTCAATACTGTTTGACCGGTATCTTCGTCAGTTTTTACACGAAGCGTAGGATCTTCTTCTACTAGTTTAGCTATAGCCATACCCATTTTATCAACGTCAGCCTGAGTTTTTGGCTCTACAGCTATCGCGATAACGGGTTCTGGTATAAACATGTTTTCCAGTACAATTGGGTGTTTCTCATCACAAAGAGTATCACCAGTTTTGATTTCTTTGAAACCAACAGCTGCACCTATATCGCCCGCTTCAATGAAATCGATCGGGTTTTGTTTGTTAGCGTGCATCTGCATTATACGGCTTATACGCTCGTTTTTACCAGAACGCATGTTAAGTACATAAGAACCTGCATCCAGATGACCTGAATAGCAACGGAAGAACGCCAGACGACCCACAAAAGGATCGGTCATGATTTTGAATGCAAGTGCTGCGAATGGCTCTTTTGCATCTGGTTTACGCTCTATTTCTTCGCCAGTATCTGGGTTGATCCCTTTGATAGACTCTACATCCACTGGGCTAGGCAGGTAACGAATAACTGCATCAAGTGCTGTTTGTACACCTTTATTTTTGTAAGCCGAACCACACATCATAGGTATGATGCTTAGGTCAATAGTAGCTTTACGTACTGCTTCATGTATTTCGTCTTCTGATATACTGTTAGGATCTTCAAAGAATTTCTCCATCAGTGTATCATCATACTCAGCTACTGCTTCTACAAGCTGCGCACGCCAATGGTCAACTTCTTCTTTCATATCTTCAGGAATAGCTACCTCTGTATAGGTCATACCCTGTGTAGCATCGTCCCAAATGATACCTTTCATCTGAATAAGATCCACTACACCTTTGAAATTATCTTCAGCACCTATAGGCAACTGTAACGGTACAGCTTTGGCACCTAGCATATCGCGCACCTGCTGCACCACCATAAGGAAGTCAGCACCTACACGGTCCATTTTGTTTACAAAACCAATACGTGGCACCTTGTAACGGTTAGCCTGACGCCATACTGTTTCAGACTGAGGCTCCACACCATCTACTGCCGAAAACAAAGCTACCAGACCATCCAATACGCGCATAGAACGCTCAACCTCGATAGTAAAGTCAACGTGACCTGGAGTATCGATGATGTTAAATTTATATTTTTTGGAATCTGGAGTAGTTTTACCCTGTACCATAGGAAAATTCCAGAAACATGTAGTAGCAGCAGAAGTAATAGTAATACCACGCTCTTGTTCCTGTGCCATCCAGTCCATGGTAGCAGCACCTTCGTGCACTTCACCTATTTTGTGGTTTACACCAGTGTAGTAAAGGATACGCTCGGTAGTAGTTGTTTTACCGGCATCAATGTGAGCAGCGATACCAAAGTTGCGCTGTAAGCGGAGATCAGCCATTGTTTTATGTAGTTAAAATTGTTTTTCTTTTAAATTGAGGTGCGAAGGTAAGATTTTAATAGGGAAATAAACAAACATGCGAGTGTGTTGTACAAAAAAAAATGATTAATTTATGCGGTGGTTGGGATTTTGTAAGGTACTTTTTACTGTCGGCCATAAAACTCAGTGGTAATTATGTAGATAATACACTTGATTCTTTGAGGTCGTTGTTGCTTGGTTGTGTTTAGGCATGATGATAAATAGTGACTACACAGTTATATATTTGTGTAGTATACTTACAACACTTCATTGCTCCATTCTGCGCGGTTATTGTTAACCACTACTTCAACACTGTTTAGTTTTGTTTTGTTACTTCAACCTGTAATGACCCTACCCTTTCTACTGCAATATTTATTAACACAGTATTTATTTTGCCAATGTTGCGAATCATACTATCCAACAATTACAAAACGGCATATGCGTAATTGCTTACACTATGTATCTAACCACAGGCTGAGAAATGCTAGTGCCAATTATTTGCTTACCTGCTCATGTCTACCTGGATCATTCTCTGCATTATTTATTGTAACGGGGTATAGACAATTGAGCAATAGAAAACAGATGGAGAGTTCAAAGATAATTGCTTTGCCACTTCAAAAAGCACAAAAATGAAGTTACTTTCTAGTGTAGAAAAAACGCCAACACACTGACATTCAATGTGTTGGCGTGTATTATCAAATATATTAGTTGATTACTAGTTCTCCATTTTTACTGTGTTCACAATGCTTCTTTTTCCAGATGCAGTTATAGCTATACTTTTAAATATAATTGTGTTTCGCTCAGGCACTGTAAAATTAATGGGTGCAGTGTACACCATATCATTTTCGGTTGGTTCATGTCCGTCTATGGTATAGTATATCTTAGCGCCCTGTACCGGTGGCAATAATTCTATACTGAATTTATTGCCCTTCAGTACACTGTCTCCAGCTCCTAGTGGTACTGGTACTCTGTAGTTATATCCTGCTTGATCTAGCAGTAGCAGATGGCGAGGTATACGTTGTTCCGAAAAATTTTTATAATCTTTTTTACCTTTCTGTGTCCATGCAGTTTCGCTCAACGATAGCATTCTTGGCAGTAGCATATATTCAGCTTTACCTATAGTAGCTATATATTCCGTCCACAAGTTTGCTTGTACACCTATTACTCTTTTCTGTTGCGCTTCATTTAGCACAGAGGGTATAGGGTCGTAATTATATGCCTTTTCCAGCGGTGCAAACCCACCTATACTCAATGGTTCTTGGTTAGATTTACTTTGTGTATGGTCGAAATAAAGCCCACCACTACCGGGAGTCATTATCACATCATGCCCTAGTTGAGCAGCAGCTATGCCTCCTTTTTCACCTCTCCAGCTCATTACAGTAGCATTTGGTGCCAGGCCGCCTTCTAGTATTTCATCCCAACCTATTATCTGCCTGCCCTGACTGTTTACAAATTTTTCTATTTTCCCAATAAAATAACTCTGCAAACCCTCCTCATTTTTCAGCTTTTGCTCGGCTATCAGCTCTCTACAAAATTGCGACTTCTTCCACGATACTTTGTTACACTCATCACCACCTATATGTATATACTTGCTCGGAAACAACTCCATTACTTCTCTCAATATATCATACAGTGCATTAAAAGTCTGCTCCGTAGGGCAAAAAGTATCGTCATACACGCCCCATGTTTCACCTACCTTGTAGGTTTTAGCAGCATCGCAGCTCCACTCAGGGTAAGCCGCTAGCGCTGCCAATGAATGACCCGGCAATTCTATCTCAGGAATCACATTAATATATCTGGCTGTAGCATAGTCTACAATTTCAGAAACTTCTTGCTGCGTGTAGAAGCCACCATGTGGGGTGTTGTCATACAGGTCAGCCACACTCGTAGGGCCTGCTGCACGACCAATCTTTGTTTGTGCTCTTTTGCTACCTACTTCAGTCAGTTTTGGATATTTTTTAATTTCTATTCTCCATCCTTGGTCATCAGTAAGGTGCCAATGAAAATTATTGAGTTTATACATAGCCATCACATCTATGTACTTTTTTACAAAAGCCACATCAAAAAAGTGCCTCGACACATCCAGATGCATACCTCTGTATGCAAACCTTGGGTAGTCTTTTATAGTACCGCACGGTATACTAGCTGTACCCATATTGCCTTTTTCCATCAGTTGTATGAGTGTTTGTATGCCGTAAAACATACCTGCGCCCCTACCCTTTAACTCTACATTGTCTTCAGTGATCTTCAATTCATATCCTTCAGGAGGTAAATCGCCCTTAAAATTGAGTGTCAAAATAATAGTCTTATTCGTGTTTATCTTCTTCTTATCGAGACTACTCATATCTGTAACACTCAATGCAAGATTTGACTTACGAAGGTAGTCTGCAAAAAAACGCATTGCCTTATGATTGGGCGAGTCTACCATTACTATTGTTTCAGAGGTAAACTTAAACACGCCTTTACCTTTATCTACCGATACTGGTGCTGGTATAATGCCCATGTTAGGGTCAGATTTCTGAGCAAAAGCACCTGCCGGAAAAGCCAACATCAATGCAACTATTATTCTTTTCATACTTTACTATTAATAATTTATTCTAAGAAAATGGACAGCTTAATCAGCCCAATAGATATTGCAAGGTATATAAAAACCATCTCTTACCCATACACCTAGCAGCCAAATATCCATTCAGTAGTTATTACATCACTTCAGTATATCTATATATTCAGTTCCCGTGTTCCACCCCTCAATACATATCTGCATATCCGTTACATTTTCGCACTTCAATGTCAACTCTTTAGTACTCATGGGCATTACAGACACATAATTTGTGCTAGTGTTCAATGGCAATATTCGTTTATGAGTGTTTTTATCTACCACACATACCCTATTGAAAAACGCAATTCCATTCTTAGTATCATTGGTAATTGTTACGGTTACTTGTCCATTTGCGGAACTCTTTGCAGTTACCTGTATTTTCACTGGCTTCAATTCATTCAGCCATGCATAGCTTTCATTTTTATCTGGCAACCAATACACATTGTCATCTAGCACCTTAGTTTTAGTTGCATCCACTATTTGCAGACTCATAAAACAGCCTTTTTCACCTATTCCAGCTGCCTTTTGTTCCTCTTCATTAAAGCACTTATATTGTATACATTTATCCTTCATCAGCAACGACATCCTGTTTTCGAAGCTCAACTTCACACTTCCTGCTACATCATATACAGTACAGCGCACCCATGCGTCATCTACCTCCTCGCCACTGGTGTTAGCTATCAGCACACATCGTTTGCCATAGTGTCTGTATAACACATGTATGGGCTGCGCACCAGCTTGCAATCCAGATAGCCCAGCATTAGGGTCCAGATACACGTCATACATCTGCCCCACCATGGCTGTCCATGGGTTTTGGGTTTTCCATACCAGCACACCAGTATACCATTCCCACATTTTAGACACCACGCCTTCCATCAGTGCTCTATACTGGTTGTAGTTCACCAATTGCGCCTTTCTACAAAAATCAGCTACATCCTTTGGCGCACCATATGCCATCACAGCCGAATCGTAGCTACTATACTTATGATACTCCCACACCGAATCTGCTACCCATTTTCTGCGCACAGTGTCGTAGTAGGGCATTACCATATTTTCTTTGGGTATAAAACGCTCCAACGAAGCCACATCTCCCACCCCTACAGACCCTACCTCAGAGTTGAATGCAAAAGACCTATGCTCCCAAAAAAATCTGTCTTTCTGTATAGTATACGGTCCATCATGTGCCTTCAATGACATACTATCATGATTGGAGTATTCAAAAAAATACCGGGTCCCATCCAGCACCGGCAATAGTGAATCTCTCAGCACCTTAAGTATATCCGCCGGCGGACGAATCTCATTTCCGCCACACCATATAGCCAGCGAGGCATGGTTGCGTAGCATAGCTATTTGGTCTGCCGCTGTTGCCAACCACAATTTATGATCTGTAGGGTACAATCTTCTGGTAGTAGTATCGTCCTTTTTATAGGTATCATACCACCTACCATTACAGTCCGCAGTTATCCAGAAGTCCTGCATCACCAGCAGTCCATATTTATCACATGCATCATAAAACTCTGGCCTTTCTGTAAGCCCACCACCCCACACACGTATCATGTTCAGGTTCATCTCCTTGTGGTACCGCAATTCAGCTTCATACCGTTCGTTGGTGCTGCGCATCATGGCATCACTCGCTATCCAGTTAGCTCCTTTCACCAGTATTCGCGCGCCATTTACATATAGCTCTCTACTCTGTGTCTGTATATTCCATGCAGTAGTAATCTCTCTCACACCTACACTTACACGCTCCTCGTCTTGCAGACCAGCACTATCTGCCACAAACTGCACTTTCAGTTCATACAGTTCTTGTTTGCCATAGCCATTAGGCCACCATAGTTTGGGGTTCTTAAGTGTGCATACTGGCAGCGTCTTCTGCACCCTTTCACCGCCAGCTATTTTTAGTTTTTCTTCTATGTGTTGCCCATCAATTTCATACACTATTTTACCCGTAACAGGCTTATTACCAGCATTATAAGCGCAAGCACTTACAGTAATGGTTGCAGGTTGTTGTGTATCATTATTGCTGCGCTTGCCAGTTACATGGGTCACCACATGCACATCATATACATCTACATTGCCTGTTTTTTCCACTATCACCTTATCCCATATTCCGGTATTCCGGTCGTGTATAGGTTGTATCCAGTCCCACCCAGCTACATATTGATTGGTTACATTTTTTGCTATTACACCATCACCTCCCTGCCCTCCATTGGGGTTACCCACGTGGTCTGGCGGGTACACTTTTACAGCCAGTCTGTTTTTGCCATCTTTAGCTAGGTATTTGGTTATATCATACTTGTGTCGCAGATACATACCTACAGCAGTATCGCCATTCACCTGCATTCCATTCATGTACACTACTGCCTTGTAGTTAATACCCCTCAGCTGCAGCCACACCCTACTACCTGCTCTGGGCACCTCCCTGAAATCTACCGCATACCAATAAGTATAATAAGCTCTACCCGAATCGTAAATGTCAGGTATCAGCTTATTGTTCATACCATAAAACGGATCTGGTATCTTTTTGTTCAGCAGCAATTGGGTAAGCACTGTGCCCGGCACATTGGCAGGCATCCACTTAGTGAGTGGGTAGGTAGGTTTCGACAATACTTTTCCGTCCTTTGGTACTCCTGTTGCCTTAGCACAATACCAACCCTTGTTTAGCTCATACTGCACCTGTGCCTGCATGGCTTCTGCATAGCATACCAATAGCACACACAATAATAACCTGATTGTATTTCTGTTCAAAAAACTACGGTTTGTGCCACAAAGTAGGAAAATACACCTAGAGATTGTACTACTATAACCTATAACAACTTGTTATTGGCATTTATGCCTCAAACAATTGTAGCTTATTCAGGTTTCGGTACAGTCCATCTTCTATAACTATCAGTTCCTGATGGGTACCTGCTTCTTTTATCTTGCCATCTTCCACCACCAGTATCTGGTCGGCACTTCTTATGGTCGACAATCTATGTGCTATTACAAACGAAGTGCGGTTCTTCATCAGGTTTTGCAGTGCATCTTGCACCAGCGCCTCCGATTCTGAGTCTAGCGAGCTCGTAGCCTCATCTAGCAGCAGTATCACCGGATTCTTCAGTATAGCTCTGGCTATCGCTATTCGCTGCCTTTGCCCGCCCGATAGTTTTATGCCTCTCTCCCCTACCATTGTCTGGTATCCCTCCGGAAACTTAGATATAAACTCATCTGCATTCGCTTGTCTAGCAGCATTTTTCACCTCTTCGGCTGTAGCATCTGGTTTGCCGTAGGCAATGTTCTCAAATATCGATCCGCCAAACAGTAATATATCCTGTGGCACCAGCGCCAATTGTCTTCTCAATTGCGAAAGCGGTATATCAGTCGCAGGTTTTCCGTCAAACAATATATTACCCTTATCTGGCTCGTAAAACCGGAGCAACAGCGATACTATAGTACTCTTACCCGCGCCACTCGGGCCCACTATGGCTATCTGCTGTCCTCTTTGGGCATGTAGGCTCAGGTCCTTTATCACAGTTATTTCCTTTCTCGATGGGTAACTGAATGCTACATTTTTCAGCTCCACATCTCCTTTCAGTTTATAGGCATCTTGCACCACTACTGCCGTGTCCGATACTATTTCTATTTCCTCTTTCAGCAACTCACGCACCCTTGCAGTAGCGCCTAGTGTCTTTTGCAACTGGCTAAACAACTCTGCAAACCCCGCCATAGTACCGCCTAAAAACGCAGTGTACACCACAAATGCCGTCAAATCTCCAAACGATAACTGTTTGGCTTGCATCAGTCCGGCACCATACCACACCACCAGCACTATAGCCCCAAACACACTAAACAACATAAAAGACACAAACAAACCCCTGAATCTGCCATTTTTTATAGCAGTATCCACCACTTCTTTTATGTTTTTCTGATACCTACCCAGCTCATACCACTCGTTCGAGAATGCTTTTACATTACTAATACCTTGCAAGGTTTCCTGCACCACTGTGTTCGACTCCGCCAACTGATCCTGTGCCTTCCTCGACATTTTACGTATATACCTCCCAAACACCAATGCTATCACCACCACTACCGGCACTACCGATAGCATAAGCGCAGTCATTTTAGGGCTTATCAGCAATATCAGTATGATACCCCCTATCATAGTCAGTATGCCTCGCAGCAGCTCTGCCAGTAGTCCCGTTACTGCATCTTGTATTTGGCTCACATCTGCCGTTATCCTGCTCGATAGTTCGCCTACCCTGCTCTGTGCAAAGAAGTTCATCGGCATCATTATCATTCGCTTATATATATCCTGGCGCATGTCTGCCACAGCATGCTCGCCCACATACGTAAACAAGTAGATGCGCATAAACGAAAATATCATCTGAAATGCCAATACCAATATCATGGTCACCGCTATCACTCCCGGCGAAAACGAGGTAGCACCTAAACTATCCAGATTAAGTGCGTTGATGATACTAGCCATCATAGGGGGCAGTGGCATTCCTTCTGAAGTGCCACTTAAGCTACCATGTGCACTATCTATCAGTTTTTTCAGCAGAAACGGAAACACCATTATAGTGCCCGTAGACAGAGTGATAAAAAATAATCCTGTTATAAACTTAGTCCTGTAGGGGCGCAGATACTTAAATATCATGGTTGCCTCCTTCAGCGACTCCTTCGTTATCTTAGCTTTGGGCGACTCTTCGCCACTTGTTTCTTTCCGTCGGGCCATTTAGTTGTATTGTTGCTATATATTTAGCAAAAACGCAAAGTTACACCACTACTTTGGCCACTCAGCATGTTTTCGGTGAACGTTTGTCTTTTCTCGGTAAAATCATGAAACATACGTTTGCACACAACATCCGTAAACATTAACCAAAAAAAATTATTTTTATACATTCACCAAAGATTGTCATTACTTTATTACGTCTTTATATCAGAGATGTGTTGCATCTCTGCTAATCTTCCTCCCTTATGAAAAAAACACTCACACACTCGCTCCTTTTCATTGCTCTTGCCTTCATTAGCCACACTGCTGCTGCCCAAATCATTATCACCTTTGCTGGTGTGGGGCATGGTGGCTACACTGGCGATGGTGGCCCTGCATCAGCCGCCGCGCTCAAAGGTCCTTCTTACCTCACCACCGATACCGCTGGCAATATTTACTTCAGCGATTTTAACAGCAATGTAGTTCGCAGGGTAAACACTTCTGGCATCATCTCTACCGTTGCTGGCACAGGCACTTCTGGCTACACTGGCAATGGTGGTCCGGCAACTGCTGCCACATTCAATTTCGTTAGGGGCATCGCACTCGACAAATGGGGAAATCTATTCATTGCCGACCAAAACAACCACGTTATTCGCCGGATAGACAACTCTGGTACCATCACCACCTTTGCCGGCAATGGCACCAATGGTTACAGCGGCGATGCTGGTCCTGCTACTGCCGCACAACTCTCTTATCCTCAGCGCATAGCCACCGATACCGCTGGCAATATATTCATCACCGATTTCTATCACGTTATCCGCAAAATAAACCCCTCTGGCATCATTACCACTATTGCTGGCACACCTGGCATGGGTGGCTACAGCGGCGATGGCGGCCCTGCATCGGCTGCCGCTTTTTACTCGCCCGACGGTATGTGTACAGACCTCACAGGCAATCTCTACATTGCCGATACCCGAAATCATGTAATACGCAAAATAGACACTGGTGGAATAGTCACTACTATAGCCGGCAGCAACGTATCGGGTTACACAGGCGATGGCGGCATAGCCACAGCAGCCAGCCTCAACCGCCCATCGTCAGTAGCCATAGACACCGCAGGGGCATTGTACATTGCCGATTCTTGGAATCATGTCATCAGAAAAATAGCCACATCTGGCATCATCAATACCGTTGTTGGTACAGGCACATCTGGCTACAGTGGCGATTACGGCCTTGCCGATACTGCCAAAATCTCCTTCCCTACCAGTATTATTTTCGACCGCTCCAATCGTCTTTACATTGGCGAGGCCACTTACGTCATTCGCCGTGTGCAGCCAGGCACACCCACTACCTTTGTTCCTACTATCTCACCCACCACTTCCTTTACCCTATTCCCAAATCCTGTCAATCAGTCACTTACGTTATCTTTACTTCCCCACACCCCAGCACCCGCTACTGTATATATTACAGATGTTGCTGGTCGTCAGTTTATCACCACACCTATTCCCATTGGCACCACCACCCACACCATCAGCGTATTACAGTTACCCACTGGCACCTATACCGCCACTTACAGCAGTGGCACCCTATCTGCACAGCAACTATTCACCGTTATTAGGTAGGCACTATACTATTTTCCTGTTCAGCTGATATTTGTTTTATGGCGCATTGCGGCTTCTGGCTACAATGCGCCATGTTCATTAGCTCACTGCCGCCCCCTATTAAAAATCACAACAACTCTTTGACGTGGTGTACACAACTCCGCACAAAAATCCGAAATTGCACCCTGTACTTTCACTCCATTCATCATGTCCACGCAAGACGATCTACCCATAACACATACAGAAAAAACCTTCACCAATGTCAACTATGCAGGTGAAACATTACAAAACCGGGAGTTCATCAATTGTCGCTTCCTCAATTGCGACTTCACCAAAAGCAACCTTAGCCACAACGATTTTGTAGATTGTCACTTCACTCAGTGCAACTTTTCATTGTGCATCGTGGTAGGAACCGGATTTAAAGACGCAAAATTCATCCAATCGAAAGTGATGGGGGTAGACTTCACCAAATGCAACAAATTTTTGTTTTCATTCCATTTTCAAGATTGCACACTCGATTATTCAGTGTTTTATGGCACCAAACTCCGCAAAACCCCATTTATTAACTGCTCACTCAAAGAAGTAGACTTCGAAACCGCCGACCTCTCCGCCGCACTATTCCAGCAGTGCGACATGACCGGCACCCGCTTCATGCAAACTATACTCGAAAAAGCCGACTTTCGCACAGCACTCAACTTCAATCTCGACCCCGACAACAACAAACTAAAACGAGCCCGCTTCTCAGCCCTCAACCTCTCAGGCCTTCTCTCCAAGTACAATCTCGATATCGATTACAACGAATAACCAAGTACAATACCACATTTCCTTCTTTTTCTTTGGTCACCAGCATTGGCACTACTAGCAGCGGGCTTTGCGTCGCATCTCTTGTACTGGCGGGGCAATGAGGGGCTTTGCTAATGCGCACCAGCCCATCTACTACCCCTTCAATAAAAAACCGTGCCACCCATTATTAGAGCAGCACGGCTTCATTATTATCATTCCCTTAGGCACTAGTTACCTATCACTATCTTGCCCGTATGCGTGGTAGTAGCAGTAGTTATCTGGTACATATACACACCTGGTGCATAGCCCTTCACATCTATCGCTGCCCTACCTGCATCTTTTACCACCACTTGGCCTACCAGCCTACCAGTTACATCGGTTATACGTATCGTAGCCTTAGCCGATGCTGAGTATTCAAAATACAACATCATACTCGCTGGGTTCGGATACACCTTCACACCGTTGCCACCCTGCACTGCCTCAGTAGTATTTTTGTTATTACCAGGTCTGCCAGCACCTTCACCGCCCTCACTACCTTCTGTTGTGCCACAGCAGGGCATCTTAGCCGTATGTGCCAATACATGCTCAAAAAACTCTGTATTCACATTACCCAGCGTAGCCGGCTTGCTACCTGCTGCATCTGCCGCCGATACTGTCCACATATTAGGTTGTAGCAACTGGTTTGCATCAACACCAGTAAACACATATTTGTAACCACTTGCCGAATCTGTATTAGGTATCACAACATAACCTATACTGTCCGTACCTATCGAGCCCGATGATCCTTGTTCGGTATAAAAACCTGCACTAAAGTACAAACGTGGTGCCGTAGGTATATCTACCGTGCAGCCAGGGCACAATACCTGTATTGCATCTAGCACACTATCTATGCCTATTGCCGCCCACGTTAGCGAGTCCGAATACACTGTTGCACCACTATCACTACAGTAGCTACAAGGGCTGCTACCCTCCGCAGGATAATACTGCTCCACATGCAGCGCACCAGCTCCACCCACAGGTATATAATACACACTATTAAAGGTATCAATACTAAAACTATCTGGCAAGTTATAACAGTTGTTATCTTGATTATACAGCACTATCACACTGCCCACAGTCACATTTGCCCATGTAGTGTCATACGCCAGTCTGTAATGACCCGGATTAGCATTGTATCCACTACACTCTGTCAGCGCACCCGAATAGTCATTGATCATCCACCCACGTACATCTGCATATTGCGACGAATTCATATCGCAGGACGTAACCGTAAACTCGGCATACTGACAACCAGCTACTGGTCCTTGCGAAAACTCAGTCACTGCCAGCGAACCCTTCGGCGATGGTTGTGCCACTATAGAGTCGGGCAGCACCGGAAACAGCAGCGTATCGGGCATTACCTGCATCACACTATCATACAGTGTTTTGCTGTAGTGCAGTAGCATATTTTGCGCCCTTCCTCTTGCCCAGCCTGTAGTACCTTCAAAAGCCGCTACTATACCCGTTATCTGTTCTAAATGATAAGCACTGTCCGTCAGTGTATCTATATGTGCAGCTGTAGCTGCAAAAAGCGTAGTAGGCGCACCACCTTTTATAGCCTCAGCCACCTGCACCATAAACAGTTGTTTACCACTATATGCATAAGCCATACTATCCTTACAACTCATGGTGTACGTGGTAGCTATAGCATCATATACAGCATAGGCACTATCCACCATACTATCTTCCAGTAGCATATTGGCTGTTATTAGTGCCGCATCGGGTGTTTGTAGTTCGTTTACCCAGTAGTATAGGCTATCACGATGCGTCACACCTACCGAATCTGCCATGTAATAGTTAATATTACTGATCACGCCTATGTACTTTTCATCAGCCCTCCAGTTCATGCTTACACTTATCGGGCCTAGTCCGCCCAGTGATGTCTTCCCATCTGCATTATACATTCCTAGGCTACACCTATTGGCTGTATTCAACATCGTTACATTACCTATCATAGCCGTATTGAATATCGTACCCGTTACTCCTGCCACACCGGGTTTGTTGGCTGGCACCCCACCAAACGATGGACTTGAATAATAGTAAGTAAAAGGAGTACATTCTGTAGCAGTATTATTATAAATATTGAAACTACTACCCCTGCTGAATGTATTGCCACCTGCTAGCCCTCCTGCATATCCAGCATATCCTGCTGGTAAGCCCTGATGTATTCTTATACCATGCCCCACATTCAGGTCGCTCGGATTGCCGGGGTCACTGCCACGGGCAGCTATGTCATGCCCATTCTGTGTCATCGTATTACACTTATACCACAATCCATTAGCACCATATCTATTGCCGTAGTTAGCCAGATTAGCCGTACTCAGTCCTGTGTATTTATTATTATTTATCACATTATTCTGTGCACCAGTTTCGTATGCCAGCACGCCCACCGTTCCATTAGTAGCACCATGTCTGCTAGTCCTTACATACGACGAATACTGAAAGGTATTGCTGAATACCGAATACAGATTGGCATACTGCAAAAACACGCCTATCGTCTGTAAGGGTGTGGGTGTAAAAAATGGAGAGGGCGATGTAACGGACACTGCCGCTACCCCGGGTACATAAAACAAATTGTTAGCCACCACAGCAGCCTGTGTATGTGACAAATGAATACCTACATAGTTGTTATGAAACTCCGAATTGCGCACCGCTACCGTAGCAGTATTGCCATTCGCAGTATGATAAATACCGGTACCAAAACCAGTAAACTTACTGGGCACTACCGAGTATGGAGTACTGAAAGTAACATTATCTACAGTAATGCCCATATTCTGTGCATATATACCATACGAATTAGTAAACTGACCCGTATTGTTCTGAAAATCAGTACCATACACCCTTATACCTTTCACACTTAAACCATTTATGTGCTTCAGCGAATGATTAACAATAGTGGCTACATCATCAGATACAAACTTATCCATATTGAAAAAACTAAGGTTATTTAGCGTAGCACCTGTTGCCGGATTGGTATTGTTGTAAGGAAAGAACACTACACCATTGTTATTGTTTCTGAATGTACTGTAAAACGCATGTACAATACCACCACCATTAGCAGGAAAAGGAATTACACCAAAAAAAGACAAGATTAATGGAGCTGTCTTTCCTACCTGTATGGCAGTATGTGCATACGATATTTCGCTATTATTCACCATTTTCACATATCCCTGCTTAGAAGTACTCACGGCACCCTGTGGCTGTGCAGGCACGCCCAACACCCGCACACCACCCCACATACTCCATGTAGGGTTGTCGCAGCCACCAGTCTTAGATGTCAGTGTAGCATTATCCAGAAACAAACGCCCACCAGCAGCCGCCGATGTACTTGCCAGCACGTCTATAAATGAGTTCTCTGTCATTTTCACCGTCATACCCTGTATGGTCAGCGAGCCACCCGGCTGTATTACTATACCCCTACAGCTAATACTACTGGTACTCACACCCGATGGCGTAGCTACCGGATTGGATGTTGGTGTCCACACCTCAGTACCTGTTACAGTATATACCGTTGATAAATCTGGTCCCCAAGAACTATAATCTTCACCACGGATTTGGTTGCCAAGGTAAGGACCTCTTGGGCTTGGGGTCATGATAGCTAACCCTATTGACAAAAAGTTATTAATTGATATGTTAGGTGTCCCTGAGCATGATCCAGATAAAATAGTAGGAGTTGTGGTAGTAAATGAAGATGATAGTGAACTAGAACTAAGGTAAGATAATGAGTAAGCATCTGTTGTAGTATTTTTATGTACTAATAACAAATCTCCATTTTTTGTTAGTTCCATATCAGAATACGCCCAATTTAGGCTAGATATAGCTTGTGTAATATCCGTTGGTGTTGTTCCGGTACTTGGTACAGCATACCCCAACCCTCCCTTTAAATCTGATAAGTTTGAAAAATCAACATAAGAAAAGCAGAAAATGTTATAAGTATTAATATACTCAAAACCATTAATGCTTTGCTTGCCATCAATCGACCCAGAAACTAAAGGTGCTTTATATGTATGCATATCCCCTGTATTGAGATTATAAGTTTGCAAATAACTCCCATTGTTAGCTGAATTTTTACCAACATACGCAATAATTGAGTGGTTAACACCAGGTGAACCAGAAGGCACATGAAAAATCTTTGCCTTAGTTGAAAATGTTCGCAATAACATTGGATCTGTGTGAGAGGTTGTAGTAAAAATCGTCGTTGAAGAAGTTGGTATGCTACCATCAGCCGGAAAATGCCATTTTTTTACAGTAGGAAAATAAAAAGCAGTACCATAAGAATTCAAAACATAATCTTCTTTCATTGTATATATATCACGTGAATTGTCACTATTTTTATTATTGGCAATAATTTCCATTGAGCTATTATAACACGAAACAATGGGTCTGTTGTAATCTGAGCAAATAGGAGGTTCCATCAATTTATCTGTTATTGAATACCATGAACTAACAGGAACAGAAACATTTCCAAACAATGTAGGACTAATATCAACCCTAATTATTCGAAGGGCATTTGGTGAAATGTACGCTATAGTTTCTGACTCAAAATATATGTTAGACCAAAACATAACATAATAACTATAACAAGATCCTGAAACTGGAAAAATAGCGAACTCAGACACGGCATTTCTAGTTGGTGTCGTTATATCATATGTTGTACCGGAACAGGTTGTAGGTGTAATTACGTCAGCAAGAAAATTATATATCTGATAACCAACAGAATTAGGCGCATAGATACCATTAGCATTTACATAAAACAACAAGTTACCCGCTTTATCATACACACTGTTTTTAAAAAAATCTGTTGATGAAGATGTACTTGCATCAGGATCACCTTGAACAGGTATACCCAAAAAAGAAGTCGAGGCAGGTGTAGTAGCGCATGTCATTCGATTATTATTACTACATCCTGAATTACCATAAATAGACAGATAATTTACTTGCGCATATGCGACAGTGGTTAATAATGGCGCGAGGTGCAAGCAAAACATTGCCCACCACCGCATGCGGTGTGTTTTTAAAACCATGATGTTTGGATTTTATTGTTTAAAAAATAAAGACTTATTTTGATTAGTGTTGAATGGATACCTTTTCACTAATTGTCCACATATCTGTCTTTGCCCTAACTATATATATCCCAGTAGGTGCATCTATCCCTATTGTCGTAGGTATGTTACTCTGTACTTCACCCCTGCTTATCGTTCTTCCCATTATATCTGTTATGGTTATGTTTATACGCTCATTTACACCATTTGATACCTGAATATTGAAAGTACCAGAATTAGGATTTGGGAAAATATGCATACTTTCCACATTTTGTAACATGGGAGATTGTGACATAACAGAAACTACATTATTTATTCGGCGAATTCTTCTGTTTCCAAAATCACAGAGTAATAAATTTCCTGATGCATCTATACTAATACCTGTTGGTGTAACTACGCTTGCTGCTGTAGCAGGACCGCCATCACCAGCGAAGATGGTCAGACCATTTCCTGCAAGAGTTGTTACTATGCCAGCACTACTAATTTTACGTACACGATTGTTATAAGTTGCGCCAATATACACATTCCCATAATCATCAACAGTGATCCCAATTGGTCTGTCAAATTGTGCCAGTGTAGCTACTCCTCCATCACCGCTATAACCAGCTATACCAGTTCCAGCTATTGTAGTTATTATACCATCGGGTGTCACTTTTCTTATACGATGATGCCTATAATCAGTTATAAAAATATTGTTGGCATTATCTACTGCAACACCAGCAGGAGCGTATAAATTTGCATTTGTCGCCGGTATATTATCTCCATTGTATAAAGTAGATCCAGTACCAGCAATTGTTGTAATTATACCTCCAGTATTTATTTTTCTTATTCTATTGTTTTCAAAATCAGCTAAATAAATATTCCCCGCTATATCAGTTGCTAACCCACTTGAACCATTAATTTCTGCCATAGTTGCTGGTCCGCCATCACCACTGAAACCTAAAACACCTATCCCTGCAATTGTATTAATGAAACCATCAGATGAAATTTTTCTAACTGTTGATTGATCTCCAACTAAAACGCTACCAGACACATCAACCAATATACAATATGGCTTATTTAACATTGCAGCAGTAGCCATACCCCCATCACCACTATATCCTGCCACTCCAGTGCCAGCTATTGTTGTTATAGTACCATCAGATGTCACTTTCCGCACTCGGTGTGCATCCCGTTCACATATATAGAAGTTGCCTGCCGCATCTACAGCTACACCAGTTGGGCTATTCAGCTCACAATCTATTGCTTGTCCGCCATCACCTGGGTTATTAGTACCACCACCCGCCACAGTAGTTATAATCTGTGCCTGAGCAGCCACCTGCCATAAAAAAAGTGTAAAAATCGAGAGAAGTAATACGTGTTTTTTCATAGTATGAAGGTAAGGAATGATAAATGGGAATACAATACTACCATAAAGACGTATACACAACAAAAAATCTTTGGTATTTTTATAGAAATTTGTTTTCATATATATTCCAGTATGTTATACATCGTTATTGTTAACAAAAGTGTTGTTAATGGTTTGCACATTCTTCCTATATCTTGTAGAATATAATCTACACTAATAAGAAAATATTGTTTTTAGTTAATAAAATTCAGTGGTTGCAAATTCTAATGGGTAAACCACCACTACAAAGTATATTATTCCATTAATTGTATTGCTTTTGCATACGTAAAGATTACTGTACGCTTATGAACTTTGTAGTTTCCAGCCTAGTTCTACACATTTACATACTCGTGCCTCACCCAAAAAAAGCCAGTTTGTAACTGGCTAAACCACCCCTTCCGGACACCATCGCCAAAACTGGTTAAAAATCGGCTATAACCCGCGC
>CAZRPA010000026.1:0-33804 GCA_964601855.1 uncultured Flavipsychrobacter sp. | reverse complement strand
AGAGCACTTCCTTGGTAAGGAAGAGGTCGGCAGTTCAATCCTGCTCAACAGCTCATTTTTAAATACTCTGCTTTAATATAGTACCCGTTGCAGTAGCTAATTGTTGTGGGAAAGCATATTAAAAAGACAAAGGATTCACATCTGAATAATAATTCTCTATAAGGAATGAGCGGAGAAACAGTAGAAAAGTAGTGTTATCCGTTAATAACAAGTATCGTAATGTAGGCTTTTTCGATTTCTCTTCAAAAAAAATTTTATTTGGAGACGAAAATAAGTTTATATTTGCACACTTTTTAGAATTAAGCAAAACCAATAATTTCAAAACAATAAAAAATGGCAAAAGAAACCTTTAAGAGGGAGAAACCTCACGTAAACATTGGTACCATCGGCCACGTTGACCACGGTAAAACAACACTGACCGCAGCTATCACTACAATTCTGTCTTCTAAAGGATTGGCAGAAAAGAGAGGATACGATGAAATCGATGCAGCTCCCGAGGAAAAAGAGCGTGGTATCACGATTAATACGGCTCACGTAGAATATGCTACTGCAAACCGTCACTATGCGCACGTTGACTGTCCAGGTCACGCTGACTATGTAAAAAACATGCTTACTGGTGCTGCTCAGATGGACGGTGCTATACTTGTGGTTGCGGCTACAGATGGTCCTATGCCACAGACAAGAGAGCACATCCTTCTTGCTCGTCAGGTAGGTGTTCCACGTATGGTTATCTTCATGAACAAGGTTGACCTTGTAGATGATGCTGAAATACTGGAGCTAGTAGAAATGGAAATTCGCGAATTGCTTTCTAAGAACGGTTATGATGGTGATAACACACCTATCATACAGGGTTCTGCGACAGGTGCACTTGCTGGCGATGCTAAGTGGGTTAAAGCTGTAGAAGATCTTATGGAAGCAGTAGATTCTTATATACCATTGCCTCCACGTCCTATCGATCAGCCATTCCTTATGTCTGTAGAAGATGTGTTCACTATCACTGGTCGTGGTACTGTGGCTACAGGTCGTATCGAGCGTGGTGTGATTAAAGTAGGTGAAAACGTTGAGATCGTAGGTTTCAATGAGTCTCCACTTACTTCTACTTGTACTGGTGTAGAGATGTTCAAAAAACTGTTGGATCGTGGTGAGGCTGGTGACAACGCTGGTTTGCTGCTCCGCGGTATTGAGAAAAAAGATATCCGTCGTGGTATGGTTATCTGCGCTCCTAAAACTATTACTCCGCACACAGACTTCAAAGGTGAAGTTTATGTACTGAGCAAAGAAGAAGGTGGCCGTCACACTCCATTCTTCAACAAATATCGTCCTCAGTTCTATTTCCGTACTACAGACGTAACAGGCGAGTGCATGTTGCCAGAAGGTGTGGAAATGGTAATGCCAGGTGATAACGTAAACCTTTCTGTAGTTCTTATCGCTCCTATAGCGATGGATAAAGGTCTGAAATTCGCGATACGCGAAGGTGGCCGTACAGTAGGTGCAGGTCAGGTAACTGAAATCATCAAATAATTACTGGCAGCTACGCTGCATATGTAATACATAATACAGATAGCCGTTCCTTACAAAGGGAACGGCTATTGTGTTTTTGGTATAGAAAGAACACCTGAAGGTACTTTACATCTGATTTCGCAGAACAATAATCTAGTTCTGGAAATTTATAGATGCCTGAAAAATAAAAAAGAATGCCCGGAGTAGTATTAGAGCTGTGAAGACAAATCAAATCTTACACAACCATCGGTTTGTGTCATTGCTAATGTAAGCCCTAGATTATTGGCAATATTAACACACAAATACAACCCTAAGCCCAACCCTATGTGTGATTCATCTTTATGAAACTTAGTGTAAGGATGCACATCACTGAGGCTGAAAGTGACATCATCTTTAACAGAGTTAGTGACTGAAAAAATAAACCCACTAGTGGTAGATGTAAGGCTTACCTGTGGAAATTGCGTAGCTGAACTATTAAACTTCAATGCATTATCTATCAACTCAGTAAATAGCACACTCAGCAACTCATTATCTGTGTTAGGTAATGGTATATCAAGACCATTGACAATAATGTTGAAATTATTTTGTACTAGGCCATTTTGAAACCAGGTGACTACTTCGCTAAGGATGTTTGTAGCAGACCGAGAATAAGAAGAAGCTATGCTATCTATGGGCTGGTGGGTACTAATAAGCGAATATATCACCATATTTCGTGCATTACGATACATTCTGAAACTAGAAGAGTATATAGCCTGTACTGCAGTGGTTAATACATCTGCACTAATAGTAGCATCGGGGGCACCCAACATAATAGAGGCATTGAGAATACCGTTGATGGGTGTGAAAAACTCTTGTTTGAAACTGGCATTAAGTATACCCAGCCACTTTTTATTGAGTTCTTCTTGTGTGTGATTAGTTTTTGTGAGTTGTAATGATATTCTAGAGTTGATGGTTTTTATTAGTTCTTTGGCAGAAAAAGGTTTTGTCATGTAGTCATCTGCCCCCATATTCATGCCTATTCTTACGTCCTTTTCGTCGGCGTAGGCGGTAAGGAAAATGAAGGGAATTTTGTAGAGTACATTGTCGGCTTTGACTTCTTTGAGAATCTCATAACCGTTGATATCTGGCAAATTGACATCGCACAAAATAAGGTCAATGGTGTCAGCATTGCCCCGCAGTAGTTCCAGACCATTTCTACCATTTAAGGCAGATATAGTCTCCAAACCGCTTGCTTCCAAAATAATAACAAGTGACTCTAGCAAGCTTACTTCATCTTCTATCAATAATATTTTACTCATTCGTCAATTAGCTGGCAAAGAAATTTTGAAAATAGACCCTTCATTTTGAATACTGGAGAATGAGATATGACCATTATGTTTTTTCACCACATAGTCTACTACCATCAGCCCTAAACCAGACCCCTGAATGACACCCGCGTTAGATGCCCTGAAAAAAGATGAAAATAGTTTTTTCTGATCTTGCTCAGGGATACCAATACCAAAATCTTGTACCTCAAAAATAAGGGTATTATCCATCTTTTTCAGACTAATGTGAGGGGGTAATTTTCCTGCAGAGTACTTAAATGCATTATTTATAAGGTTGACAATGGCATGCCTCATCAACTTTTTGTCGATACTAGCAATGATGTTATGCTCGCAAATGCAATGAACCGATAGCGATCTGCCATCAGTATGCGGATTGTAAAGATCATTTTTAATGTCTTCTACAAATTTGAGAATGTCTGTGGCATCGGGAGCGTACTCCATTTTGCCTGCTTCTATGCGGCTTATCATCATCAGCTCATTGAGTATCTCGGTCATGAGGCGCACTTCTTTCATTATTCTACCCATCATCACTTCAGGCTTCAGTTTGCTATTTGTACCCAGACTACCAGCGTGAAACATTTCCAGAATTTCTGTATTGGCCTGAATGATTGCTAGCGGGGTGCGGAGCTCATGAGATGTGATGCGGATAAATTGTGACTTAGAGTTGTTTAGTTCTTTTTCTTTAGCAATAATCTCATTGAGGTATAGTTCTTTGTTCACAACCTCGGTGATATCTGATATTCGGCCCACATAAGGCCCACCAGACTTAGAGACAGAAGATGTTATCGTAAAATCTAGATACAGCTCTTTGCCACTTGCTGTAGTAGTATGCAGCACGCACGATTGTGAGACACCAGATATATCGAGCTGGGCTACACTATGCTGGTATTTCACTTGCTCTGTTTCTGGTAACAAAGTAAGAAAATTGACCCCGGTGGTAGATGTTTCTATCTCTAAAATTCGCGCAAAAGAATTATTGAAAAAGCTAATACTCCCATCTGCTAAACTAGTAAAAACTCCGTCCTTAACCAAGTTGAGCAGATTAAGCACTCTTTTTTCTTGTGTTTCGGCTTTTTGTTTGTTTTCTATTTGCTCTGTGATGTCTATACCATACCCTATCATAAACTTTACCTCACTATGCACATCTAAGCTGGGGTACATGATACGCAATATATGATATAATCTTCCATCGGGCTTGGTGACATCGTCTATCATAGAAACAGGTAACTTAGACAAAATGGCTTTGTCAAACATTTCCTTCCTTAGATCTGCCAGCTTGTAGTCTAACCCTTTGTAGTCGCAGTATTCATAGTCGTTTTTGCCTATCAACCATGCTCGTGTTTCTGGATTTCTTACTGCATATTTGTTGATGAACTGATACCTATGGTCTAGTGAAAATATTACAATATCTGCCGGAACTTCATTGAGTATTTCGTGGTAGTATTCGCGTTGTTCGGCAATTTTTATTTCATTTAAAACGCGCTCGGTTATATCCATACCAAAACCTACTACGTACTCTGGATTTCCGTCATTATCAAGAAAGGGGTATAAAAAACGCAACATGTACTTTTCAGAGCCATCAGGGAGTATGTGTTTGTCTATGTTGCTCAAAGCTCTTTTGGTATCAACAGCTTGCCTGAACATACTATCGCGCTGCATCGCACGAGAATTGTCTATTCCTTTTCGGGCACAATAGTCATACATGTCTTTACCTATCAGCCACTCTCTCATTTCATCGTTTCTGACAGCGTTTTTGTTGATGAATTCGAATTTTTGCTGAAGATCGAACATCATAATATCTGCAGGTAGCTCATTGAGTATACGGTGAAAGTACTCTCTTTGTTCTATGATCTTATTTTCATAATTGATGCTCTCGGTCACATCTTCATAAATCCACAAAAAACCAGTCTCTTGGCTGTCTACTACTACAGGTATGAATTGTTGTTTCAGAATGCTACCACTATCCATCTCCACTAGTTTAGAAGCTACAAGATTTCGATTCGCTACAATTTCATCTATTCTGGATATTTCTTCGTTTGGGTACCTGAATAAGTGCTTAACGTGCTCTAGCGCATGGGCTGAATTAGCACCTACCAAAGAGAAGTCAGGAGAGGTGGCTCCAATAATTTTATATAGCGCTTTGTTTACAAAAATGATATTGCGGTTGATGTCCTCGAAAAGAACAGCAGCATTAAAGTTATTGATAAGTGCAGAGAGGCGCGCTTCTGAATTTTTTAGCTGCTGTTCTAGTTTCTTAGGCTGGGTTACGTCATTATATTTCCATAGATGCCCAGCATACATGCCATCTATACTTATAGGTATGTAGTCGCGCTCTAGTATTCTACCATCTTGCATGTACAGCAGGTCGCCAGTTACCATTTTCTGATGTTGCAGCAACTCATCTACCCGGCAAACGAAGGCATCAGGGTTGGCAAACAGCATTTTGCTGTTTGCTGCCATACCAGAGCAGTCCATTCCCAGCATCTGGTCTGTGGATAATGGCACCGAAAACATGTCGCAAAAACGCTGATTTACCAGAACGATTTCTCTTTGTTCGTTTTCTAGTAGCACAGCATAATTAAGGTTTTCGAGAATGGTACTGAGCCTAGTAGCCATTTTTTTGAACTCGAGATCTTTAAGCTTATCGTCATTGATTTCTGTAAGCGTTCCAAACAGCGTATCCGGTTTGCCGTCGACTGTCCATTTCAAAACTTTCCCTCTTATTTTGAAGTACTTGTCATTATCCTTTTGCGTTGTCATCCTTTGCTCTAAAGAAAAGGATGGTGATTGATTGTTGAGTTTTGGAATAACATACTCCATTAGTTGTAGGTAGTCGTCGGTGCGCAATGCTTTCTGTAGTTCCTGCACGTCGAACGTATCCCAATTGTTATACCCCAGTAGCTCCTTAAACTTGAAGGATACCTGTAAGCGGTGGTTGGGGATATCGTAAGACCATATACCGTCGCCTGCACCCTCCAGGGCAAACTTCCATAACTCCTGGCTTTCGCGCAGGGCATGTTCGTTAGTTTTCAGTTCTGTAACATCTTCGAAGATGTAGTATCTGCCTTTGACTTCGTTTTGCTGGTCAAGTATAGGTTGTACAGTGGTTCTGAACCAAAAAGATTCATTGTACCTGTTGTATCCAATATTATCGAAAGAAAAAGGTTTTTTCTTTTTCACCATATCATCTACATAACTCGAAGGAATGTGCGTAGACTGCTTGCCGTATATTACGTCTCTAGGTCTCAGCCCAATTACCTCCTCTAAGCGGCAGCCAATAGACCTTTCAAAATCTCTGCTCACCCATTCTATTGCCCCTTTAGCATCAGTAATGGCAACGCCCTTAATAGTTTCTGAGTGCGTTAGTTCTGAGTCGGAGGAGTGGAGAGTGCTATTTTCATTAATGGACTTGCTAAACTGTGCCGCTACTTCAAATAGCTCTTCATTGCTGTTTTTAAGGACTGTCTTGGGGGTATTACCCTTACCAACACTGACGTTGGGTGTTCCCAAAAACAGCAACTCATCAGAGGCCGAAAGATACTCCAGCTCGCCCTGTATCATCATGGGATACTCTCCGGGCTTGGCAGATGCTGCCAACAATTGATAACTTTTGCCTCCCAAATCAGCAAAACTATAGTCTGCAATATTGGGTGTTTGTATTGCAAAAAATTGTGCAATAGATTGTCCAGACTGTACACCAAACATCCTACTTACAGTATCGCCAGCAGAGCACACGGTAAAGTCCTTGTTTACAAGAATGTAAAAAGGAAATAGTCGGCCTATCTGCTCCACACCAAATATGATACTATTGCCTGCCATATCTTATACTTTACATGAAATTATGTCGTGTGGAAAGAATTATAGACATCATAAAGTAGTGTATGACAATAATGTCTCTGCAAAATGTTCCATCACAAATGGTTTTTCGAAATACCCGACTACAGCACTAGTGTCTATTGCATGAAATTTAGTAATGTTTAAAAACTCCTTTCTGCCAGAGCAAGAAGTAATAAAAATTTTAAGTTTGTTTTTAAGATGGGATTTATTGATTTCATCCAAAAACGAATAACCATCCATTACAGGCATGTTGAGATCTAAAGATACCAAAACTATGTGTTCGTTTTTGTGTAGTATTTCCAGTGCTTGTTCTCCGTTTTCTGCTTCAAATATTTCGAAGCCGTTCTTTTCCATAGTTTTCTTTAAGATAAGACGAGATATAAAATCATCGTCTACGATCAAAACGGTTTGGTTCATTTAATGTTTATTTAATTGTTGTTGCACATGAGTTATTACCGATTGTACACCTGTATTAGCTGGCAGGAGTAGGGCCCTGTAAGCAGGGGAATGTTCTTTTTTGTGCAATTGGGGTAGTAATGATCCGCTTGGGTCTCCAACCACTATGAATATCGTGGATTGTTTAAAATATTTACTGATCATACTGCGTAATGACCCTATATCATTATATATGCTATCGGTAAGAAATAGCAAAACAAGTTTAATTTTTTTTGACAACATAAAATGAGCCTCAGCCTCCTGTATATTTTGTGCTGTGTAGCATCGTATTCCCAATCTTCGAAGGGCTGAATAATAAATGTACCTCTTACCTTCGACCTCACTAATAATCAATATTTCCACAATTTGCATTAACTGTTTTAAATGAACAAGAAGAACTAATTGAGAAATTTGCTGATTAGCTCTGCCTTAGATTTGACATCCATTTTTATGTATATGCTCTTGAGATGAAAGTTGATGGTATGAAAAGTAACATTCATTTCGGTGGCCATTTCCTTGTAGGTATACCCTTTTTTAGCCAGTTCCAAAACTCTTTTTTCGCGAGATGTCAGTTCTTTGTCGGGCATTAATTGCTTGCTATTTTCCTGCACATTGAGCTGAGCCATTAGTTTTGTTAGCGTTTCGGGGTCTAGAAAACTACCTGTACGCTCTATATTGGCTATGGCATCGTATAGCTGTGTTGTGCTAAATGGCTTGTAAAGATAACCGCTGGCACCATTTTGTATGGCTTTCAATATCAGGCTTTCGTCATAGTCGCCGGTGATGACTATAATATTGACACCATTGAACAGAAACTTGATTTCATCTATTATGTTTAGACCCATAGTATCGTCCAGATGAATATCTAGCAGCACAAAATCAGGCCTGCCGCACTTATGTGCAATTTCTCTGAGGTCCTTGAAACTACCCTCTGAAAAAGCAATAGTATGCTGTTTATTAATGGAGATAAAATCTTCCAGCGTTTCGCGCAAGCCTTTATCGTTTTCTAAAATACCAATTGAGTACATGTTGTCAAATTGTGAATGTAAATTTACATTTATTTATGTCTAGCAATACTGCTAATATTAGGGTGTACCCACTTATTTTAGGTGGATGCATCACATCAAACAAAACAGCCACTGTTTTCAACCAGTGAGCTACAACCAAGAGCACCACTGACTAAGAACGGAGTATAAAGTTAGGAACAAGCTAATATAAAATAACCATTAGTGAATACCCCCAAGTAAAAAAATAATTTATAACCTTCTGATGTGGTGGTCTTTCTACTATTGTATTGTTACCTACATCGCATACAGATGGTTATATATTATGCAATTAAAAAAGTACTTTCATAAAAAAACTGAAACTGATGGGTGTACAGCGTGTGGTAAACATGATAAAAAATCTGGACAATTGGGCTGAATACCTACTGTACAAAATAGGTGGCAAAAAGAAAGATAGTTTCCTGTTCAAACTAAAGAATGGACAAACTGTGCTGGTGCCGAGAAGAATATTGCCAGAGTTTAAAGAGAGTTTTTTTGAAGAGGTATATTTCAAAAATTTACCCTCAAAACTATTGGACACGTATAGCCCCCAGGTGCTAGACAAAGGTGCCAATGTGGGCTATTTTTCGTTGTGTGCTATACTAAAACTAGAGAAACCAGATATCTATGCTTACGAACCTATAAAGGGAAACTACCACCTGCTACAACAAAACATAAACAGAGCACCCTATGATAGGCTGAGACTGAATAATATGGCTGTAAGCAATATGCCTGGCGATATAACCCTGCGCTTTAGCGAAGATGACATAACGACCTCTGCCAGCCTACTGAGTAATGCTACAGGCACACATGAAGAGGTGGTAAAATGCACAACTCTAGAAGACATAATGCGCGATAATAAGCTAAAATGGATAGACCTGCTGAAAATGGACTGCGAGGGAGCAGAGTATAATATACTATATAATACCACACCCGAGCTGTATACTAAAATTAACTGTATAGCTATGGAAACACATGCAGGCAGTGGCGAAAATGAAAACCATAATGCGCTACTGGCTTTTCTGAAAAGTGCCGGATACCAAACCAAAACCAGTTATGGCAACTTTATATGGGCATACAAAGAACCTGCTGTATGGGCACACCACCCTGTGAATGACAGATAAGGGATGCGGTGACAAAAAAACAACTTACTATCGGCGACCTTTTATAACAATACCTTGTTTTCTGATATTGCTATTTGCCCCTGTGTTATCTCGGCTACATACTGCTCATAGGCATTGCGCCAGCCTTTCCACCCTTCATCTGTGCCCAGCGAGAAGTTGTGAAAAGTAGTGATGAGTGTGCTGCCTGTGCGCTGCAAAATTCTGGTCATGGCCTGTAGTCGCTCAAAAGCCTCAGTGGCGGAGAGTTTGGCCTCGTAATGAGCGGTAGTATCCATAAAACAAAATGGAAAAATGCGCAAGGAAGTGGCTACATCGTGCTCCAGATCGTACCACAAAAAAGAACTACCTGTGCCTGCCCTGAAACCCAAATGGGTGCCATAACCCATAGAGTAATCTTGGGTAATGTGATTGTGCATCAACTGATGGTAGGTTTCGGGTATAATGGCCCTTATATAATGCTGCCTAGATATTGAAGTGCGCATGCCCGCTACCTGCTCCAGCATCATTTTCTCTTGGCGCAGGGTGTCGCCTTTGTGTGCATAGTAAGATGGATGAATACCTATTTTACCGTCTGTGGTTAGATTCTTTATTACCCTAACCATAGCTGGGTGCTGAGGGTGAATGTTTTTGTCGAATGCAGTAGTGCGCCTTGCCGATAGCACAAAGTATAGCGGCGCCAAACCATACTGTTTGTGTAGCTGTCGCAGCCACCTGAAAGAATCGTAAGGGTCTTTTTCTTTTTTTTGCAGCACTTTGGCTCGTAGGCTTATCTGCCGCAGATCGGCACGTAGCAGTGCTCTGAGCAGTGCCCCCACTATGCGTCTTGCACCCTTGTGCAGGTGGGCATATGCTATATCTATATCGTAAGTGGGCAGAAAAACAAATATGCTTGCTGGTAGTGTAGTGTTGTAGTGGTTTTGCAGGGCTATACGCAAGGCATGTATCCACTCATCGGCTATGGGGCGCAGCAGCCAGCCCTGCTTGTATAGTATACTGTTAGTGGCAGGGTAACGACCATGCTTGTCTGGCATATATACCTCATACTCCTCGTAGCGGGTAAGCAAGAAAAAGATAGCCGAAAACATATCGAATGGTAGCGTATAGCCATCGGTATCATCGGCATAGAGGTTGGGTATACTCTGCCACTCGCCTATGGCAGGCTGCTGAGCGGTGATGCCAGTGGTACTGAGTAGGCCTGTGGCTGGAATACTCACAGCATCGGGCATGGGTACGCCATATGCTACTACATGAGTAGCTGCCTGAGCCTCTGCCAGGGTATGCACAATTGTATAGTTAAGGTGCAGCCTTTCTTTGAACAGCCACTCGGCTACATAGCGCAGGCGAGTACTGATAAAAGGGCTGTAAACAACTAAACTAGTCATACCTAATGGCGGTTTATGGTTTCTTTTCTTTCCACATTTTATTAAATGACTTTTCGGCAAACACGAGTTGAGATCGGTGTTTTACCCAACTGTCTTTGAACAGGTAATTGACAGCCTTGCCCTTAGTGGCCGGACCTATTATGTTGAGCATTCCCCTGCTCAGCATGGTTTTTTCCCAGCCTGCCCATGCAGCATGCTCTCCAAATCCGTTCAGGTTTTCTTCTACCGCTATTTTGCGGTTTTCCAGCAGCATCTCGTGTATGTTTATCTTCACGGGGCATACTTCTGTGCAGTTGCCACAGAGGCTAGATGCATAACTGAGGTGCTTGTACTGCTCCATACCCAGCAGGTGGGGTGTTATCACCGCACCTATAGGGCCGCTATAAGTAGCACCGTAGGCATGACCACCTATGTTTTTGTACACTGGGCAGGCATTAAGGCACGAGCCACAACGTATACAATACATGCTTTCTCTTACCTCTTTGCGCATAAGGTTGGTGCGGCCATTATCTAGCAGTATCACATACATTTCTCTGGGGCCATCAGTTTCGCCGGGTTGGCGCGGGCCGGTAAAAATGCTATTGTACACCGTTACCTGCTGCCCTGTACCAAACGTAGCCAGCAACGGCCAAAACAGGTGCAAATCATTGACAGAGGGAATGAGTTTTTCTATGCCTACTATGGCTATGTGTACATCTGGAAACGAGGTAGACAACCTGCCATTACCTTCGTTTTCGGTAACACAAACACCGCCTATATCTGCTAGCAGAAAATTGCCACCTGTAACACCTACCTGTGCCGATACATACTTGGCCCGTAGCTTGTGGCGGGCTATCATCGTTATCTCAGACGGGCTGAGGTGTGGCTCTGTGCCTAGCTTTTCGTGAAACAGTTTTGCTACATCCTCCTTGCTCTTGTGCATGGCGGGAGTAACTATATGGTAAGGCGGCTCACCGTCTAGCTGCTGTATGTATTCGCCCAGGTCAGTCTCTACCGATTCTATGCCATGTTCGCCCAAAAACTCGTTGAGGTGTATTTCCTCAGTCACCATCGATTTGGCTTTCACCACCTGCTTGGTATTATGCTCGCGGCATATCTCCAGCACCGCCTGCTGGGCCTCTTCGACATTTTCTGCCCATATCACCTTGCCACCACGGGCAGTAAAGTTTTTCTCAAACTGCTCTAGATAAGTATCAAGATGCTCTATGGTTTTCCATTTTATGTTTTTGGCTTTTTGGCGCGCCAGTTCCAGATTGGCATACTGATGTTTGCCCTTTACCACACTATCGTTGTACTTCTGAATATTGAAGGCTACCTTGCGCTTGTGCTCCAGGTCGCTGGCCTTCACTTCGCTCTTGGCAAGAAATATATTGTGCTGATCGGCCATTGCTTGATGTTGTACTTTATGCACAAAGTTACGAAGCCATACCCGCATTTGCAGGTAATAAAGCTCCTAACGAATGTACACAATATATGAAATAAAACAGAAAATGAGTAGTGCTGGGTACCGTAGCTCAGGGGCGAGTGCTACAGGAGTACTTATCAGCCGTATATCTCTATATGAATGTCTTTTTTGTCGTAGCCCATTCTGAGTATACGCTCGCGGGCTTCGTCTACCATATCGCGCCAGCCACATAGCATAAACGACGCTGGCTGCCGCTGGCTGCATAGCTGCTCGTAGATGTCGTGTACATAACCTGTGCTACCCTGCCACTGCTCGCGCGATAGAGTGGGCAGATAACGGAAGCCAGGTATCTGGGTTTCCAGTTGGCGCATTTCGTCGTAGTACAGCAGGTCGCTCTGGGTGCGGGTACCAAACACCATATTTACCTTATACCCCTCTAGCTTGTGGCGTGCTATATAGTGCAACATGCTGCGAAACGGAGCTATGCCCGTGCCTGTGCAGATAAAAAAGAGTTCTTTTTCTTTTTCCTCAGGCAACACAAAAACGCCATGAGGCCCACGTAGTGTAAACTCGCTACCTTCTTTTATGTTTTCGAAAATGTACTTAGAGCCCCCAGTGCCGCCCTCCAGGTGTACTATAGCTAGTTCTATTTCATTGCCTCCGTCGGGTACAGAGGCTATGCTGTAGCTGCGCCAGCGTTTGTTGCGCTGCTCGTGTATGGGTAGGTCCAGTGTCACAAACTGACCGGGCTTAAACATAAACGACTCGGTTTCGGGTAGTGTCACCCACAGGCGGCGCGTGTTGTGCGTAGCCTGCTCTATTCGGGTCACTATTCCTTTTTGCCAGTTGGGTAACATATCTATCGTTAAAGGTACACATTTTTGCCCTGCACGTGTATAGATGGTGGTGATAGGGGGATATGTGGGGGAAGGATTAAATAATAATTTTCACCCCAACAACAATTATCACACTCCTCCGTTTATGTTGTATCACCACACTAACCAACATATGAGAGCACTCCTCCTGATACTGGGCATAACTTTGCTCTCTATCACCCCAGCTTTCTGCCAAAACTTAGTGCCCAATCCAGACTTTGAAAAATATAATGACTGCCCTTATTGGGTGGCAGGTCCTGGTGGTATGCCATATCATATAGCTTATTCCGAAGACTATACTTATTTCCCAACTGTACAAAATTGGGCATCTATTTCAATTTATAGTTCTCCTGACTATTTCCACGCTTGTGACACAACACCGTACGGACATGGTGTACCAGCAAATACAATTGGTTATCAGCCAGCCAGAACAGGCAATGCCTATACAGGAATTTATTTGCATTCAAGGTCTCCTGGAACCTGGAAAGATTACAGAGAATATATGGAAGCAAAGCTGGTTTCACCAATGCAATCAATGCATACCTACTACATTAGCTTCTATGTAAATCTCGCTACCTCTACTCTCTCGCGTATATATGGCACCGTCATTACTACTGACAAAATAGGTGCTTATATATCTGATACTATGATAAAAGACAGTGTAGGATTTATAAATGCCACACTTACCAAGCCTGTAACTGTACGCAACACCCCAGGGAAGTTTATAACCGATACCAGTGGATGGACAAAAATAGAGGGCACTTATACCGCTCAGGGTGGCGAAGAATGGATAACACTGGGTCACTTTAATGACGGCGAGCCTATGCAAGACTCGTTTATGTTTTCGGTAAGAGATTCGGTACACAGCAATGATTCATTTGTATATTGTTATGTGTATATTGACGATGTATGTGTGATGGACATAAGCGATAGCAGCCGGCATGTGAGCGATACTACGTTTTGTGCCACAGCATACCCTGTGCAGCTTACGGGCAGCCTAGCGGGTACACAATACCTGTGGAGCACAGGTGCTACCACCAGCAGCATTAGTGCCACCAAGCCCGGGCTATACTGGCGGCTCACCACTGGCGACTGTCTCTACCATACAGATACCTTCAGGCTACATGCTACACCCAGCGCACTGCTGGGCGGCGACACCACCGTGTGCCGAGATGTACCCGCTGTGCTGGGCAATCCACAATATGGCACCACCTACCTCTGGAGCACTGGCGACACCACCTGCTGCCTGTCGCCCACCTTTACCGGGCAGTATGCAGTAACGGTAAGCAACTACTGTGGCACCACCAGCGGCAGTGCCTATGTGCGGGTAGTATGGCCCTGCGAAAACTGCCTGGCCGTGCCCAATGCCTTTACCCCCAATGGCGATGGCATCAACGACCGGTTTACACCCGGCATAGTGTGCCCACTACAATACTACCGCCTGCGCCTATACAACAGGTATGGAGAGCTGGTGTACGAAACCACCAGCACCAGCGATGGATGGGATGGCACCCTAAGGGGTACGCCCCAAGGCATAGGGGTGTATCACTACTATATAGACTACACCACACTGCTGCCCAATGGCTCGCCTAGCAAAATGATAAAAGGAAATGTGACACTGATAAGGTAGTGAGGGAGAGGGGTAGGATAGACAGCCGCTATCTAATGCGGGTAAATGACTATCTTTAAAGCTAAATTTTGATATTTTGTACTTTTCTGAGTTTGGTTTCGATGACGACCTGATGGATGGCATAGATGCCATGGGCTACGAAACAGCCACCCCTGTGCAAGAGCAGGTAATACCCCACATAATAGCTGGCAGAGACATAATAGCCGCTGCCCAAACAGGCACTGGCAAAACTGCTGCCTTCCTGCTACCGGTGCTGCACAAGCTGCTTTCGCAGCCGCACGACGAGCAATCTATAAACGCACTGATAGTAGTGCCCACACGCGAGCTGGCTGTGCAAATAGCCCAGACACTGGAGGGTATAACGTACTACACTTCTATCAGCTTTATATCGGTATATGGTGGCACTGGCGGTGCATTGTTTGCTGCTGAGCGCAAGGCACTGGAAAAGGGAGCAGATATAGTGATATGCACACCGGGGCGCATGATATCGCACCTGAATATGGGCTATGTGAAACTAGATGGCCTACGCTACCTGATACTAGATGAGGCCGACAGGATGCTGGATATGGGTTTTTATGAAGACATCATAAAAATAATATCGTACCTGCCCACACAGCGGCAAAACCTACTGTTTTCGGCAACTATGCCACCGGCTATGCGCAAGCTAGCCAATACCATACTGAAGAACCCCGCCGAAATAAACATAGCCATATCTAAGCCACCAGAGCAGATAGCCCAAGGTGCTTTTCTGGTGTACGAGCCACAAAAAATACCGCTGGTAAAGTATGTGCTGGAGCAAAAAGAATTTGGTAGTGTACTCATCTTCTGCTCTAGCAAGCTGAGTGTGAAGAAACTATACGAAGAGCTGCGCAGGGCTAAGTTTTCGGTAGGCAATATACAGTCTGACCTGGAACAAGACCAACGCGAACAGGTATTGCTGGACTTCAGAAGCCGCAAGCTAAAGATCATAGTAGCTACCGATATACTGAGCCGTGGCATAGACATAGAAGACATAGATCTGGTAATAAACTACGATGTGCCGCACGATGGCGAAGACTACGTACATCGCATAGGGCGCACGGCACGCGCGGCTACTAAGGGTACAGCCTATACGTTTGTGACAGATAAAGAGTTGTACAAGTTTCAGAAGATAGAAAAACTGATAGGCACTGATGTGCCCCGTCAGGTAGTGCCAGAGCAGTTTGGCCCAGCCCCTACCGAAACAATAGCTTCGAAGTCAAAATCGAAAAGTAATAACAAAAAACGCAAGTTCAAACGCAGCGGCCCAGGCAATGGAGCGCAAGGTGGTGGTGCTTAACCCGCAACAGGTATAAGAAGACCAGCATACAAACACAAAAAAGCCGCAACCTTTTCAGGTGCGGCTTTTATAGTATTATTAATTTTGGTAAATAGTATTATGCCAGTTTTTCTACCTGCATATAGTTCAGCTCTACCGGTGTAGCCCTGCCAAATATTTTTACTACCACTTTCAGTTTTTTCTTCTCGTTGTTTATTTCTTCTACAGTACCGTTGAAGTCGTTGAATGGACCATCAATGATTTTCACTGTTTCGCCTATGATGTACGGATCTGCGTAGCCTATACCCTGCTCGCTTACTTCGTCCATTTTACCAAACATTTTGTTCACCTCTGCCTTGCGCAAAGCCGTAGGATGGTCTTTGCCCAAAAAGTGAATAACGCCTGTTACATTTTTTACAGTGTGTATAATATCGTCGGTAAGTTTGCCGTCGTTAGCTTCCAGCAATATATATCCCGGAAACAAAGTTTTTTCGCGGAGTACTTTTTTGCCATTCAGCACTTTAAACACCTTTTCTACAGGACATAATATCTGCACCACAGAGTTGGTCCAGTTATTGATTTTTACTTCCCTATCCAGGTATTCTTTTACTTTTCTTTCCTTTCCGCTCACTACACGTATCACATACCACTTGGTATCTGGCGCAGGTGCCACATCAGGAATTATTACCACTTCTTCGCTCATAGCATCCATTTGATTAGCCGCCTATAGTTTTGTAAATGAATGTAAGCGCATTTTCAGACACAAAGTCCATACCAAAGATAACAACAGTAACAAGCGATAGTGCTACTAGCACTATGATAGTAGTTTGTTGTAGCTCTTCCCAAGATGGCCAGGTCACCTTGTGCAACAACTCGTCATAAGCTTCTTGCACATAATTGCCTAATTTGCTCATAGTTCTCTTTTAGTGGCTAAACGACAAAGGTGTAAATAGCGAATGCTATTTACAACCCTTAATCGGTCGTCCGATTAAACATTAAGGGCACGGGCACGCGGATTCGAACCACGATCAAAGGTTTTGGAGACCTCTATTCTACCATTGAACTATGCCCGTATAAATCAAAAAGTCAAAAGATAAACTTTTGACTTTTTTTGAACACAGTGCAAATGTAGGAAAAGTTTTTGGTTTTTTGAAATCAATTTGAAGTTTGTGGGCTCCAACCCAATTACTTTGTCGTTTACACTCCTTTATTCACTATTACTTTATCTGGTAGTAGTTGATTCAGCACCCGCTCAAAAACAGGTATTAACCAAACAAAAACCAGTACACCCATTATATTGAACAGCATGTGCGCATTAGCCAGCGTTCTTTCTATTGTTGCACCAGCACTTATCCGTTGCACAAACCATACGAATGGATAGAACAATATAAGCCCTATGATAATAGACAATAGATTGAAAGACAAGTGAAATAGTCCTGTTTTTAGTGCTGCTCTGCTACCGTTTATAGTAGCTATCAGTGTGTCGCTGCACGTACCTAATTCTGCACCTAGCATCACTGCTATCCCTCCGGTAAGACTCAGCAATCCTTTTTTTGCCAAAATGAGCGCCATACCTACTGTAGCCGATGAAGATTGAATAAACAGTGTGACCACTGCACCTATCAGCGCACCAGTTACAGGTTGCTCGGTCTTTTTCATCCATTCCGCAAAAAACGGCTTCTCTTTTAGTGGCTCTACTGCATTCTCCATAGTGTACAACCCAAAAAACAACACACCGAAGTACAGTATTATTTTGCCGGTGTTGCTCACCTTTTCAGACTTTGACACTATAAGCAACACAAAACCTACTAACAACAGAACTGGTGAGTATTTGCCAATGTCCATCGCTATTATCTGGCTGCTTACAGTAGTGCCTATATTGGCCCCCAGCACTATACCCATTGCTTGTTTGAACGTCAGTATTTTAGAATTTACCAGTACTATGGTAATAATTATAACTGCGGAGGAAGAATCTAGTAAGGTAGTAACCACTACACCTACTATCAGACTACTGAAGGTATTTGAGGTAAATTTTTGTATCCAGCTATTCGCTTGTTCTCCTACTGCGGTTTGTAAGGTAGTAGACAAATTATTAACGGCATAGAGAAACAAAACTAAACCTGCTATTATTGACAATATTATCTCATACATATACAGAAGATTCTTGGAGTCAAGAATACTTCAAGAGATTGGCATAGTATGGCCTATTGGTATTATGAAATTGTAACGATTTGTATTTCAATACTTTATACTACCACCTACACAAAAACAATCGAGCGTACTATCGTCAATATTTATCCAATTCACGCTGCTCATTCAAAAATAGTTATTGATGCCCTACAATGCATATTTACTACTAATTTTGGGGTATGAAGGTAAGAGTAAGATTTGCACCCAGCCCTACCGGCGGCCTGCACCTGGGTGGTGTACGCACTGTACTGTACAACTATCTATTTGCCCGCGCTCATGGCGGCGATTTTGTACTGAGAATAGAAGACACTGACCAAACACGTTTTGTACCCGGTGCTGAGCAATACATAATGGATTGTCTGGCTTGGTGCGGACTAGAGCCTGATGAAAGCCCCGTAAAAGGCGGGCCTTTTGTGCCCTACCGCCAGAGCGAGCGCAAAAGCATGTATAGGCAATATGCTATGCAGTTGGTAGCTGCAGGCAATGCATACTATGCGTTTGACACACCTGAAGAGCTGGAAAAAATGAGGCATGAGCACCGTAAAGACGAGCACTCTGCTGCCCAGTATGATAGCAATACCCGCCTGCTGATGCGCAACTCACTGACACTCAGCCCCTCCGAAACCGAAGCATTGATAGTAGCTGGCACACCCTATGTGATAAGGATAAAAGTACCAGAGCATACCACCATACACATCAGCGATATGATACGGGGCGAAATAGCCTTTGATAGTTCGCTAGTAGATGATAAAGTATTACTGAAGGCCGATGGCATGCCCACCTACCACCTTGCAGTGGTAGTAGACGATTATCTGATGCAGATATCGCATGCTTTTCGTGGCGAGGAGTGGTTGCCTAGTGCACCTGTGCATGTGCTGCTATGGGAGTATCTGGGATGGAAAGAACACATGCCCCTATGGGCGCACCTGCCACTGATACTAAAGCCCGATGGCAATGGCAAACTGAGTAAACGTGATGGCGACAGGCTGGGCTTCCCGGTGTTTGCTATGAACTGGCACGACCCCAAAACAAACGAAATAACCAAGGGATTTAAGGAAATGGGCTTTATGCCGCAGGCATTTGTAAACATGCTGGCTATGCTAGGCTGGAACGATGGCACAGGACAAGAGCTGTTTTCGCTCGATGAGCTGGTAAGCCGTTTCTCAATCGAGCGGGTACACAAAGGCGGTGCTAAGTTCGACTTTGAGAAAGCCAAATGGTTCAACCATCAGTATATACAACATACAGATAATGAAACACTAGCTTCTTTGGCATTGCCGTTTATAGAGGCACATGGTGCTACACCTACTCATGAGCAAGTAGCTACTATAGCAGCCCTTATCAAAGACCGCTGTACGCTGCTCAGCGACTTCTGGGCACAAGGTCATTTCTTTTTTGCCACGCCTGAGCTGGTTGAAAAAGCGGCTATAGCTGATAAATGGAACGAACAGAAACAACAGTTTTTCAGTAGCTGGACACAGGTGCTAGCCACTCTGCCCACTTGGAATGCTACCGACCTAGAAACTTCATTTAACGAACATGTGCAGCTACATGGCATCAAAAAGGGAGAAGTAATGTTGCCGTTCCGCATTATGCTGGTAGGTGGCAAATACGGTCCCGGAGTTTTTGCGATAGCAGAAGTGATAGGAAAAGAAGAAACCATCAACAGAATGAATGCAACAATGGCGGCGATAGGATAAGTTATAGACTTTACATTGGCTACATTGCATAAAGAACCCGCTACTCAGCTCAACGCTAGGTAACGGGTTTTTAGTATTAAATATCGCATACACTACTCTAACGAAAATGGAACAACTAAATACCTTTAACTATGTCACTATTATACAAATAAACTTCTTACCCTGCCTGGCTACCTGCCCTGCGCTTCTCCTCTTCTGCCCCGCTACTATGCCTGCCTGCTGGCGGCAAGGTGCGTGTACCAAAACGAAATGTGAATGACACTGCCACCTGACGGGTGTCGCGCCTTGCCGAAAACCACTCGTTGTAACTGTTGTAATAGGATGTTCCGCGTGGATACCCGCGCCAGAACATATCAGTCACATTGATACGGGCGGTAGCGCGCTTATCGAACAGGTTTTTTTGCAAACCCATGTTCAGCATCCAGCTAGGTTTTAGGTTCATGTAGCCATATACCTGTGGTGCCTGATAAAACCCACCCACCTCTGCCGACCAGCTATGTGGCAGCACAAAACTATTACTGGTGTTAGCATCAAACGTAGGCTTACCTGCACTCAGATTGGTGCCTGCTATATTGCCCGTATAGTGTACGTAATATAGGTTCATATTGGTAGTATTGTTCCACCAGCTGCATACACGTATCTGGTAAGATCCACTCATACCGATGTAATACATTGACGACAGATTTTTCTGGGTTTGTATCGTCACCTTACTTTCGGTGGCACTCGGTTGCAACACTTCTGTTATAGGTGCTGTGGTGTGGGTATAGTTGAGGTTAGTGATAAACTTTTGCTTCCAGGTGTGTGATAACTCTGCCGTATAAGACAATGCAGGATTAAGGTATGGATAACCGGTTTTGTAGGAAGTAGGATCCAGATAGTAGGTAGCGGGGTTGAGCTGGTCGTAGTTGGGGCGTTCTATTCGGCGACTCAGTGTTATACCCAGGTCGTTGTGTGCATTTATGTGTCGCTGCACAGCTAAGCTAGGGAAGAGTTGTGCATAGTTTCGGGTGAATGTAGAGTCACCTATTACGGGTGTGGTAGCATCGCCACTAGCTATGGTTTGCTCAGCCCTTAGCCCTATCTGCGTGCTCCACTTGCCATACTCCTTGCCTACGTTTATGTAGGCAGCATTTATCTGCTCTTTATACAAAAAATTATTGGTTCGGTTGCTGTCTGTAACCGGCACATTGTTTTTGTAGTTGTAAAATTTCAGGTCGTTTTCAGCAGTTACATAACTCATTTTTACACCGGCGTCCATTTTTACTCCATTGCTCATGGGGCGGCTATAATCAGCCTTTACCGACCGTATTTGGGTAATGCCTGCAAGGTCGCCATGAAACTGTAATGGCTGCACACCAGAAGGCACAGAAGTACCATCGGTTAGATCGTGATAGTATCGGGTGGTGTAATCTTGCCTGCCACTGGTGGGGTATGCCGCATAGTCGGCATCTACAGCCAATGTTTGTCCGGCAGTATCAAAGTTATGACGCAGATTCAGATTAGCAGTACGGTTGCCCCAGTTATTGGGTGAGCTGTTTTGTGTCACAAAGTGCGATTGCTGCTTGGTAGTATCTGGGTCTATAACTCGGGAGAAATTATTGCCATCGCGCCTAAAATAGGTATGCTCTGCACTTACTGCACCACCTATAGTAGTAGCAGATGATAGGCTATAATCTGCACTGAGCCCACCCATATCTGTATTGACGTGGTAGAGGTAGGTATTGTCTTGCTCGTATGCACCGGTAAATGTACCATTCTCATAAAAGTTTCTTTTCAGGGTCAGGTTATTAAATCCCACCCTGTTGCTATGGTTGTAGTTAGCGTTAAGATTTAGTTTTTGGGTACGGTAGTTCATATTCATACCTGCACTAGCCTTACCATACACCCCCTGAGCATAGGTAGCATTCACGCTGCCGTTAAGCCCCATTTTCCGGTCTCGTTTCAGCTTTATATTTATGATTCCAGCAGTGCCAGCAGCATCATACTTGGCCGATGGGTTTGATATGAGCTCTATGGTCTCTACCGCACTAGCAGGCATGCTTTTCAGCATATTGGCCAGGTCTTCACCCGATATGGGTTGTATTTTGCCATTTATCATCACCGTCACTCCTTGTTTGCCTTTCAGGCTTATGTTGTCATTGCTATTTACGGTCACTCCTGGCGAGCGTGCCAGTACCTCTAGTGCTGTGCTACCTGCACTTACTATACTACTTTCTACATTTACTACCAGCTTGTCGGCATGCACCTCTACAAATGGTTTCTGGGCACGCACTGCTACTTCATTCATCACAGCAGCTCTGGGCATTAGCATTATACTGGGCAGCATTACATTGCCGTCAATAGTAGATACAGGTGCCGAAATGTAACCCTCATAACCCATCAGGCTCACCCGCACCACAAAATTACCGTCTGCTGATGGGGTGAGGTGATACTCCCCCTTTTCATCAGTGAGCTCCGTTTTCACCAGTGCAGAGTCTGCTGCATTAAGCAGCAAAATACTTACCAACGACAGTGGCTTGCCGGTGTCGTCTGTAATTCTGCCAGATATGCTACCAATGCGGGCTGTAGCCGAAAATGAATAGAACAATAATGATACGAAAAAAACAGTAAATAGGCGTGAGCGCATAGGGATGATGTTGATAAACCAAAGGTATATAGTAGTACCTAAGTAAGCTTCACCCGCAGCGGGTGATTTGCATATCTGTAACACAGCCATTACCAGACTCTATAAAATCAGCACACTAAAATCTAATACAAGTGCGTTAAGTAATACTAACATAGCTACATGCACCTACTGAAAAGCCTGACAATACTAAGTTTTAGCACAGCAACTCTTCTTGCGGGCTGCACTAAAACAAATACACCGTCTTCTGTTGACAAACCATTTCATCAGTCATATACTGTAGTGTACAGGCTTACTGATAGTATAACTTACATGACTGCAGGTTTCAGAGAATATACTGCTAGCGGCCCCACGGTAAGGATATCCAATGATAGCATCATTAAAGTAAACAACCTTACATACAACTACAACTATATAGGCACACTCTCAAAGGGGTGGAGATTTGAAGGAATGCCAGATTTGAGCATAGAACTGTTAAAAGCAGGTTTACCCATTCGTAACACAGTATCTACATCTGATGTAGGAAATTTTGATTTTGACTCTATAATTCCAAACACATTAAGCCGTGGTAGTAGTTTGACAGTAAGCTGGGCTGGCGATCCGCTTCGTGATAGAGAAGTTGTTAGTATTAGCTTGAAACCGATTGGATTAAGCGTTACTTCATTTCCTGGCATCACCACAATAATGTCAGGAAATACAATAACATTTTACAGCCGCGACCTTTCTCTATTCAAAACTGAAAAGTTAAGAGTAACCCTATCCAGAAAAATAGTCATGCCCCTTATTCAACTTGATGGTACAGCATCTGGCGAAAAAATTGTGGAAAAACAACGCTACAAAGATGCATTCCTAACCGACTAAAATTCGGTTAGCTAAACCACAATACCTACACCAGCACATCTCTGAAAGCCTCTATCCTATCAAACATACCCTTTGCAAACGGACACAGTGGTATCACTGTTATCTTTTGTTTGCGTGCGTATGTTACCAATGCTTGCAGCAATTGTTTGCCCAGCCCCTTACCCTCATATGCCTCAGCTACCTCTGTGTGGTCAATAATGATTTTGTTGGCAGCAGGGTAGTTGTAGTGCATAGTTGCAATCTCTGCTCCTTCGTGCATTATGTAAAACCTACCCTTTATTTCATTGTTTTGTTGTAGTACGTCCATACCCTTATTTATTGCAGGTCTTTGGTTATTTAGCTACTGCTATCATCACCTTTTTGTTTTTAATTTTTTCGTTTTTCACTAGTTGCAGCACTTGTCCCACTTTCGACTTCCGCACTGCCACAAACGAGAAAAAGTCTTTTACATCTATCAGCCCTATATCTTCTTTTTTCAGCATTCCTTTTTGCGCCAAAAAGCCTACTATATCTACCTTATTTACCTTGTCTTTTTTACCAGCCGCTATAAACAGGGTTGACCATTGCGGTGGGGCGGGTAGCTTCAGTTCTGCGTCAGGCACTATCTCCTCTACCTCTCCGGTTATATACTCTGGTAGGTGCTCTTCTGGCGATAGTATCAGTATAGCTGTACCTGTAGCGTCCATTCTGGCGGTTCTGCCGTTGCGGTGGGTGTAGCTATCTGGTGTCAATGGCAGGTGGTAGTGTATGATGTATCGTATGTTGGGTATGTCCAGTCCCCGTGCAGCTAGGTCGGTAGTCACCAGAAAATCTACTGTTCCATTTCTGAACTTGCAGAGTGCCGTATCGCGCTCCTGCTGTTCCATACCACCATGATAAAAAGTATTCACTATACCACTCTTTGCCATCAGTGAGCTTGTTCTCTCTACCGCCTCTCTATGATTGCAAAATATGATAGTGGGTCTGTTGCCTATGTAGCATAGCAGCTCATACAGTGTGTCTGTTTTATCCTTGCCGGGCGACAGTATTTTTTTTACTTCCAGTCTGTCTTCTTCGGTAGTTAACTCCGGCAGATAATCGAGCGTTGTTACCTCTTTCATGCCCAGAAAATCCAATACCTCCATTGCTTCTGTTGCAGAGGTCAACACTCTTTTGTTCAATGCTGGCAGCGAACCTACCACAAAAGACATCTCTTCCTCAAACCCCAACTCCAATGTTTTGTCGTATTCATCCAGCACCAGTGTGGTTATGGCACCTACTGTTATGTTGCTACGGCGAATATGATCTGCCAATCGACCTGGTGTACCTACTATTACTGCTGGTGGCTGTTGCAGATTGTTTTCCTCGGTTTGCCTCAGGTGGCCACCATAGCAGGCAGTTATTTTCAGCCCCGTGCCCATCGACTTGAATACTTCTTCTATTTGCTGTGCCAGCTCTCTCGACGGTACTATGATAAGTGCCTGCGTCAGTTTGTTACCGGCATCTAGCAGTTGTACCAATGGCAGTAGATAAGCCAGTGTTTTCCCCGACCCAGTGGCAGATAGCAATACAGTATCCCCTTCCTTGCCGATAGCATTCATAGCTGCTACCTGCATTTCATTCATTTCTTTTATTTTCAGATTGGCGAGCAGGGTGTCTACCGGATATTTTTGAACTTGCATAACCGCAAAGGTAGGTTTTATTATACGGCTATGTTTTTCCTACACATCTCCATCCTTTTCCTTGCGCCGTTTACCATCTTCACCTATCCATATCACATCGCCTACTTTGTCCCTGCGATGCATTTTTCTCATTATTGACCTTTCCAGATATTGCTGCACACTCATGTCTTTTACTACCTGCGGATTATACAGCACAATAGGTGGCTTGGGTGATCTAGGCTTTTTAAGTATCAGTATATTCTTCGACACATATATTGGCTTTAGCACTCTTCTTTTTCCGCCTATTTCCAATATCAGCATTTCTTTTTCATCGTCTGTAATCCAGTATCCTTCGGTAGTTTGGCTATTTTCGGTTTTGGTCAATCTTCCTGTGTTGTAAAAGAAGTATGTTATCTCCGCTGCTTTATCTGCCTCCTGCATCCACAACTTTTCAGTGTACACAGTAGTTTCATTTATAGACTCTGTGAACCAACTGAACTTTTTCAATAGCGTTTTCAGGTACTCTTGCATGGCCATCTATTTTTGGTAAATCTATATTACCATCAATCCTTCAGAAACCCAAATTTACCTGCATTGTAGTCTTCTACTGCTTGGCGTATCTCTGCTTCTGTGTTCATCACAAACGGACCATAACTAACATATGGCTCATTAAGTGGCTGTCCGCTCAGCACCAATATAGTTGCTTTTCCTGCCGATGTTATCCTTATCTCTCCCCCTTCATTTTTCAACTGTATGTAGTGGTTCTCAGGCACTGGATACTTGTTTACAGTTATTGACCCATCTACTACCAGTATGCCCGAGTTGTAGTGTGCAGGCAGGGTGAAGGTAAAATCAGCATTGGCATTCAGGTGCATATCATACATATTCACTGGCGAAAAAGTACTGGCTATTCCCTTCACACCCTCATACTCACCAGCCACTACATATACAGTGCCCGAGTTGCCGGGCAGCGTTACTTTAGGCTTAGCCTTATGCTGTATTATTTGGTATTTGGCAGGGGTCATTTTGTGCGCCTTGGGCAGGTTTATCCATAGTTGCAACATCTCAAATGCACCACCCTTCTTGGTGTATGTTTGTTCGTGGTACTCCTTATGCAGCACACCGCCACCGGCAGTCATCCACTGCACATCGCCCGGACCTATTATTCCGTGGTTGCCCTTACTGTCGTGGTGCTCTACACCGCCTTTATACGCAAATGTGATGGTTTCTATGCCTCTGTGCGGATGCACGCCCACACCTCTCGATATCTCGGATGGAGGATAACTGACCTCTGCATTAAAATCCAACAAAAAAAACGGACTCATTCGCTCCTCAAACCCTCTTCCATTCGGAAAGTAGTTCATCACCTTAAATCCATTCCCCACCATATGTGTGTTGGTAGGAGCCAGTACAGCTTCCACTCCTCTGTAGGGCGATGCTGCTATTTTTTCTGCTGCCTTCAGTGGACTCGTTACGGCATTATATAGGTAAGTAAGTGCAGTAGCAAATATCCCTTTTTTGATAAATTCTTTCCTTTCCATACCAATTACGTTTTGTGATATTCAAAATTAGCGAAAAACATGTACCAACATCTATTTGCCACCCTATACCACTATAGGCCTTAATTATGCCATATACTATTCGCTCAGTGTCACCTGAAGGCTTGCTGGGGTGTATATTTGTTCTGGGCGGGTGCTATAGTCATCAAATGTTACTGAATACCTCATTTCCCTCACCCTATACCCATCGGTTCGGGTTTGTGTATCTACCGATGTACGTATCATACACCCAAAGTTCGATTTTGCAGTCCAGCCATGTAGTACCTTGTGCAGTGCCCATTCCAGGTCGTAGTAGCACAGTGCCATGTCTTTATATTCGTCCGGTGTATTTTGGGCAGTAGGGCTGTGTGGTGCAAATCCCAGCTTTAGCAACACCTCGCCACTAGCTGTTTGTACACCTTCGCCTAAGTTGCTGAATGTGAACTTATCAAAGTCTATGAGCACACAAGGAAACGTCACGGGTGGTCTACCCTTTACTGACAACTGTCCCGTGTCTTGGGCTACATAACTTATACTGGTAACTTTGTTTTTTATATGGGCTTGTAGCGCCAAAAACAATTGTGCAAATGGTGAGTTCATGTTTTCTTTATTGAGGGTTTATTAGTGTTTATTTTACGCCTGCGGAATACCATAGGTATCGTACCAATAACTGTCTGGTATATTCACTATACTTGCTAGGTCTTTGTCTATTGCCATGCGTTTGTGTAGGTATTCAATATCTGTATCCTTTGCAAATACAAACCGTCCGCCTGCCACCTCATACCCATACGATTGTAGTATGCGCAAAAAAGCTGGTGTATTGAGCATAGCAGACGTGTACGCTATATCTGCCTTCGTTATTTCATACTGTTGCTCTTGGTGTATTTTGCTTTGGGCATAACCCGCACTACGACTGCTGTTGGTAGTTTCTGTATTGCCTAGTACAGTTACAGATATTTCTTCGTTGAGTGCCTTTATAAATGATAGCTGCAAGCCACCATCACTATTGGCTTGTTTACCATCTTTTATCTCAAAGTCTGCCTGTCTGGGTATCATCAGCGATAGCGAGCTACCACTTTCATCCAGCACCCTTCTCAATTCTTCCTTTGTTTGCTCATCATATGAGTCGTACTTGATAATGCGCACCGGCTGGCCAAACAGCTCTATAAACTGCGCCCAGTCTGCCAGCCCGCTTCGCTTATACAGGCAGTAGGGTGCGCATCTGAGCAATAGACCCATATCGCCCGGGGCACCCATTACCCACACATTGAGCAGTTCTTTGTAGTTTATGCCTTCCACACCATTTTGCTCATAAGCTATTACACCCATTTCGGGCTTTATATGCTTACGGGGTATGGTGTTGCATATCAGCTCTGCACCTGGCACAAACTCTAACCCCGATAGCCCCCACAGCAGTGTTTCTAGTATGGTTTTTATCACCTCTCTGAATGCCATTGAGGCTATTAGCCCATCTAGCTTGTGTACTCGCTGTCCGCCTTTTTCAAAGTAGATTTCTTTGTTTAGCACAGCATTTATCTTCTTAGCTATCACACCTGTCAGGTGACCGTCCAGTAGTATGTCTTCATACAGGTCATATAGCCTAGCTCGGTTTGGGCTTTGTACCGATTCCGCTGTTGACAATGCGTTGCGCCAAGTGCTTATATCCTTTTTATTGCGGTCTGTCGACCTGACGTTTAATTCATTCAGTATTACCTTTTCCATATGTTATAATTAATTTCCTTTTATTTAAAGCTGATTTTCAATACACCCAATTGGATAATTTGTATCTTTACGCACCCCTTGCTTATATTTGATATAACAATTCCCCCTTTGCAATTTTTATAATAATGAGACGAATACTGACAGAATATTATAGCCTTGTTTACAAGATTACAGGCAATAAGTTGTTGGCTTATGGTTCTGGGTTGATATTCTTGGCTTTACTAAACTGCATTATCCTCAAGGGTCTGGCATTGCTGATGCAAGACTGGGTCGGTGCTATAGGTATGCTACTTATTCTTTTTCGCTTCCCTATATATTTTGTTACTTTCCTTTTGTCGCTTGGAGTTGCTTACTGGTTCACACCCAATATCCAGACACTAACGCGCGATGCTAAAAAGAACAATAAATACCTCACTGTAGTCCTTTACAGTGTCTTTGCGTTAGTTCTCTTTGCATACATGCAGCTAGGGGAAGTTTTATTTTCCTAATAGCTTAGTTCTAAATTGTGTTTGGGGGAAATCATAAATCAGTAATGATTACTCCTCTTGGGGTTACTGTTCCAATTTATACTGTTGCCATCGGGCTGAGAATTATCTGCATCTATCGCCCTGTAAGGCCATCCATGCGGCTGCACAGCACCTGTTTTTATACTTTTCAGCACATCTAGCGCATCAGTGTATGCTGTGCGGCTAGTGGCATATTCTACGCCGGTATTACTCAGGCGCAGCAGATGCCAGCACGCTATATTTTTTACTATACTTTTCAGGTACTCATCGGTCACCGTAGGTGGCTCTGTATCCGTACCAAACAATTGCATCAGGTCATACCTGCTCAGGTACATCTTGCACTCTTGCACAGCAGCCATTATTGCAGTTTCTGCTATCGCAATGTCTCCTCTTGTTATCTCTGTTATTACTTCTGCATACAGTTTTGTTTGCAGTTCTGTTACTGTTATTATAGGCATAGATTCAGGGTTTATATTGGTTTATTTTAGTCGGTTTGGGCAGTGACTTATTATCACTACATCCTTATTCAAGGCGGCAGTGTCAATAGTTCACAAATAGTAATAGTAGTGGAGCTATTTACTATTCATCTTCATCCTTGGGTTCTTTCTTTTTTCCTCTTGTTGGCTTTTCTTCTTCTTCGTCTTCTTCATCATCCTCTTCATCATCACCAGTTTTCTTTTTTGGGGCAGACTTCTTTACATTCTGTTTGCTGGTGGGTTCTGTTCTTTCTTCCTTTTCTATGTCTAGTGTTTCTCCTGTAGGCTTTACCTGCACTATTTTTTTCACAGCACGGTCATAGGTTACCTCGTATACATTTGCTGTGTTATCTCCCAGCGTCAGCATTATATACCCCGTCAGCAACTTAGCATCCTCGGTATCGTTTAGAGAGTCCACCACAGCATATATTTTGGGTATACCTTTTCCTGCTTTTCTTATTTCCTGTAGTTTGCCACGCTGCTCTGCATACTCAGGCAGCGTCAGTATCTGCCTTCTGAATACACTATAATCTACCTTGTTTTTGTTATTTGCTTTTTTCTCCTCCTGAGCTTCCTTACGGTCTTCCCTTCTTTCATCTTTGTCTTGCTGTGCAGCTACAGTTCCGCACATGCTCAGTATTACTGCTAGTATTGAGAGTATGTTTTTCATGTTGTTCCTTTTGATGACTGTCGTCTTTACACAAATGTCCTGAAAATTTATTGCACTACATTACACACTTCCTTCATTTGCCCACACAGCTCAGTATCGTTTGCTATTAGTTGGTTTCGCTCCCATTGCTATGCCGTGTCCACCTCTATTTGCTGTCTTTTCTATTAATATCCATACTGCGCCTTCTACTGCATCTGGGCCGTCGTCGTGCGCATTACCCGCCTGCGAAAATGCTCTGAACTGTTCTACCAGTCGCTGCATGTGTGGGTTATGTTGTTCTTGCTCATTCAGGTACAGCTCTCCATTTCTGTTCATAGGTTCCAGCAGGCTCTCTACCCTCATAAATTTATCTGGCTTTTTGCGAGTATCTCCTATTATGGGTATAGTTCTGCCATTTCGTTTTCCGGCATCACTCACCTCTTTCACCAGTACATCTTGCATAAACACCTGCTCCATGTAGTAATAACAGCTACGGCTACCTACTAAATTCATTATTTCGTAGTGCCAGTTTATCATTTCGGCAGTGGTGGCGCGGTCCAGATAGCATTTTATTACATGGTATTCACTCCGCCATTTCCCCACCAGCACTGTGGCTTTGTAGTCGGCGGTGGTTTTGTAAGATGGGTCTGTGTAGCACACCAGTATATTGTATTCATTGATAGGCAATGCCGGTTTATATGCCATTTGTTTAAACACCGCCCCCTCTGTAATAGGGTTGTTGTAGTATTCCTTTTGCTGTGCTGCATAGCTTTTCTGGCTTAGTACTCTGTCTATGTCAGACTCACTGTTTTTTTCAGGCCATGTAGACCTTCCCTGCTCGTTGCGTATGTTCACAATGTCCACATGGTCTGCTATATCTGCTGCTTTTTGTATACAAGAAGACAAAGCTATTCTATTGCCACAAAATATAATGGTAGTAGCCACCGACACCGATCTAGTGCCTATTGCAGCCTCTTCTATCCATCGCCATTTTTTTGCTACAATATCAGAGTTCAGGCAGTCGCTATCTGTGTCTACATCGTCAAACAGTATTATGTCTGGCCGCGCCTCTTCGTTTCTCGTTCCTCTGGGGCTTTGCCCTACCCCTATTGCCCTAAACGACACCCCACCCTTCGTCACAAACTCTGTAACACTCCATGCGCCATCGCCCACCTGCACACCATAGTCTTGTATTAGTCGTTGGTTATACTCCATATTGGCTTTGTAGGGCATCAGTAGGCGGGTAGCATTATCTAGGCTGTTACTTATCATCAGCACACATCGTTTTTTTATCCTTTGGGCTTCTGTCATGGTGCCATCAGCATGCACCACCATACGGTCATCGTCGTTTCTATGACCCACCAGCACCAGATAAAATACCTCCATCATAGTACGTGTACTTTTGGCCAGCTCCCTGCTCCACATGCGCACCTCGCACCACTCTTTGTTGTTCAATATACGGACTGTAGAGCTTAGCTGAAAAGCCGCTGCCCTTGCATATGCAAACCTCGGAAAGTAATATCCAAACCACTTTTCCGGATCGGCTTCTAGCATATTTTTTCTGGCTGCTAGTTCTTCGTTAGTTTCTTTTTTATCGGTTAGTGTTCCTGCCTTTACCATCCGTACAAATTCCTCCCACCTTGCTATCAATTGTTTGTCCGTCATTGTCTCTACTTGTTGTCTGATAAGGTGTTTCTAATATTTATTTCCCGGCACCAGCCGTTGTTTACGATTCATTTTGCTCTTTAATGTATACTCCCAGCTCCTCAGTCACTGTTTGTGCTAAGGGTTCATTCTTCTTATACAGCCACCTTACAAATGTTTCAGCCGTTTGTATCTGTCCTTTCAGGTCGTGCTCGGTATCCATGTTTTTTATCATAGCACTATACTTTGCCATCAGCTCCATATCCTTTGGTGTGGGTTCATCTGTAGCATTCAGTTTGCTAGTCACTGTATTCAGTGCTTTGTACAGGTATTTTAGTTGTTTCTTTTTAGATATGCTCAGCGATTCCCTCACGCTGTCCCACTCTCCGCTTTGTATCCAACACTCTATCACCTCCTCTGGCACCATCAGGCTTTGTGTCAGTTCTTTTACATTCATTTCGCATTGCAAGTACAATAGTCTTGCTATCTTCTTCAGTTGCGTTTCGTCAAATCCTACGTTCATAGCACAAAGGTGATATGCCGCTCTCTTTCCAGCAATTTTAGGTTTTATAACATGCACGTAGCTGTATATGATAGTACGAAAAACGCACTATCATAAATCTTTTTTCTGTGGATAACCCTATGTTGTTAATTGTTTTATAGCCGTTTATACTTTAGTGCAAAATGCACTATTTATGGTGGTGCTTTTTCGGGTAGCAATGCACTCTTACTTGCCTATATATACTCATTAATATCAATGCGACAACTGTTTGCTTTTCCACTCTATTCTGTTTATTCCTGCCTTTGCTTGCTGGTCTATAGAGTTTTGAAAATCATGCTCAGGCATATTCACACAGATAGTGTACATAGCCACGGCTTCTTTGTCCAGTTGCAGCGCCTCGTATATTTTGCCAATATGTAGTGCTGCCCTTGCCGCAAACTGCTCCTGCCTTCCTGCACCCTCGCTCATTGCCACCTTGTATGCGGCCAGTGCTTCTTTATAATAATGAACATTAGCTTGCGCATGCACCATCTCTTCATATACCCTACCTAGCCTGAAGTAATACTCTGCCTTGTCGGCGGCATTTTTTAGTAGTGCGGCATTTGTTTGCTGTAGCAGTGCCAATGCTTGCTCATAATAGCCCCCATCTATCAGCATTCTGGCACGCAGCAGGATTTTGTGAGGCCACACACCACTCATAGCAAACCGCTGAGCCTGCTTATCTGCATCTATCCTAGTGCTGCCACCGCTCAATATTTGCCGCCTACAATAGTTTGCTTTCCGCTCATTGTTGTTCACGTACCACACATAAGCCATCTTCTGCCATGCATCTTTCACATACAGCTCACTACGATTATTCTTCAGGTATCTGGCAAAATAAAAAGTAGCATTCGTATCTGCCTTAGCCAGCATAGCCATTCCCTGCTGATAGTCGAATACAGGATACTGTGCATATTGTTCGTTACTTGATGCCGCCATGAGCATAGCCAGAGCAGCATCTGCATGTCTGTGGTCAAGGGCTATGTTTGTTGTCACATAGGCTTTCAGCAAGTTGTGTTGTGCACCCCACTCATTGCTATTGAGTATTTGCCATACCTGATCTGTTTCTGCCAGTAGGTAAAAGCGAGTGTATATATAATAAAGCTGAGTTTCGGCATACAGTGGATCGGCCTGTGAATGGGTATGTACAAATGCTGCCAATTTCTCTGTACCATTCCGCACACTGCCCTTTATCCCAAACACACCTGCCAGCCACTTGTAGCTACCCGGCAGCGATCCCACTACCGCCTCTTGCAGCCCAGCCACTGTATTGTTATATTCAAACTCTGGAAACAACCGTAGGTTTTCTTTCAGCAAAGCAAACGACTTTCTAAAATTAAAGGCTGCCTTGTACTGCTCGCCAAATTTCACATTCACGATAGCTCTATGCAGGTATGCACCCGCCACACAAAATCTATACCATGGCTCTGTAACATCTCCATTGCTCAGTGCCGCCAGTCGGCCGTCCATTCCCGCCTTCCTTCGTTCATATTCTTTTTTGTCTGTATTCAGTAGCAGCACCAGGCAGTCTTCATAGTCTGCTATGTAGGTGGCCATCAGGTTTTGCGGGTTCTTTTTCTGCTCTTGTTGTATGGCCAGCCGCCCATCTGCCATACGCAGTGCCATAAAATGATTGTAAGCTAGTGCGCAATTATCGGTATACTGGTAGGCACCACCTGCCAATAAGCTACTACAGCTCAGCAACAGTAATACTCCCGACATCAATATACGACACAGCATAGAGTGTAAAGATACAGGCACTAAATAGTAGTACCTACTGTTATTGCACCCATTGTATTACATCAATTACAAAGTATAGTATTTGTAAGGAATATATTGTTATTACACATTTTTGACTTAC